>DATDRS010000034.1:0-13027 GCA_035291605.1 Anaerolineales bacterium | reverse complement strand
CCGGCGGAGACGATCATGTTCGTGCAGAGCCACGTGCCGCAGGTGACCGAGCTGCACACGATCCTCTCGATGTTCACGCCGCTGGGCAAGCTCACCGACCTGCCGACGTTCAAAGAGAAGGTGGCCCAGCATCCGCACAATGTGAACTACGGTTTGGTGGGTTACCCGGTGCTGATGGCGGCGGACATCACGCTCTACAAAGCCGACGCCGTGCCGGTCGGCGTGGATCAGGCCTCGCACATCGAGTTCACGCGTGAGATCGTGCGCACGTTCAATTTCCGCACCAAGTCGCAGGCGCTCGTCGAGCCGCAGATGAAGAACACCGAGTACCCGAAGGTGCTCGGCACGGACGGCGCGCAGAAGATGAGCAAGAGCCTGAACAATCACATCGAGCTGGCGGCCACGCCCGAGGAGACGCAGGCGAGGGTGATGACGATGGTCACCGACCCGCAGCGGGTCCGGCGCACCGATCCGGGGCGGCCCGAGGTGTGCAATGTCTTCACGCTGCACAAGACTTTCTCGCCCGACGAACTGCCGATGATCGACCGCGAGTGCCGCGCGGCGGGCATCGGCTGCGTGGATTGCAAGAAGATCCTCGCAGGGAACCTCAACGCCGAACTCGCCCCCTTCCGCGAGAAGCGCGCCGAACTCGCCCAAGACGAGAACCATGTGTGGGACGTGTTGAAGGACGGGGCCAAGCGCGCCTCCGCGATTGCGGAAGAGACGCTGGCGGAAGTGAGAGAGGCAGTGGGACTGCCGTAATCTCCAATCTCTTTTGAGGCTAGAGATTGGAGATTAGAGAAGGGAGTACCGAGATGGACATCTACCTCGCCACCGAACACGCCTTCCACCTCATTCCTCAATTCACTCTCGACGTGGCGCGCGACCGGGTGGAGCAGAAGAAAGCCAACCTGGTCGCCGGGACGGTCGGCGCGCTGCTCTCGCGCCCCAGGACCGAAGAGATACAAATCGTCGCGGTTGAGAACCGGCTGGAACCGTTCTGGCACATCGCCATCGCGGTGCGCACGGTCTACGACCGCAGCCGCACCTACACGGTCGGCGTGAGCGGCGCGGAGGTGCAGCGCGTCACGCTGCTGGGGCAAGCCGTAGTCGTAGACCCCAAGGCGAAAGGCGGCCCGGCGTTCACATTGAGCGGAACCGAGCACTGCCTCGAGGAACAGCGCGTCAGCCGCATCTTCGACGGCCTCTCCGGCGAGAAGGCCGACTTCAGCAAGCACCTCTCCGCGGCCAAGACTGAAATCGCCGACGTAGCCGCCTTCGCGCCGGAGGGGACGCTCGTCGTGCCGCCGCAGGTGCGCGCCACAGCCGTCGTGCGGCAGGTGATGGCCGAAGTCGTCAAGCCGGTGCAACAGGCGCAGGTGATCCACGAAGAGCGGGTGGAGGTGAACACGATTGACCTGAGCTTCCGCCCGGTCTATGCCCTCGAGTATGAATGGGCGGCCAAAGGGAAAAGAACGGTCGTGGAGTTTGACGCCGTGACCGGGGAGATGCGCACGGGCGGCAAGAAACTCAGCGACCAAATCAAGAGCGTGCTTACCCGCGACCTGCTCTTCGACATGACGGCGGATGCGGTGGGGATGATCGTGCCGGGTGGGAGCATCGCCGTCAAGATCGTCAAGGCCGTGGTGGACCGGGGTAAGTAGAACTCCCCAATATGCGACTTGTGATTCAGCGCGTCTCTCACGGATCGGTGACCGTAAGCGAAAACAAAGTCGCCGAGATCGGGCTGGGGCTGGTGATCCTGGTGGGCGTGGGGAAGCGCGACGGGGAGGCGCAGGCCGACTGGCTGGCGGAGAAGGCCGCCAACCTGCGCATCTTCGAGGACGAGGCGGGGAAGATGAACCGCTCGGCGCTCGAGGTCGGCGGGAGCGCGCTCGTCGTCTCGCAGTTCACGCTCTACGCCGACACGCAGAAGGGCCGTCGCCCCTCGTTTATTGACGCGGCCCTGCCGGATCAGGCCGAGCCGCTCGTAGCTTACTTTGCCAAACGCCTGCAGTTTTACGGCGTGCCCACCCAGACCGGCATCTTCCGCGCCCACATGCAGGTCGAGATTCACAACGACGGCCCGGTGACGATTATGCTGGAGCGGGCGTAGCGGACGACCACGCCCCAGATGCCGAGTAAGCAGGTCGAACCCATTGCAGCGCGCAAGCCGCCTGGGTGGAGGCTGGGGGTGCTCACAGGGGCGTTTATTGGCCTGGGATTAATCTACAGCCTGACCACGCCTCTTTTTGAGGCGCCTGACGAGAGCTCTCATTTCTTCTTTGCCTGGAGTCTGGCGCAGACCGGCTCGATCCCTGTTCTGCGCGCCGGCGAACTGGATCTATGGGCGCACGAGGCGGGCCAGCCTCCGCTGTATTATCTGTCTGTTGCGGCGCTCATCCACCGTCTTGATACTCACGACGCCGATACTTACTTGTGGAGAAACCCGCAGGCTAATATAGGCGATCCCAACAGCCCCGGCAACAAGAACGCCTTTATCCATACGGATCGAGAAAGGTTTCCATTTAACAGCACGGTGCTGGCCATGTATATTGCCCGCTGGGTATCGCTGCTGTTCGGCGTATGGACGGTGGGCGCAACTTTCTGGTTGGCGCACGACACCAATCCGCGTTGGGCGGCGCCCGCGGCCGCGACGGTGGCTTTTTTGCCGCAATTTTTGTTCCTGAGCGGCGCTTGCACCAACGACACGGCGATTGCGGCCACGGCGACGACAGGATTAGTGTTTCTCTTGCGCGTGACGCGCGGTCAGGTTACCTGGCGCAACCTGCTTGGATTAGGCGTATCGGTGGGGTTGGCCCTTTTGGCTAAAGGCGCTGGAGTCCTGCTATTGTCGCTGGCGCTCTATGTGACCGGCGCTCTGGCCGCAGCGCGCAAACTCGCCCGGCATCAATGGATGATCGTTTTCGGGGTCGTGTTGCTGAGCGCCGCCGGCCTGGCCGGATGGTGGTATCTACGCAACTGGCAACTCTATGGCGAATTGACCGGCCAGGGAGCGATCCTCCTGGCCTTGGGCGGGCGAACTCGTCTCCCGACGAGTTGGGGGGACATCATCGGCGAATTCCGCGGGCTGATCATGTCCTTTTGGGGTCTGTTCGGCTGGTTCAGCATACTTTTGCCGCACTCTGTGTATATCGCATTAGCCTTTGTTACCGTCGCCGCTCTCGGCGGTTTGATCGCCCGGACAGCGCGCAGGCGATGGGAAGCGGCCATGCTGCCGAGTTTGCTGCTGCTAACCGCCTGGACGGGACTGGTGTTGGCGGGACTGGTGGTCTGGACGCTGAAGGCCTCGGCCAGCCAGGGACGCTTGATGTTCCCGGCCGTCGGCGCGGTAGCTGTGCTCCTGGTGGCTGGGCTGGAGGCGTTTTTTCCACACGGATTAGGACGATGGCTTATGCCGGGCTTGTTTTTTATCATCGCGATCCTGGTCCCGCCGTTCGTGATTCAGCCGGCTTATGCCCGCCCTCCCGCCCTGGCCTTAAGTCAAATTCCTGGCGACGCCTCCCGGGTCCACCTGCGCTACGGCCAGGATCTGGAATTAGTCGCCGTTCGACTCGGCGCTTCCCATCTCAAGGCGGGGGAAACATTAGACGTGACCCTGTATTGGCGCGCGCTCCGGCCTATTGCATCGAACTACATGATCTACCTGCGTCTGCTGGGCTACGAGTTAACGCCGATCGCGGTCGAGAATAGTTACCCCGGCTGGGGCGCGTGGCCGACCTCACTCTGGCGGGCAGGCGGAATCTATGCCGATCGCTACAAACTCCCCGTGGACTCCGACGCAGTTGCGCCGACCCTCGCGCGCGTGATTGTGCTGGCTGATGACGGGGTCCAGCCGGACCTGCTGCCCATTTTTGACCAGTCTGGCGCGCCTGTAGATGCATTTACGCCATTGGCAATCCTAGGCTTGCGCAGCGCCTTCCCGCCTCCGCCACTTGCCCACGCCCAATCGGCTGTTTTTGGCGATTTCGCCCAGCTCGTTGGATATGATCTTGAAGGCCAGCCGGCCGCGCCCGGTGACACGCTGCGCCTTCACCTGATGTGGAAGGCCGTGGCCCAACCTGAAGCGGAGTATACTGTTTTTGTGCATCTCCTGGATCCGCAGGGACGGCTGGTGTCGGGAAACGACAGCCCGCCGTCAGCCGGATTTTATCCGACCCCGGCGTGGCAAGTGGGCGAGACGTTTGTAGAGACGCGTTCTCTGACTTTGCCAGCTGCGTTAGCGCCTGGGGCGTATCGCCTGGAAATCGGCTGGTATGGATCGGGAGATTTACAGCGGGTCATGATTACTGACGCCAGCGGCGCGCAGATTGGCGATGCTTTGCTCTTGAACACGCCTCTCCACGTTTCTACAAACCCTGAATAGAGATGCTTTGGTCATACACTGCCGTCCTGAATGGATACCAGAGTGGAACTCACAAAACGCATCCCCATACTTGCCCTCATCATTTTGGCCGCGCTTGGTGTGGCGCTGATCTTCCTTATCGTCCGCTCGCCGTTGCGTCCAAGACTGGTTACGGCGTCACCAGCACCGAGCGTGACCGCACCGCCGACGGTCCTGTCTCCGGCGATCCAATCCACGGCTCACCCGACGAGTATCTGGTCTGCCTTGCTGGCGCAGACGCCTTACCCGCATACGACCCCACTCCCTGATTCCTCTCGGAGCCCGGTGGATGGGACCTATGCCAAGTTCGACCCATCCTGGCCGCAGTGGTGGGCCTGCCTCCGCTGCGCAGACTATCGGCCAGCAGGAGGCATCTGGAAGCTGCAATTCGACCAGGGGGTGATGCGCATCTATTATGACGTCACCGGTTGGAGAAGCCTCGCCTCGTTTACCGTCTCCGGCGACCGCCTTCACGTCTTCAACGATCCTTACTGCCCGCAGGACGCCGGAGAGTATGCCTGGAGCCTGGCAGATGGGAGCCTCGAGCTGGAGGTCGTGGACGACCCCTGTTCCATAAACCTGAGGGGAGAGAATCTAAGCCAGCAACCCTGGCTGGCCTGCGAGCCGCCGGATGCGGCGACAGCCGCGAGTGACGATTGGGACAAGCCGCCTGGTTGCGAAGAACGTCCTGCATTTCTGCCGACTGCCATCCCGCCGGATCTGGACGTCACCGTGGTTATTCATCGCGGAGACGCGCGCAAATACTCCAAACCGCCCGACGTCTATGCCGTTGCCAACAGCGCGGATCTCCCCCCGCCGAAGGGAATCCAGGTTACCTACAGCGACGACAGCATCCCGTATGGCCTCAATCGCATCCTTTGGCAGGAAGGTGATTGGGTGCAGGCCACTACCGACGCAGCCTTTGCTGCCATGGGGGTACAGTTCTACGGCGACTACATCATTGGCTGGGCGCGCGTGCTTTTCGACGGGGTAGAAGTCTGGCGCGGCGATACTTCGGCGATCTGGTCCGACCTGGGACAGCACGGGGGATACGTCGAAATCTCAGGCTTCGGTCCGGGGACGCACACGATCCGCGCGGAGCGCCTGGCGGTTGACAGCCGTCCAGTGAGGGTCCTGTACTTTGGGTTTAGCAATGAGGCTGGGGTAAAGAGCCAGGCCACGGCTGGAGAGCCGGGCAATCCAGCTGATTCTGTTCGGGTCGCTGGCGCGCGGCAATTTCGCGCCCGGCTCAGATATTGACCTGGCCGTGGCGGGCTTGCCGCCCGGCGAGTACCTGATGGCGCTGGCGGAAGTCAACCGACTCACGGGGCTACGTCCCCTGGCGCTCGTAGAAAGCCAGCAGCGTGTTCCCATAGCGGCGCTGATCAAAGAGGGTGAGGTTCTGCAGCGGCAGTTCGGCGAACTCGCGGGGGTCAATCTGGGCGACGACGACTCCATCCGGGTTCACCCAGCCCGGGCGGGCCTCCAAAGCCCTGAGCGCCTCGGCCCACAGGTTTTGATACTGCGGCGGCGCGACGTGAATGTAGTCGAAGCCTTCGCGCGGGTCGTTGCGCAAGTAGATGAAGACATCCGAGCGCACGACGCGCGCGTATGTAGCCAAGCCTGTGGTCTGCAAGTTTTCCTGAATGGTCTTCACCGCCAGCCGGTCGCTCTCGACGAAGACCGCGTACTCCGCGCCCCGGCTGAGGGCCTCGATCCCCACGCTCCCCGTGCCCGCAAACAGGTCGAGGACGGCCGCGCCCTTAACGTCCTCCCCAAGAATATTGAACAGCGCTTCCTTGACCTGGTCAGCGATGGGGCGCGTGCCCGAGCCGGGGACCATCTTCAGTTTGCGCCCTTTGGCATCGCCCGCAATCACGCGTAAGCCGGACAAATCAGCCCTCCACGGCAGCATCAAAAGACAACGGCGAGCCGCACGCACGCCGGCCCGCCGTTCTAGTCAATCGTGTCCAGAAGCCGGATTCCTCCGCCCGCTCTTTGGAGAGCCGCCCATCAGGGCCGGAACTCCAGGAGCGCGGCAGGCATGGGGATCTGCGCCCACGGAAACACTCTACGGTTCGTGGTGGCGCAGCTCCTTGTCGAGGTCCCAGTCGCCGGTCTTGATCTCGTTGATATGCCCGTGGGCCAGCCGCCCCAGCATGTGAGCGCGGACGGCGTCGGGCAACTGCGGGGCGAGCGCCATCACTTTTTCAAAGGCCGCGGCCGCCTCGGTTTTCGCGCCGATGCCCTTGTGGGCCAGCCCCAACCCGTAATGCGCATCCATCCAGTTTGCGTCGAGGCGGATAGCCTCCTGAAACTCTTTAATCGCCTCAGTGTACTGCTTCTGGCCGTAGCATCCCCAGCCCAGATTGGAATGGGCCTCCGCGCTCTGGGGGTCAGCGGCAACCGCCGCACGGTAACTATCCAGGACATTTTTCGTGGCGTCAGGCATATGCAACCCTCCGGTGGTGATGCAGGAGATTATACATCGGGCGCGAAGGCAGGCAAGTTGAATGGCGAATGGGGAAATGACACAGGATGACTGAAAGATGACGAGTGACAGATGGCTAAATGGCAAATGGCCCATTGACCCAATGGCCCAATGACAAACGGCTCAAGGGTCAAGGTTGCACGATAAAGGAATCCACGAGCACGATGCCGTCGGCGTAGGTCGGCCTGCCCTTCGCGTCGAGGACGCGCATCCGCTCATCGGTATCGCTGTTCCACAGGCCAACCTGCACGAAGTACTCGCCAGGCGGCGCATCGGGCTGAAGCGTCGCCCGATGCTCGTCGCGCACGTAGTAGTCCAGCGGCCAGCGGGTCATGGGAAAATCCGCCGGATTCCATTTGTCCGATTGGCCCCACAACTGCCCGTCCGGCCCGATGAAATGAACGTATACGCGCAGGTCGAGGGAAGCGGGCGTCAGCGCCTTCCAGTACAGCGTGACGGGAATCTCGTCGCCCGGCCGGGCCGTCGGCTGCGGAAGGTCAAAGGCCAGCAGCGCGACGTCGTTCTCCAGCGCGGCGTAGCGCTGATGCTGAGCCACCAGCACGGTGTGATCGGTGGAACGAACGCGCCACCAACCCGTCTGGTCGGCCGCATACCGCGCCCCCAGGGCGCTCAGGACGACGAGGCTGAGGAGGGCCGCCGCGCTCCGTTCGAGCGGCTCGTGCGCCGGCCGCTCCAGCGGCAGCCGGATGCGCCACAACGCGAGGACCACCAGCGCCGCCAGCGAGAGCGCGCTCAAGGCCCACCCCACCTGGCGGGGCGCGGTGTCTTCCAGGCGGAGGAGGACATCATGCGTCCCGGCCGGCACTGCAAAGGTGATCCACCCATCCGGGTTGGCAATCTCAATCGGAACTTGTTCGCCGTCCACATACGCCGTCCAGCCGGGCCAGTAAAACGTGTAAGGACGGAGGATAAACCCGGCGACGCCGGCGACGAAGAAGCGGTCGTGCTGCGGGCCGTGTTCCAAGACCTGCACCTGCGTCCCCGCAGGCAAAGTGCGGCGGTTGATCTTGTCCACCGCGCCGGCGCGGTACGAGTCGATCAGCGAGGCCTGCGGCGCGGGGACGACGGTGACGCCGACGGGAAGAAAATCGTTGGCGGAAGTCGTGCCGATGCCGATGCCTGCCAATTCGTTCTCGAGGATGCGCTGCGCCGAGACCGGGCCGAAGTCCGGCCACGGGGGTGGATACGTGAGGGGCATGGCCGAGGCGGCGCACGCCGCGACTGCCAGCGCGCCAAACGCAACGCGCTTGAAGCGCCACGCCAAGTGCACTGCGTCAGCCCAGCTCACGGCGGCCCCGGCCAAAATTCCGAGGACGACCGCCGCCGGGCCGAGCAGCCGCGTGGGGAACTGCAAAAACGCGAGGGGCGGGACCGCCTCCCACATCTGCACCGAGGCGGGCAGGATCATGTAAATGAGGGCCAGCGCCGCAAAGGCAAAGAATAGCGCCGACAGCCGCCGGGTGCGCGGCAGGAACACGGTGAGCAGCCCCAGCGCGCCCAGAATCCATTGCGCCGTCCCGACGCTGCGATTGAAGCGCATCTGCGTCGCGCCGAGGTCGAAGATCAGCGCGGGGGCGAACAGTTCACGCACGTCTACAAAATAGCGGCGAAAATCGAAATACGTCCCTTCGCCCCCGGCGACGTTGCGGAACTGGATGGCGTCGCGCTCCACGACAGCGGGCAGCCACATGAACGCGGCCAGGCCGATCCCCAACGCCACCGCCCCGGCAAGGCTGGCGATCACCTTCCCGCGGGCCGCACGGGTGGAGAGGCTCTCGTCCACGATCCACGCCCGCAGGAACATCTGACCGAAGAACACATCCCAGGCCAGCCAGGCCAGCAGCAGGCCGAAGAAGATCAGCGCCATGAGGTTGTGCGAGAGGATCAACGCCGCCAGGACGACCGCCGCGAGGACCAGGTCGCCCGGCGAGGCGGTGCGGCGCAGGCGTGCGAAGGCCCACAGCAGCAGCGGCGCGAGCGCAAGCGCGAAAGTCTCCGGCGAGTCGCCGCGCGCGTGCGGGTCAATGTAAACCAGGTACGGCGAGAGGAGGAACGCCGCCACGCTGACCACGCCGGCCACCCCGCCCCAGCGGTCGCGCACGAAGAGATACATACCCGCCGCGCCGACGTAAAGGGCTGTGGCGAGCACGAACTTCACCCCCGCCGCCGCGCCGTAGTCGAGGCCGCAGCACAGCCAGCCATAGGCCGCGCCGAGATAGTAAGTCAGCGGCGAGTAGTAATTAAAGAGCGGGTAGCCGAACGCGTAGAACAGATCCGGCGCCCAGCGCAGGTAAGGCACGCCGGCCTGCCAGCCGGACAGAATCTCGAACGTGCGGAAGACGTGCAGTTCGGCGTCGGTGTGAAGCGGCAGGCTGGCGCGCGTGAGGAACGGCCACGCGGCAAAAGTCGCGAGCAGCAGCACGACCAGCCAGCCGGGATCGAGGCGAACACGTTGCAGCAACTTCATGGGCAAAGCAACGGGCAGGCAGTGACCGCCATGCCCCGTAGAGGGCGCTACAGGCACGAACTACGGAATACGCGCTACGTTGAGCGTATGCGTCGTGCGTATCCCGTTGGCCGACCCTATGCCAGCAGATCGGGGATTTGCTCCGGGTGCGCGGCGACTTTGACGCGCGCGGCCTCGAGGGCCTTGATCTTGTCGGCGGCGAGGCCGGTCCCTCCCTCGACGATCGCGCCGGCGTGGCCCATGCGCTTGCCGGGCGGCGCGGTCTGCCCCGCGATGAACGCCACGACCGGCTTGCTCATGTGGTCGGCGATGAACTCGGCGGCCTGCTCTTCGTCGTTCCCGCCGATCTCGCCGATCATCACCACCTTGTCGGTGCGCGGGTCGGCCTCGAACAGCCTCAGCGCGTCAATGAAGCTCGTGCCGTTGACCGGATCGCCGCCGATGCCCACGCAGGTGGACTGCCCCAGGCCGCGCTGGGTGAGCGCGTGGATGACTTCGTAGGTCAGCGTGCCGGAGCGCGCGACGATGCCGATGTTGCCCGGCGCGGCAATGTGACCGGGGATGATGCCGACCTTGGCCTCGCCGGGGGTGAGCAGGCCGGGGCAGTTCGGCCCCACGAGCCGCACGCCCTTCTGGTCGAGATAGTTGCGCACCCGCATCATGTCCTGTATGGGGATGCCTTCGGTGATGCAAACGATGAGCGGGATGCCCGCGTCAGCCTCCTCGAACATGGCGTCGGGCGCGAACCGCGCGGGGACGAAGATGACAGCGCAGTTCGCGCCGGTCGAGTCGACCGCGGCTTTGGCGGTGTCGAAGACCGGCACGCCCGCGGCCCATTCGCCGCCCTTGCCGGGGGTGACGCCCGCGACGACTTTCGTGCCGTAGGCCACCATGTGCTCGGTGTGGAACAGCCCCTCGCGGCCCGTGATGCCCTGGACGAGGAGACGCGTGTTTTTGTCAACGAGAATGCTCATAATAGAAATCCCAACTCCCAAACCCCGATGACCCATGTCTTGTCGAGATAGGGGTCTTGGGATTTGGGATGTCGGCTACCCCCGCGCCGCCGCCACTGCTTTCTGCGCCGCGTCCGCCAGAGAGGCGGCGGTGATCATCTGCGCATCGGCCAGCAGCCGGCGGCCCTCAGCCTCGTTCGTGCCGACCAGCCGGATGACCATCGGCACGGTGGTGTTGACTTCCTTGAGCGCGGAGAGGATGCCGCGCGCGACCTCGTCGCAACGGGTGATGCCCCCAAAAATGTTGATCAGCACCGCCCTGACTTTGGGATCGGACAAGATGAGGCGCAGCGCCGCCGTCACCTTCTCGGCCTGCGCGCCGCCGCCAATGTCGAGGAAGTTCGCCGGGCTGCCGCCGAAGTATTTGACGATGTCCATCGTGCCCATCGCCAGCCCCGCGCCGTTGACCATGCACCCGATCTCGCCGTCCAGCTTGACGTACGACAGGCCGTACTTGCGGGCCTGGGTCTCCTGCGGCGACTCTTCGTCGAGGTCGCGCATCTCCGCCAGGTCGGGGTGGCGGTAGAGCGCGTTGTCGTCGAGCACGATCTTGCCGTCGAGCGCGACCAGCCGGTTGCTGCCCGTGATGACGAGCGGGTTGATCTCGGCCAGCGTGGCATCCGTTTCCAGGTAGGTCGCGTACAGCCCGCTCACAATCTGGCCAAACGACTTCCAGTGCTCGCGGGGCAGCTCGATGGCGAGCGCGACGTTGCGCGCCTGGTAATCGCGCAGGCCCATGAGCGGGTCAACGTGCTCGCGGATGATCTTCGCCGGGTCGGTGCGCGCCAGTTCTTCGATCTCGACGCCGCCCGCGCCGGAGACGATCATGACCGGCTTCCGGGCCATGCGGTCGTTGGTAATGCCCAGGTAGATTTCCTGTTTGATGTCGGCCGCTTCGTCCACCAGCACCTTACGGACGGGGAGACCCTTGATGCTCATCCCCAGGATGCGCGCCGCGAGTTCTTCGGCTTCCTGCGCGGATTTGGCGAGCTTGACGCCGCCCGCCTTGCCGCGCCCGCCGACCAGCACTTGGCTCTTAATCACCACGCGCCCGCCAAGCTCGTCGGCGATGTCGTGCGCCTCGTG
This sequence comes from Anaerolineales bacterium, assembly GCA_035291605.1. Classification (GTDB taxonomy): domain Bacteria; phylum Chloroflexota; class Anaerolineae; order Anaerolineales; family UBA6663; genus DATDRS01. The sequence goes on along the minus strand of DATDRS010000034.1, from coordinate 1,544 downwards.
CGCGGTCGTGGCGACTTTCCCTCTGGGGATAGGGATGCCGTGTTGCGCGAACAGTTGTTTGGACTGATATTCGTGGAGTTTCAAAGCAACCTCCGGGGTTGGCTGTAAGTTCTCCTTCGGAGAGCGGGCGGGATTATACCACCCGGAGGGGATTTGCCCAATCACCCGTGGTTCCTCGATCTATTCCTTCACCAGCCCGGCGCTCGTTTCCACCAGCACCAGCGCCGAGACCAGAGTGATAGCGAGCAGAAGGACCAGTCCTTTCCCAACCGCCGGTGTGCTCCCCAGAAAGGGGATGTTATGCCCTGGCCCCAACGCAAACACAAGCCCTGCCAGCGCGGTAGCCATCGCGGCCCGCAGCGTATGCCCAAGAAGCCATCCGGCCAGGCCGCCCACCACTCCTGCCGTGATCAACAATTCCAGGACAAAGTGAAGCGTCACACGCCCGGCCTCCTCCGGGGGAATGATCCCGGTCGTGATATTGATCAGCGGCTGGCGGAGTTGAGCCAGGAGGATGGACGGCGCCAGGATAACCCCGATCACAGCCACCAGCGCCAGGGCTGCCCAGGGCCGCGGCGGCAAGCCCGTCTTGATTTCTGTGTACGACCAGCCGGCAGCCAGTCCGCCGAAGCCGGCAATCATGAGACCAACCGGTAAGATGAACCAGATCGGTCTGATCCAAAAGTGATGGATCACCAGAAAGACCAATAGCCCAGCGATTCCGGAGAGCGACCCGGCGATCAGATCAGCCGTCATGTTTCGGCAAGGTGATCACAATCCTGATCGTGCTCAAGTCCCGCGGTCGTGCACCAGGATGAATAAAGTGATGTCATCACATGGGGGCACGTCGTGTATGAAAGCGGCCAGGTCGCTCGACAGGTGAGCGAGTTGGAGCGTCGCCTCTGAGGCGGGAGCATTCGCCAGGGCTGCACTTAAGCGCGTCAAGCCATACTCCTCGCCTTGCGGATTCAGCGCATCGGTGACGCCGTCGGTGTACGCCGCCAAAGTATCGCCCGGCGCGAGGGTGAGAGCAGTCTCCGACAGCCCAAGTTCTTCAAGGACGCCAATCAGCGGTCCGGTGCACATCAGTCTTTCGATCGAGCCGGTGGCGCGCCGCAGCAACGGTGGGTTGTGGCCCGCATTGGCATAGACCAGCGTGTGCGCCGCCGCATCCAGCGCCGCATAAAACACGGTCACGAACATGCCGCACGATGAGTGCGCGTTTATGCGCTGGTTGACTTCCGTCAACGTCGCCGCGGGACTCGCCTGGGAACTGGCGCTGGCGCGGATCAGGCTGCGCGTCATGGCCATATACATCGCCGCCGGCGCGCCTTTATCGGAGACATCCGCCATGACGATCCCCCAACGGCCATCCGGCAGCGCAAACACGTCATAGAAATCGCCGGCCATCTCCCGCGCCGAGCGCCACTCGGCTGCCAGGCTGCAGCCGGGGATCTCCGGCAGTTCTTCCGGCAAGAGGCTGGCCTGCACTTCACGCGCCATCTGCAGCTCGCCCTCGAGGCGCAAGCGGTGCGCGTGCGTCA
>DATDRS010000033.1:0-14912 GCA_035291605.1 Anaerolineales bacterium | reverse complement strand
AACCTCGCGCCCGCCGCGCTGCGCAAGGAAGGCCCGGCCTACGACCTGCCCATCGCCCTCGGCGTGCTGGCCGCCGCCGGGCAAATTTTGCCCGAGAGTTTCGAGGGCGCGCTGGTGATGGGCGAACTCTCGTTGGACGGGAGCGTGCGCCACGTGCGCGGCGTGCTGCCTATGACGGCGCTTGCGCGGGCGCAGGGCTACCGCACGGTGTTTGTCCCCGAAGCGGATGCGCCCGAGGCCGCGCTCATCCCGGACGTGACCGTGATCCCGGTGACGAACCTCGCCCAACTGGTCAACCACCTTTCGGGCGCGGAACCGATCCCGGCCACCATCGTGGAACCTGTTGTGGGCGGCGAACCGGTTTTCGTGCCGACCGACTTCCGCGAGGTCAAGGGCCAGGAGCACGTCAAGCGCGCGCTCGAGGTCGCCGCCGCCGGCGGGCACAACGTCATCATGACCGGGCCGCCGGGCGCGGGCAAAACGCTCCTCGCCCGCGCGCTCCCCTCCATCCTCCCGCGCATGACGATTGACGAGGCGCTCGACGTCACGCGCGTCTATTCAGTCGCCGATCAACTCCCGCCGAGCACGCCGCTGATCCAGCATCGCCCCTTTCGCGCGCCGCACCACACCATCAGCCATGCTGGACTGGTCGGCGGTGGAAATTACCCGCGCCCCGGCGAAATCTCGCTCGCCCACCGGGGCGTGCTGTTCTTGGACGAACTGCCGGAGTTCGCGCAAAAGACGCTCGAAGTCCTGCGCCAGCCGCTGGAAGACAAAATCGTCACGATCTCTCGCGCCAAAGGCTCGCTGACGTTTCCCGCCAACTTCATGCTTGTCGCGAGCATGAATCCATGTCCTTGCGGTTATTGGGGTGACTTGACGCACGAGTGTACCTGCTCACCCGCGACGGTGACGCGCTACCAGAAGCGTATCTCTGGCCCGCTGCTCGACCGGATTGACATCCACGTGGACGTGCCGCGCGTGGCGTACGAGAAATTGACGGACCAACGGTTGGGGGAGCCATCTGAAGCTGTGCGTGCGAGGGTAGAGGCCGCACGGGAGAAGCAACGGGCGCGCTTGGCGGGGACGGATTTGGCCTGTAATGCCGACATGCGTCCGGCGGATGTGCGGAAATATTGCAAACTGGACGAAGCGGGGACTGCCTTGCTGAAAGTGGCGATGGCGCAGTTAGGCCTCTCGGCGCGCGCCTTTCATCGCGTGCTCAAGCTGGCACGGACGATTGCTGACCTCGCGGGTAGTGAGACCATCCAGCCCGCGCACCTGGCCGAGGCGATTCAGTATCGCCCCCGGCGGCAGAACTGAGCGGGTCTGGCGCGGCGGCCGCATACGTTCGTCGTCGCCGGTTTCAAGCGGAGAACAAGCCGTGTGACACATCTGGCAGGCGTCCTCAAAATCCGCCCCGGCGAGGGCCGGATGGCCATGCTCTTGATCGGCGTGATGCTGTTCACCTCGGCGGGGGGCAGCATCGGCGGCAACGGCATCGAGGCGCTGTTCTTCGCCCGCTTCGGCGTGCAGTTCCTGCCGTACATGTACGTGGCCCTCGGCGTGACCACGCTGGTCACGTCGCTGACGATCACGGCCCTGCTCGGTCGTGTGGCGCGCGAGCGGTTGTACGTCAGCCTGCCCCTCGCGCTGGCGTTGCTCCTCATCGGCGAGCGGGCCTTACTCTCCCTCGATCAGAAGTGGATTTACCCCGTGCTGTGGCTGGGGATGAACGTCAAAGGTTCGCTGCAAGGATTGCTGACCTGGGGCCTGGCCGGGATGGCGTGTGACACCCGCCAGGCCAAACGCCTCTTCCCGCTGTTCAGCGCGGGCGGCATCTTGGGCGCGGTGGTGGGCGGGTTGGGCACGCGCCCCCTCGCCGACTGGCTCCATTCGGAAAACCTGCTTCTCGTCTGGGCGGGAGCGCTTCTGCTGGCGGTCTTCATTAGCCGCGCATTGATCGGCCGTTCCACCGCGCCGGCCGCCCGCTCCCCGGTTCGCCGCAAACGCACGCCTATCATAGACGAAATGCAGCAGGGCTATCGCTTTGTGCGCGGCTTGCCCCTCCTGCGCTGGATGTCCGCCGCCGCGGTGTTGTTCGCGGTATTGTTCTTCTCGCTGGCCCTGCCCTTCTCGCGCGCGGCGGCGCAGCAGTTCCCGGCGGAAGATGCCCTGGCGGGTTTCTTCGGACTCTTTCAAGCCCTCAGCACCGGCGTCGCGTTTCTGGTCTCGCTCTTTCTCGCCAATCGCCTGTTCGCGCGCTTTGGCGTCATGCGCATGATGCTCGTCCTGCCGCTCATCTATCTGGCGGGCTTCGGCGCGCTCGCCGCTTATGCCGCCTTCCCCGCGCTCGTCGTCTTCCGCTTCATCCAGAACGCGTACCTCTCCGGCATCGCCGGCACGGCTTATCAGGCCGTGTTCAACGTCGTCCCCGCAGAGCGCCGCGACCAAACGCGGGCTTTCATTGACGGCGTGCCCGGCCAGGCCGGGATCGTCATCGCCGGTCTGGTTCTGCTGATTGGGGAGCAGGCGCTTCAACCGCAGCAGTTGTATTTCATCGGCTTGGGCGCGGCGGTGTTGACGACGATGGTGGTGTGGCAGGCGATGGGGGCCTACGGCGGCGCGCTGGCGGCGGCCTTGCGCGCCGGTCAGCCCCTGGTCTTCTCCAGTGAAGAAGAACCGTTCGGCGGCTTCCAGCGCGACGCGGGCGCGGTGGCCGCCATTGTGGCTGGTCTCTCCAGCCCGGACCCGGCCATCCGCCGCGTCTCGGCGGAAATTCTTGGCGGCCTCCCGGCGCCTGAGGCCGCGCCTGCGCTGATGAGCGCCCTTGCCGACGCGGACGCGCAAGTGCGCGCGGCCTCGCTGCGCGCCCTGGCGCAGGCGCGCGCAACCCCGGCCCTGCTCGAAGTGACGGTCTGCCTCGCCGATCCCGAATCAGAAGTGCGGATGCAGGCGGTCGAGACTCTGCGCAGACTGGCCGGAGGCGCGCGCGGACTGAGCGCGCACCTGCGCCCTCTGCTCGCCGACCCGGCCCCGACGGTGCGCGCCCGCGCCGCCCTCGCGTTGCTCCGGGCGAGTCCCGATTCGCAAACGCAGACGATGCTCGCCGAGATGGCGGCGATGGGCGAGGCCGAGGCCCGCGTGAGCGCGATCGCGGCGCTGGGCGAGTGGGGGGCCGCCGCCGGATTTGAGCCGGTTGTCTCCGGGCTGCGTGACCCGTCGCCCATCATCCGGCGCGCGGCGGCCTCCGCGTTGGCGAAGATGGATGCGGAAGGGGCGACGGAGCATTTGATACGCGCTCTGGGCGATGAGGAAGCCTCGGTGCGCGAGGCCGCCGCCCACGCTCTCGGGCGCACGGGCGCCTCTGCGCTTGGCCTGGCCCTCGCCGCGCTCTCCGACCCTGCCCTCGAGTCGGGCGCGCTGCTCGCGCTGGAGCATCTCCCCGCGCGCCAGGCCGCGCCGAAGATTCTGGATTACGCGCGTCAGAGCGTCGCGCGCGCCTTGTATTACGCCGAGTTGTCACGTGGGATTGAACCGCAGTTGCCCGGCGGCGACCGGGTTCAATTGCTCACGGCCTCGCTCCGCGGCAAGGCCTTGTTCCACGGCCTCAATGCCCTGCGCGCCCTCGGCCTGTTGGGCAACCACGATGCGCTCGCCCTCGCCATCGAAAACTTGCAAAGCCGCGACCCCGGACAGCGCGCGAACGCGCTGGAGACGCTTGAGTCTGTGGGCGAGCGTCAGATCGTCCGTCCGTTGTTGCGCTTGTGGGAGGCCGCCGAGGCCGCGCCCGCCCAGGCCGATGGTTTGCTGCGCGCGATGCAGGACTCGGACGCGTGGTTGCGTGCGTGTGCGGCGCTGGCGGCGGGCGGCGTCTTCGACCCGCCGGTGCGTTCGGCGCTCGCGCAACTCGCTCAATCCGACTCTGATGCGACGGTGCGCGAGGCCGCCGCCCACGCTCTCGGGCGCACGGGCGCCTCTGCGCTTGGCCTGGCCCTCGCCGCGCTCTCCGACCCCGCCCTCGAGTCGGGCGCACTGCTCGCGCTGGAGCATCTCCCCGCGCGCCAGGCTGCGCCGAAGATTCTGGATTACGCTCGTCAGAGCGTTGCGCACGCCTTGCATCACAATGATTTATCGCATGGGATTGAGTCGCAATTGCCCGGAAGCGACCGGGTTCAATTGCTCACGGCCGCGCTCCGCGACAAGGCCCTGTTCCACGGCCTCAATGCCCTGCGCGCCCTCAGCCTGTTGGGCAACCACGATGCGCTCGCCCTCGCCATCGAAAACTTGCAAAGCCGCGACCCCGGCCAACGCGCGAATGCGCTGGAGACGCTTGAGTCTGTGGGCGAGCGTCAGATCGTCCGTCCGCTGCTGCGCTTGTGGGAGTCCACCGAGGCCGCGCCCGCCCAGGCCGATGGCTTGCTGCGCGTGATGCAGGACTCGGACGCGTGGTTGCGTGCGTGTGCGGCGCTGGCGGCGGGCGGCGTCTTCGACCCGCCGGTGCGTTCGGCGCTCGCGCAGCTCGCTCAATCCGACTCTGATGCAACGGTGCGCGAGGCGGCGGCTTCGGCCTTGAATGGCGACTCGGCGATGAACACTCTGGCCGCTCTCTCGCTTATGGAACGCATCCTGTTTTTGCGCCGCGTCCCATTGTTCGCAGATTTATCGCCCGCCGACCTCAAGCGGGTGGGCGCGCTTGCCCTGGAGCGCACTTTTGCCGACGGCGATGTGATTGCCCGGCAGGGTGACATGGGAGACGAGATGTACGTCATCATCTCCGGCGAGATCCGCGTGCTGACCAGCGCAGGCGTGGAGCTGGCGCGGCGCAAGCCCGGCGAATACGTGGGCGAGATGGCCATTATCAGCCGCGAACCGCGCATGGCCTCGCTCGCCGCGGCGGGCGGGGCGCGCCTGTTGTGCCTTGACCAGAAGCACTTCGAGGGCCTGCTGCGCGAGCGCCCGGAGACCAGCCTGGCCGTGATGCGGGTGTTGTGTGAGCGGTTGAGGGGAAAGTCTGCATAAAATGAACTGCCCTGACTGCCAATCACCTAACCCCGACGACGCCCGCTTCTGTGAGAACTGCGGCAAGCCGATGGAACGCGCCTGTCCTCAATGCGGCCAGCCCGTATCGCCCACCGCTAAGTTTTGCCGCCATTGTGGTCAGGCCTTAGCCGCTCCTGCGCCCGCCGCCCCACAGAGTCGCCTCCACCAATACATCCCCAAGGAACTGCTCGCCAAGCTCGAAGCCGCCCGGACGAAAGGTGAAGGAGTAGAAGGCGAGCGCCGCGTGGTGACGATGTTGTTCTGCGATGTCAAAGGCTCTACGGCCGCCGCCGAGAGACTCGACCCCGAAGAGTGGGCCGAGGTGATGAACGGCGCGTTTGAGCGCCTGATCGCGCCCATCTATCGCTACGAGGGCACGCTCGCCCGGCTGATGGGCGATGCGATACTGGCGTTCTTCGGCGCGCCCATCGCTCACGAGGACGATCCCCAACGAGCAGTGCGTGCCGGGCTGGACATCATCGCCGGGATAGGGACCTACGGCGAGCAGGTCAGGCGCGAGCGCGGGCTGGACTTGAATGTGCGCGTCGGCCTCAACACCGGCCTGGTCGTGGTGGGCGAGGTCGGCTCGGACTTGCGCGTGGAGTACACGGCGATGGGGGATGCCATCAACCTGGCCGCCCGCATGGAGCAGGCGGCGCAACCGGGCACAGTGCAGATCACTGGCGACACTTATAAACTCGTCGCGCCGTTGTTCGAGTGCGAAGACCTGGGCGGCATCGAGGTCAAAGGCAAGAGCGAGCCAGTGCCCGCCTTTCGTGTCCTGGGCGTGAAGACGCAACCCGGTCGCGTGCGCGGGATCGAGGGCTGGGAGACGCCGCTCGTCGGGCGTGAGCGGGAGATGGCCGAACTGCGGCGATTGATTGCCGAAGTGGGGCAGGGACACGGGCGCATCGTCTGCCTGCTGGGCGAGGCCGGGCTGGGTAAGAGCCGCCTGGTTCAAGAACTGCGCGCCGCGTGGCAAGCCGCTCTCCCGCCAAACGCTGCGGCGCCCTTTGGCGCGGTGCGCGCGTGGGCTGAAGCGCAGGGCGTGTCCCACGAAACCACGCGCCCCTATGGACTCTTCCGGCAAGTCTTCCGCTATCTCACCGGAACCACGGAGGCCGACGCCTGGGGTGTCGTGCGCGAGCGGGTGGCCGCCGCGAGGGGCGCTGCGCCCGAACAACGTGATCGCTTGATCCGCGTCTTCGAGGTGCTGCTGACGCTTTCCACCCAGACGCCGCTCGAGGGTGAAGCCCTCAAACGCGAACTGTTCGAGGCCATGCTTCAGATGACGCGCGCCGAGGCTTTGACCGGGCCGTTGGTGGTCGCCTTTGACGATCTGCATTGGGCCGACCCGGCTTCAGTTGAATTGCTCTTGCACCTATTCCAACTCGCCGATGACGCGCCCATTTTTTTCCTGTGTGCGTTCCGCCCCGACCGCCAGAGTCCGGCGTGGCAGGTCAAGCAAACCGCCGAGCGCGACTACCATCATCGCTACACCGAACTGACGCTTGATCCCCTCTCGGCGGAGGCCAGCCAGACGTTGATCGAACATCTCCCGGCCATGACCCACCTGCCCTCCCTGCTGCGTCAAAGCATCCTCCAGCGCACGGAGGGCAACCCTTTTTACATGGAGGAAATTGTGCGCGCGCTGATAGACCGGGGTGTGATTGTGCGCGACGACGGCGCGTGGCGGGCCGCCGCCGACGTAGACCCGGAGCGCATCGTCATCCCCGATAGTCTGCAAACGCTGCTCACGGCGCGCATTGACCGGCTGGAGGAGGAAACGCGCCGCATCTTGCAGTTGGCCTCGGTGATTGGCCGCTCGTTTTATTACCGCGTACTGAGATCCGTCAGCGGGCCGCAGGCCAACCTGGATAAACACTTGCGCACGCTGCAACGGGCTGACCTGATTCGTGAGACCGCCCGCCAGCCCGAACCAGAATACGCCTTTCGCCACGCGCTGACGCATGAGGCCGCCTATAATTCGATTTTGATCAAACGCCGCCGCGAGTTTCATCGCCGGGTGGGCGAAGCATTGGAGACCTTGATGACCGACCGGCTGGAGGCGTACGCGGGCCTGCTAGGGCATCACTTCTACCTGGCCGGGGACGAGCGGGCGCAGACATACTACACCCTGGCGGGCGATGCGGCGTATCGCCTGTATGCCAATACCGAAGCCGCGGCCCACTACACGCGCGCGCTGGAGATGGCTAAACAGGCTGGCGCGGCAGGCCGCGAGGCGTTGCAGCATCTGTTTTCACGGCGTGGGCGCGCGCTGGAACTCAACGCTCACTACCGTGAGGCGTTGGACAATTACGCCGAGATGGAAGCCGTCGCGCGTGCGATCGGCGACCGCCCGTTGGAACTCTCCGCCCTGATGCTGCGCGCGACGATCCATGCAACGCCCAGCCCCGAGCACGACGCCGAGCGCGCCCAACGACTCTCAGAGCAGGCGCTGGCCCTGGCGCGTGAGCTCGGCGACCGCGCGGCCGAGGCGCGCATCCTGTGGAACTTGCTGTGGCTCAACGGGATGTCTGGGCGAGCGCGAGAGGCCCAGGCCTACGGCGAGCAATCGCTGGCGATTGCGCGCGAATTGAATCTGCGCGAGCAGATGGCGTTTACGTTGAATGACCTGATCGGCGTTTACTGGGCGATGGGGGATCGGGCGGCGGCGCAGGCGGTGCAGGTCGAAGCGCGCGACTTGTGGCGCGAACTGGGCAACCTGCCGATGCTTTCAGACAACCTGGCCCGCTCGTCTCAATTTCATCTGGTCGCCGGCGACTATGCAGGTGTCGTTGCGGCTTCCGACGAGGCCTACGCCCTCAGCCAGTCCATCGGCAACGTGTGGGGCCAGGCCAACAGCCGCATGTTGATCGGCCCGGCGTATTGGGAGATGGGCGAGTACGGGGCCGCGATTGCCGTCATGGAGGAAGCCATCCAATTGGCTGAGCAGGTCGAGCACATGGTCGCCCTCATCTCTATTCGCTCGATGCTGGCCTACGTGTATGGCGCGGTCGGAGCCTTCGCGCGCGGGCTGGAGGCGGCGGAGGCGGCCCTCACCTGCGCCCGCAAGATGAGGCCTGCCTGGAGTCCACTGGCGCTGGCCGCGCTGGCCCGCCTGCACTTCCTCAATGGCGATTGGCCCGCCGCCGAGGCCGCCCGTCAGACGGCGGGTCAAGTCCTGACGGCGGATGCCAACCTTCCCCATGTGAGCTACGCCTTCCTCGTCCCGCTGACCCAGACCGAGGCCGAGTTAGCGCTCGCCCATTCGGATTATGCTCGCGCCCTGACCCTCGCCGACGAGATGATCGCCAAGATCCACAGTCTGGGCTTTCGGCCCTTCGTCCCCGACGGGCTGTATCTCAAAGCCACAGTCTTGCTGGCTCAAGGCCAAATGGGCCTGGCCCGTCCGTTGTTAGAAGAAGCGCGGATGCAGGCCGAGGCCCTCGGGTCCCGGCGCAGTCTGTGGCCGATCCTGATGGCTTTGAGCGAGATCGAGGCCCGGAGCGGCGGCGCGGCTAAAGCGGAAGACCTGCGCAATCAGGCGCGGCACATCATCGAGTACATCGCGTCCCACCTTGACGATGCCCTGCGCGCCACCTTCCTCAACTTGCCCGAGGTGCGTGCGGCAGTGAGAGGCGAATGATGCCGGGAGCGCGCTGATTAAAGCGGCTTCACTGCGCCACGAGCGTCAAATCGTTAGCATTGTAGTTCGCCGTGTAGTTCTGGCCGTGGCCGTCAATGATCGCGAACAGGCCGGTGCGAGAGCCATAGGTCATGACCTGGAAGCTATTGCCGCTGCCGGGCGCGAAGCCGCCGATCAGGCTGACGTCGAGGGTGCCGCTAAGAGTTGCCGTACTGCTGATCTTAAGCTGGTCATACTGGGTGCCGGCGGTGAGGCCGCCTAATTCGATATTCAGCGTGCCCGCCGGGGCCTGGGCGTAGTTGCCCGTGATGGTGATGACCCCAGACGCGCCCACACCGCCAGGATTGACCTGGCCGGTGATAGCAACGGTGGCGGTGACGATGCCGGCGCCGGACAGGCTGCCACCCTGAATTTTGAGCACACCACTGGCGGCAATGTTGCCGCCGCTCAGGCTGGTCGTGCCTGTGATTTGGGTGTAGCCACTGGAGAAGTTCAGCGCCCCGGTCTGCCCGGTGACCGTGCCGGTATTGGTGAAGGGGACGCCGACGAAGTTCGTGCCGGCGCCAGCGGACTTGATGAAGGCGCCGGCGTTGTTGAACATCCCGAAGGTGCCGCCGAACAAGGACGTGTCGTTCTGCACGTCGAAGGTGGCCCCGAGCAGGTTGTTGAAGACCGCCCCGCCGCTGAGACTGAGGCTGCCCGCGCCAGTCGTCCAGGTGGCGGCCCCCGCGTTGTCCAGTGCCCTGCCCGCGAGGAACTTGATCCCGCCGCCGCTGATCGTCAGCCCGCCGTTGGCAACCGTGCGACCCGATCCGCTCATTGTGCTACCCGTCCAGGTGATCAGGCCGGTGGCGGTCAGCGTGCCGTTCCCGGTCAGCGTGCCGCCGGACAGGTTCAATGCGCCGGTACCAGCATCAACGGCAAAGTTAGCCGTGCCGCCGGTTACCTCCGTGATCCCTGTCAGGCTGTAGGTGCCTGAAATGTTGACGGTCCCTACACTAATCTGCACAGCGCCTGTCCCGGTTACCGACGAGCCGGCCTCCAAATTGTAGATCGTGCTACGGAAACCCTGAGCTGCCCCGGCTTGAACTCCGAACGCGCCAGCACTATTACCTCCGCCGTCCAGACTTAGGGTTCCAGAGACCACATTCACCGTCCCGTTGTTGTTGAAAGCGAAGCTAATGGAGGTGCTGCCACTTCCAGAGGATTTAGTCACGATCCCCTCGTTGGTGAAGGACGGTCGTCCCCCGCTGTGATAGAAGAGATCGTCATCCGTGGCGATGTTGAAAGACCCGCTGGTACTGTTAATCAGAGTAGCCGCGCTAAAGCCAAAAATGTCGCCCGCGCTCCAGGTCGCGGCTCCATTGTTCTCCAGGGTGCGGGCATTGAGGCTCTTGCCACCTGAGCCGGGAAGGCTGCCAATTTCCAGCGCGCCGTTGGCGATGGTTTTCCCCGAACCGCTCATCGTACCGCCCGTCCAGGAAATCACGCCGGTGGAGATGATGTCACTCGTCCCAGTCAGCGTGCCGCCACCGGAGAGGACGACTGTCGTCGTCGTGATGGGGTCGCCGCTGTTAAAGTTGGCCGTGCCTGCGTTGATGGTGAGCGAGCTGCCCACGTTGCTCACGGTGGCGCCAGGATTGAAGTTGGCGGTGCCGCCGGTCACGCTGGTGCTGCCGCTGACGGTGTAGGCGCCGGCGAGGTTGACCGTGCCACCGCTGAAGATCACATCCGGGAAGCTGACGCTCGCACTCGCCTCCAGGGTGTGCGTTCCCCTGCTGAAGTTCAGGGTGGTACCCTCCGCTCCCTCGAACGTGCCGCTGCTCGTGCCCCCGTTTCGTAGTTGCAGCGTCCCACTTTGCACGTCCACCGTGCCACTGTTGTTGAAGACGCCGTCGATTTGCGTCGTGCCGGTCCCGGCAGATTTGATAAGGGTGCCAGCGTTGTTGAATGTCGCGTTGAAGCCGATGAAGGCTGTGTCGTTCCGGACCTCGAAGGTGGCGCCGGGCAGGTTATTGATGACGCCTCCACTCCCGCCACTGCCCCAAATGTTGCCCGTGTCACTCCAGGTGGCGGCCCCGGCGTTGTCGAGCGTGCGGCCCGAGAGGAACTTGCTGAAAGCGCCGCTGATATTCAGCTCACCGTTGGCTATAGTGCGCCCCGAGCCACTCATCGTGCCACTTGTCCAGGTCAGCAGGCCGGTGACGGTCAGGGTGCCGGTCCCCGAAATCGTTCCACCACCGCTGAGGGCTGCCGTACCAGCGATGGTGTGGGTGCCATTAAAGTTCACAGTACCGCTGGTGAAGCTCACGGTGCCTGAGCTAGTGATGCTCGCGCTCCCGTCAAGCGTGTGTGTCCCGCTGCTGAAGTTCAGGGCGGCCCCCGCCGCCACGTTGAAACTACCGGTGCTAGTCCCCCCGTTTACGGCCAGGCTCAGTGTGCCTGTTTGCACGTTCACCACGCCATTATTGTTGAACTCACTAACCGCGGTGCCGCTCGAGAAGAACAACGCGTCGTTCTGGACCTCGAACGTGGCCCCGGGCAGGTTGTTGAAGGCCGCCCCAAAGCGGAGGTTGAGGGGGCCCGTGCTGCTCCAGGTGGCGGTGCCGGGGCTGTCGAGGGTGCGGCCCGAAAGGAGCTTGGTCACACCGCCGCTGATGACCAATCCGCCGTTGGCGATGGTGCGTCCCAACCCGCTCATCGTGCCGCCCGTCCAGGTTAATGTGCCGGTGCTGGTAATGGTACCGGCGCCGTCAAGCGTGCCGCCGCTGAGGGTGAAGGTGTTATTGATCTCTGACGCGAGGTCAATGGACAGTGATCCACCGGAGAGGACGATGGCCTCCTGGCTGTGGAGGCTGATGATCGAAGTGGCGCTAAGGGAGTGGGTAACGGTGATGTTTCCGGGGACGTTGATGGTGACAGTGTCAGTAATCGTCGGCAGGGTATCGGTGCTCCAGTTGAGGGGATCGTGCCAGGAGACGCCGTCGCCGCCGCCGTCCCAGGAGATGGTACCGACTGTTCCATCCTCGCTCAGGAAGTCGAAGAACATGAACACGGACTCGCCTGTAGCGGGACCGATTCCCTCAAACGTGCGGAACTGGCCGGTCAGAGTGTCAATGGCGACGGCGGTAAAGGGTTCGCCTTGAGGGATGAACGGGACGAAGAAGTAGCCGCCGGCGTCGGTCAGGCCGCTAAAGGGGATGGCTGAACCACCGGAAAGCACTTTGATCACGTAGCGCCCCGGCGGTTGGTCGAAGAAGCCCGCAATTTGACTGACTTTACTGCGCCCAGGCTGCTCGTCGATCGGAGCTCCTATCGGGCTGCAACAACCACCCGGCGGAGGCCCTGAGGCATTGCCAGCGCCGTTGCCGCCGGGTGGCGGCGCGGAGCCCATGCCGGTGGGGCCCCTGCCGGAGTTGGTTTGGGAGGGGGGAGGGGGACCAAAAGCACCACAATCTATCTCTAAGAGCTTACAGGTATACCAAATAGTATAAACCTGTCCCCAACCAAACACGCACCCTCCAGCAGCCGGTGCAACAGCGGGAAATGGAACAGAAAGTCCAGCCAATATACCGCAAACTCCGCCCAGAATATTAAGGAAAGATTCCATTCGCTCAGTTGGAGTAGGGGTTCCTTGGATAATAAAACTGCTCAACCCCTGCCTTGACTGAACGTTGAACTCACCGGAATTTTCAATCATTAACGCAACATCGCTTAATGCTTCTTCCAACTCCGGTGGAATTCCAGTTTGAACAAGTTCATTAAACTCAGCGCGTGCGTGAGCAAATGCATCTACTGCCTCGTTTTTGAACATATCTCCATCGGGTGTCGTTGTTAGATTTTGAGTAAATGTTATTACCGAAGCAAACCAATCATCGATTATTTTTTCTGGTGGTGCACTTAGAGGCGAAGGTGGCTCAATATTTAAGCTGACCGGTCCTGCAGAAGACCCTGTGCTTTTATTAAGCAATGTTAACTCGGCGGTACCGGGGGATAAAGGCGGTATTACCGCTGAAAATATCTGTTGGGAGCCATCCGGTGAATTGGAGATTTTGACCACACCGATAGTTTCAAACATTTGGCCATCTACTAAGGATTTCCAAACTGCCACATTGCCATAGATCGAAGCAGGGTTAAATCCGCCACCAGTAATGTTGATGATCGTTCCCGGCTGGCCACTAATTCCATCGCTCGACGTACGAAGCGAGGCGCTGCTTGAACTGGATGTCGTTGCAGCCGATTCGAGCATAATTTGGGGCACCGGGTCGGAGATGACATCGTTGTTTGGTGCGACACTGGCTGTGTTTACCACGACGAGTTCGTCTACACCATCACCATCTGCATCAGGCGCGATCATATAGTTCACTACTACCTGCCCCGGCTGCACCCGGTTGCCGAAACCGGCGGAGGCCACGCCCAACGGCTTGGAGAAGACGGCGCTCGACTGCACCTCTTGCGCCCCCAGGAAGGTAACGCCCAGGGCGTCCCAATCAATGCCGTGTTCCGCCGTGGTTTCGGCCTGGGTCTTTTCGGTCACGGTAATCGTGGTCCCATCGGGCACCCCGCCCGGCGGGACGGTGATGATGCTCCCGATCTGGCTGGCCAGCACACCGCCCTGCGAGCCCACGGTGGCGCTCTGGGGCGGGGTGGGCACGACGTTCACAGTGGCGGTCCTGGTCAACTGGCCGCAGGGGCCGCTGGCGGTGGCCGTGAGCTGCAGCGGGCCGGCCGGGAAGGCGCTGGCGTTCAGGAAGACCTTGAAGCCATCCTGGGGGGTTGAATCCGTGCCCAGGTCGGTCGAACCGGCCTTAAAGGTCACCCTGTCAACCCCGGTCGAGTTAAGGGGCTGGGCGGCGAAATAGAGCATGCCGCTGACCGTCCAGCCCTCCCCGGGGCTGATGATGGCGAACTCCGGCCCGGGTGTGAGGTTGGCTAAGGACGCGGGCGCGCTGGTAGGGTTGGCGGTCGAGGCCGCAGAGCCGGATGGCTGCCTCGCAATCAGGGGAAGGTAGATTAGGTAGCATCCCGTCGTTCCTTGAGCCGACGCAGAAGAAACGTCCGCGATCCCAGGCAGGCGAGCGGTCAACCCTGTGACGGTGCCAGCCGGCCGCAGGGGTTGCGCCGCCATCGCCACGACTAACGTGACGGCAATGACACTGTATTTCACGCTTCGCTTTAGCATAGAGCACCTCCTCTTCACGGCGCTTCAATCGGCGGCGTGTCCCGCCCGATCGAGCGCAAGAAGGCCGCCAGGGCGGCAATTTCTTCAGCATGGAGGCTGTTGCCGCTCCCTTGTGGGTCTGGATGCCCGGAAGCGAGCAGCGCCTCCAGCGTGGGCATTGAGCCGTCGTGCAGGTAGGGCGCGGTCAACCCAACGCCAAGCAGTGAGGGCGGGTCAAACCCGCTTGCCCCGCGCACGTCGAGCGGATTGAGTGTATCCACATCCCGTAACACGGCGTCCACCATGCCGTTGCCGTCCGGGTCGAGCGTGCCGGCCGGGCCGGGCATGGCGCTCGAAGTCCACCTCGGCCCGCCGTGGCACTGAACACAGCCGGCCGTCTGGAACAGGCCGCGGCCCTGGGATAAGTCGCCAGCCGGGGGCGGTGGGATCGCCGGGCGAATGCCGCGCTCCAAAAAAGCGGCCAGCGCATCAAGGTCCGCCGAGCGCCCGGCGTTCGGTGGCCCTAGAAGGGGTGGATCGGTCCCTGGGGCCAGGCCCAGCCCGTGTTGGATCAATTGGATCGTCTCTTCGACGTCCTGCGCCTCGTCGAGCGCCGCCGACCAGTGCCACGGCCTGGTTTGCCCGGCATACCACAGGGCGGGCGTCTGACGGGGGCCATCCGGAAAGAGCCAGGTCACACTGTCGGCGCCCCCGTCGGGGTGACAGCTGGCGCAGGATATCCACGATCCCTGACTGAGCCTGGGATTCGAGGCGTTGTTGAAGAGGGTCTTCCCGCGCAGCACTTCCGGATCGAGCGTTTCGGTGGTGACAGGCACCTCGGCGATCGGTTCCAGTTTCTCCAGGTCGAGGACGGTGACCGACCGGGCGAGATAGCTCATCACGTATCCCCGCCGCCCGTCACGGCTGAGGGCCAGGCCACGCGGGTTTCTCCCGGCCGGCAGGAACTTGACCAGGCGCGGCCGGTCGGGATCAGACACGTCAACCACCTCGACCAGATCGCTGCCGGCCAGAACGACATACAGCGTCTGACCATCGGAG
>DATDRS010000032.1:0-3023 GCA_035291605.1 Anaerolineales bacterium | reverse complement strand
ATGGCAAAACTGCAGAACAGACCGGCCAGGTTGAAGGTTTTGCTCGCGGAGACAAAGGTGATGGTCCGGTCGGCGATGTCTGGCGCAAGCGGGGCCAGCGGGACGTGACGCGCATCGCCCAGGAGCAGCTCGCTGTGCACCTCATCCGAGCAGATGACCAGGTTATGGCGCAGGCAAATTTCGCTCAGGCGCAGCAGTTGCTCGCGCGTATAAATCTGCCCGGTGGGGTTGTGCGGCTGGCAGAGCAGGAACAGGCGCGTCCGGTCGGTCAGCGCAGCCTCGAAGGCGTCGAAGTCAATCTCGTAATGGATCGTTGCGCCGCTGCGGACCGGCCTGAGTTCCGCGACCTGCCGCGCGAGGCCGTAGTTCCCAGGGATGTCGAGGAAAGGCGGATACACCGGGATCTGCATGAGCACGCCCTCGCCGGGAGCGCAGACGGCGCGGGCGGCGACATGCATCCCGATGACGAGGCTAGGGAGGGTCATAACCTGCTCGGGTGTGACGCGCCAGCCATACAGCCGCTCCATCCGCGCGCACACGGTTTCGAGGAGAACAGGCGGCGCTATTTCATACCCCAAAGCCCCGTGCTCCACTTTTGTGCGCAGCGCCCGGATCACCGGCTCTGGCGCCGGAAAGTCCATATCGGCGATCCACAACGGCAGCACGTCGGCAGGGTGCTTGGTCCACTTGTAGCTGTTGGCGCTGCGGCGGTCAATCACGCGGTCGAAATCGTATTGCACTGGTGACGCCCTTGTTACTCAGGGGCGTGGCTCAAGCAGGGTTTCGGGCAGGCCCGGCAGCCATTGCCTCAACAGGCGCAGGAGTTCGGGGTCGGCGCCTGTGCCGCCCAGAGCATGGGGCGCCAGGGCCAGACCGCCGATTGCGTACATGGCTGAAACAGCCAGCCCGCCAACGGCGAAGTAAACCGCCAGGGACAGGCCGCCGAGTGTTATCCCGCCCAACGCGATTCCGCCGAGCGCAAGTATGCCAATACCCAGTCCGCCGAGGGCCAGGCCGCCCAGCGCCAGTCCGCCGATGGCGAACACCCCGATGGCGATGTCGCCAATCGCGATGATACCCTTCGCCACGCGCGGTCGGCCGGTCTCCGGGTTGAGGCCCTGGGCGATGTGAATCAGCGGCCAGCCGAACAGTTTGAGCGAGGACTGATATTCGTATCCCCACATATAGACGCCGGGGCCGCCGAACACGAGCCGGTCAGCCGGCCGCGCCCGCCCGTCGAGGAACTCGCCGCAATAGCGGCACTTGATGGCCTCGTCCTGGATCTGTTCGGCGCAGAAAGGGCACGTCTTCATTTCGTCTCTCCTCTGATCAACGATTTCATGACCTGGTTTCTACTCTGCTTACTGGTGAGTCTAGGGCAAGTCTGTCTGTTAGACAACCGCAGAAGCAGACCATGCTTGTGCCGAAGGGCTAGTAAATCTGGTGCGTCAGCACCCCGCCGTCCACCGTCAGGCTCGCGCCGGTGATCCAGCGCGAGGCGGGCGAGGCGAGGAAGAGGCAGGCGTCCGCCACGTCTTCGGGGAGGCCGAGGCGGCGCAGGGGGGCGGTCTTCTGCCAGCGCGCCACGCCCTCGGGCCAGGCTTGCTCGATCCCCTCGCGCCAGATCAGGCCGGGCGCGACGGCATTCACTCGGATGCCGTGCGCGGCCAGTTCGTAGGCCGAAGCGCGCGTGTACATGAGCACGCCGCCCTTCGCGGCGTCGTAGTGGCTGTGGTCCGGCGCGGGATTTTCCGCCTCGATGGAAGTGATGTTGACAATGGCCCCGCCGCCCCCCTGCGCGATCATTTGCCGCGCGGCGGCCTGTGTGCAGAGGAACACGCTGCGCAGGTTCGCGTCAACGCCCTTGTCCCACTGCGCCAGGGTCATCTCCAGAACGCTGGCGCGCGGATACAGGCCGGCGTTGTTGATCAGCACGTCCACCCGGCCAAAGGCTTCTACCGTTTGTCGTACAAGGCGGGCGGCGTCGGCCTCGCGCGCCAAGTCGCCCTGGACGGCGATGGCCTGCCCGCCAAGCCCGGCGATATGTTTCACGACGGCCCGCGCGCCTTCCGCGCTCGAACGGTAATGCACGACGACGTTCGCCCCAGCCTCGGCAAACCGCCGGGCGAGGCTCTGCCCCAGGCCGCTGCCGCTCCCGGTCACGACGGCGACCGTGTTGGAGAAGTCCAGGAGTGTCTTGACAGGCGGGATGTCCATAATACCTCTCTAAAAGTTGAGACATAGAACACTGATGGCGCTGATACCGCGCTGATAGGCGCTGGTTTTTGGAGGGATTTCCCCGCCAGGGGTCGCTATTGGCGCGTCAGGGCCTGGATTAACTCAGTCCGGTCCGTATGTTGTTGGATCAGTTCATCCCGCCGGCCTAACTCAAAATCGGATTCATCCCAGGCGGGGGCCATCGTCGTGCCTAAAAGCGCGAAGCGGCCGCCGGTCTGCAGGCGCGCGCCCTGCCAGGTCCCACGCGGGGCGACGAACTGGACCTGGTCCCCCGCTTCGAGGTCTGAGCCGAGGGTGATGACCTCACTCGACCCGTCGGGATAGAGCAATAGCATCTCGACCGGGTCGCCGAGGTAGAAATGATAAACCTCGTCGGTCAGGAGGCGGTGGAGGGCGGAGAACCGGGCGGCGTCCAACAGGTAGTAGATCGCCGAGCCGAAATATTTGGCGTGTGGGTAGCGGTCGGGCAGGGCAGTCTTCGCTATCGTTTCTTCAGCGCGATAGGTGCGCCGGAAAAAGCCGCCCTCGATGGGCAGCGGCTCCAGGTGGAGGAGCTCGATAATATGCGCGGCGGTGAGCGGGGGCATATACTCTCCTGGCTGAGGCGAGTATACTTGGAGATAGCAGACAGAGAAATCCGGGTTTCTGAGAGATGCAGGAGTCGTCAGCATGACCATCGCACGGGACGCGGCGGGCTGGCAGGACGAAGCCAGGCGAGCGGCGCGCGGCATCCGCCGCAGCGTGCTGGCGCATACCATCGCCAACAACGGCGGTTACCTGAGCCA
>DATDRS010000031.1:0-12800 GCA_035291605.1 Anaerolineales bacterium | reverse complement strand
CAGGCTCTTCAACGCCGCCGCATAGCCCGGCCCCTGGATGACCCGCGCGTGCGTGAAGCCGTCGCCGCCATGCGTGCGATCGCGGCGCGCGATACACTCAGAGATTGGGACAGCGCAACTGAAATCCGGCGCTGGCGGGATATTCGCCAGTGACACATCTTCTCACCGGGGCTGTCGTGCCGGACAGTTCCGTTGTCCTCAAGTGGTTCCGCCGCGCTGAGGCAGGTCTGGAGCAAGCGGAAGCATTGCGCCAGGCCCATTTGGAAGGACAGATCGTCTTCATTGTGCCAGATTTGTTGCTGTACGAGATCGCCAATGTATTGCGCTTCAAATCCGATCTGGATGAAGAGACAGTACGGAGCGCGATTCGCAGCCTGACTCAGATTCATCTTGAGATCAGTCCCGTTACGGAACCGCGTTTGCAGCGGGCCGTAGCTTTAGCTTATCGGTACGACCTCACCGTGTACGATGCAACTTTTATCGCGCTGGCCGAAGAAGTCGGCGGCGATTTTGTTACAACAGATGAAAAACTCTTGGCAAAGGTGGCTGTCTTGCCATTCTGCCATGCTTTAGCAGATGTCAATGTGCCATCCGTTGGGGCGTGAGGCGCATAGGTTGCGAATTGAAAAAGCCCCAGCGCGCTTTCGCGTGGCCGGGGCTTTTGATTCGTTGCGGGATTGAGAAAGGAATGGGGATCAGCGCACGAGGGCCAGCACCGCATTCGTCGCCAGCGCCATGAGCGAGCCGGCGAGGAGGCCGAAGCAGAACCACTGAAACACTGAGGGGCTCTGAGGCCACTGATCAGTGCGCTCATCCTGCTCGGTGAGTTCAGTGGTTCAGCAACCCGGAAGTTATGATAGACTTACGGCGCAGGAGGATCACAGACCATGCTGGGTTTTGACCGAATTACTTTCGACCGGCGCATCATGGCCGGACAGGCTTGCATTCGCGGGATGCGCATTACTGTTTCCCTGATTGTGAACCTGGTGGCGCATGGGAGGTCCGCAGCCGAGATTCTGGAGGAGTATCCGGATTTAGAGCCGGATGACATCCGGCAGGCGCTGGAATATGCGGCATGGCTGGCGCGCGAACAGGTCTATATCCGCGAGCCGGAGCCGGGTGGATGAAATTTCTGGCCAACATGGGCATCTCCACACGCACGGTGGCGTGGCTGCGCCAGCAGGGGCGCGACGCCGTTCACTTGCGCGACGAGAGATTACAGCGCGCAACCGACGAGGACATCCTAAAAAAAGCGCGCACTGAGGGGCGCGTCGTGCTGACCATGGATTTGGATTTCGGCTATCTGCTGGCGATCAGCGGAGAACAGTTACCAAGCGTTATTCTGTTCAGACTGGAGGATGAAAGCGCCGAGGTGGTGAATAAACGATTGGAGGAGGTGCTCGCTCAATGTGTGAGCGATCTCGAAGCAGGCGCTATTATCTCCGTCAACGAGGCAGCTATCAGGGTCCGACGCCTGCCGATATAACCGCGCAGCCTAAAACAAAGCCTCGGCCCTAGGGCCGGGGCTTTTGATTCAGGGGTCGGGCGTCAACAGATGGGGCAGCCGCTTCGCGTAAACAGATAGTGCGCATCGAATCTGTTGATCCGTTGCGCGCAGCATCCGTTGACGCCGATTATTTCATCACCCCCAGCACCGAATTCGTCGCCAGCGCCATGAGCGGGCCGGGGAGGAGGCCGAAGACGAAGGTCGCCAGCGCGGTGAGGGCGACGGTGAAGTTGAGCGCGCGCGAAACAAAGGCGCGGCCCTCGCCCTCGCGCATGTACATGATGATGACGACGCGCAGGTAGTAGTACGCGGAGACGAGCGAGGTCAGCACGCCGACGAGCGCCAGCCAGAGGTAGCCCGCGTCAATCGCCGCGCGGAAGACGTAGAACTTGGCGACGAAGCCGACCGTCGGCGGCAGGCCGGTGAGCGAGAGCATGAACAGCGCCATCGCCAGCGCCAGGCCCGGGCGGCGCGCGCCGAGGCCGGCGTAGTCGTCGAGCGCGAGTCCGGCCCAAGGCGCCAAAGGATCGCCCTCTGAGCGTTCTACCGCAATCACAATCGCCCACGTCCCCAGGTTGGTGAACGCGTAGGCCAGCAGGTAAAAGATGGACGCGCCGACGGAAAAATTGCTCAGGTCGGCGTCGAACGAGCCGGCGGCGACGAGGCCCATGAGGATGTAGCCTGCGTGCGCGATGCTCGAATAGGCCAGCATGCGCTTGATGTTGGACTGGGCGATGGCGGCGAAATTGCCGACAATCATCGTCAGCGCGGAGACGATGGCGGCCAGCCCGGCCCACTGGGTGGCGAGGCCGGGGAAGGCGGTGACGAACACGCGCAGGAGCGCGGCGAACCCGGCCGCCTTCGCGCCCACCGACATGAACGCGGTCACCACCGAGGGCGCGCCGTCGTACACGTCCGGCGTCCACATGTGGAAGGGGACCGCCGCCACCTTGAAGCTCAGGCCGACGAGGATGAGCGCCGCGCCCGCGAGGATCAGCGCGTTATTGGGCTGCGCCGCGGCGAGGACTTGCGCCAGGTTGGTCGAGCCGCTCCCGCCGTACACCAGCGCGATCCCGTACACCAGGAAGCCCGAGGCGAACGCGCCGAGCAGGAAGTACTTCATCGCCGATTCTTCGGACGAGGGGCGCGGGCGCGCGAAGCCGGAGAGGATGTAGAGCGGGATGGAGAGCATCTCCAGCGCGAGGAAGACGACGATGAGATCGGCTGCCTGCGCCATGAGCATCATCCCGGCGAGGGCGAAGAGCAGGAGGATGTAGAACTCGCCCCGCTCGATGCCCGCGCGCGGCAGGTAGTTCAGCGCGAGCAGGACCGCCAGCGCGCCGCTGAGGAGGAAGACGACGTCGAGGAACAGCGCGAAGCCGTCGGCGATGACCATGCCGCCAAAGCCGGGCAGGTAGCCCACGGGGGGCCAGGAGAGCAGCCCCAGCGCCCCGGCGAGCAGGCCCGCGAGCGCGAGCCACGCCGTCCACTTCTTTCGGGTGACCGGGATGAACAGGTCCACCAGCATGAGTAAACACGCCCACGCGGAGAGGATGAGGACGGGGAGGATGGTGACAAGGTCGGTATTCGTCATAACCCTACCTCATCGCCACCGCCGCCGCTTGCAGCGTGGACACCAACTGGTTGACCGACGGCGTCATCAGGTCGAAGAACGGCCTGGGGTACAGGCCGATCCAGAAGATCAGGATCAAGATCGGGACGAGGGTGGCGGTCTCCCACCGGGTCAGGTCGGTGAGCGAGCGGTTCTTCTCGTTCGTCACCTCGCCGAGGAACATCCTCTGGTACATCCACAGCATGTAGACCGCCGCGAGGATGACGCCCGCCGCCGCGAGGGCTGCGTACCAGTAAGACTTGAGCGGGCCTTCCGCCGCGCCTGCGCCCCACGCGCCGAGCAGGATGGTGAACTCGCCGACGAACCCGTTGAGGCCGGGCAGGCCCATCGAAGACAGCGCGACGATGAGCATGAACGTGCCGTAGACCGGCATCACCTTCCACAGCCCGCCGAACTGCGCCAGGTCGCGCGTGTGCCGCCGCTCGTAAATCACGCCGACGAGGAGGAAGAGCGCGCCCGTGCTCAAGCCGTGGTTGATCATCTGCAAAATCGCGCCCTGAATGCCCTGCGGGTTGAGCGCGAACAGGCCGAGCATCACGAACCCAAGGTGGCTCACCGACGAAAACGCCACCAGTTTCTTCGCGTCGGGTTGGGCATAGGAGACAATCGCGCCATAGAGGATGCCGATGACGGCGAGCACTGCCATGAGCGGCGCGAACTGCATCGCCGCCTGCGGGAACATGCCCAGGTTGAAGCGCACGAAACCGTACGTGCCGAGTTTCAGCAGGACGCCCGCGAGGATCACCGAGCCGGCCGTCGGGGCCTCGACGTGCGCATCGGGCAGCCAGGAATGCAGCGGCCACACCGGGACCTTGATGGCGAACGCGGCGGCGAAGGCGAGGAACAGCCAGGCCTGGATGTCCGATGGGATCGCGCCGCGCGCCGTCAGTTCCGTCACCGAGAACGTGCCCTGGTTGATGCCCAGCCACAAGATGGCGAGCAGCATCAAAATGGAACCGGCCATCGTGTACAGGAAGAATTTGATGGCGGCGTAAATCTTGCGCGGGCCGCCCCAGATGCCGATGAGGAAGTACATCGGCACGAGCGTGAACTCCCAGAAGACGTAGAACAGGAACAGGTCGAGCGCGACGAACACGCCGACCATGCCGACCTCCAGCAGGAGGAAGAAGATCATGAACTCCTTGACCCGCTCCTCGATGGCCGTCCACGTCGAGGCGATGGAGATGGGCGTGAGGAAGGTCGTCAGCAGGACGAGCAGGACGCTCAAGCCGTCCACGCCGAGGTAGTAATTGATGTCCCACTGGTCGCCCACCTGGATCCACGGCGCGAGCACGACCAGCTGCACCCCCGGCTCGCGGGGGTCGAACTGGACGAGCATCACCAGCGAGAGAAGGAAGGTGATGAGCGACGTCCCCAGCGCGACCCAGCGCAGGGTGTTCTTCTGCTCGGGGTTGATGAACAACAGGGCGGCCACGCCCAGGAGCGGGAAGAAGGTGACGATCGTCAGTGTGGCGAAGAGATATGGCATGGTGAGTCCTCAGTCGTGAAGCGCGATGCGTGATTCACTCTTCACGGATCACACATCACGTTTTATGACAGCGCAGTTACTTCGCGATCAAGAAATATCCCAAAACCCCCACGACTCCGACAAACACCGCCAGCGCATACGAGCGCACGTAGCCCGTCTGCATCCGGCGGAACACGCCCGCGATGCCCTGGCTCAAATCGGCGGGGAAATCGCTGATCACCGGATCCACGAACCCCTTGTCCACGCCGTCGGCCAGCAGGCGGGTGAACAGGTTGAACAGCCCGGCCACCACCTGGTCGTGGAACCAATCGTGCCAGAGCTGCCCGTCAATCACCTCGGCGGAGAAGCGCGCCAGCCAATGGTAGGGGCGGAGGATGAGGAAGTCGTACAGTTCGTCAATGTACCACTTGTTCTGCAGCAGCCCGAATAACGGGCCGAACATTTCGTATAACGGGTCGTCGTCCTCGCGGGTCTCCGGGCGCTTGCTATACAGGAGGTAGGCCATGAAGAAGGCCAAGAGCGCGAGACCGGTTGAGACGCCCGCCACCAGGAAGTTCAATTCGCCTTCCTTGATCTCTGCCGCCTCTCCGGGCCCTTCTTCGGCTGGCGCAGCCGCCCCGGCCGGCGCGGCCTCTTCGCCGCGCCCGCCCAGCGTGTGGCCCAGCCATTCGGTCATGGCGTGCGCGCCCGGCGGGGTGTAGCCCGCGATGGCGGGCAGGTTGAACCAGCCGCCAAATAGCGACAAGGCCGCCAGGACAATCAGCGGAATCGTCATCACCCACGGGCTTTCGGAGGCGTGCCGGGTTGCGTCGGTGCGCGGCCGGCCCCAGAAGACCATCAACACCTGGCGGCCCATGTAGAACGCGGTGAAGAACGCCGCCACCGTCAGCATCCCGTAAACCGCCGGGCTGTGCTTGAAGGCGTCGAGCAGAATCTCGTCCTTCGACCAGAACCCGGCAAAGGGCGCGATGCCCGCCAGCGCCAGCGCGCCGGCGACATACACCCACTTCGTGACGGGGAGCCTGCTCCACAGGCCGCCCATGTTCCGCATGTCCTGCGGATCAAAAGAGGGCGGATGGCTGGCGGCGGGTGGCGCGTGGCCGATGGCGGATGGCGGATGGCCGGGCGCTTGTTCATGCCCACTGCGATGCGGATCAGCATGGCCGCCGCCGTGCGCGTGCCCGGCCTCGTGCGCCATGTGTCCGCGCTCTATCGCCTGGATCACCGAGCCGGCGGAGAGGAAGAGCAGCGCCTTGAAGAAGGCGTGCGTGACGAGGTGGAACATCCCGGCCACATACCCGCCGAGGCCGACGGCCGCAACCATGAATCCCAACTGTGAGATCGTCGAATAGGCAAGGACGCGCTTGATGTCGAACTGCCCGACGGCAATCGTCGCGGCCAGGAGCGCGGTGGCCCCGCCCACCAGGGCGACTGCGTTCTGCGAGACCGGCGCGAGCGCGAACAACGGATTGGAGCGCGTGATCATGTAAATGCCCGCCGTGACCATCGTCGCCGCGTGGATGAACGCGGAGACAGGCGTCGGGCCGGCCATTGCGTCCGGGAGCCAGACATGCAGCGGAATCTGCGCGGATTTGCCGGTCGCGCCGGCGAGCAGGAGCAGCGTGATGGCGGTGATCATCGCCTGCCCCGTCGCGTCCAGGCGGATGCGCTCCACAGTCCCGAACACCTCGTCAAACGTCAGGGAGCGGAACATCCAGAAGATCAGGAACAGCGCCATGAGCATGGCCCAGTCGCCCACGCGGTTGACGACGAACGCCTTGCGCCCGGCGCGCGCGTTGCCCACACCCCCCGCGCCCTTCTCGAACCAAAAGCCGATGAGCAGGTACGAGCACAGGCCCACGCCTTCCCAGCCGACGAACATCATCAGATAGTTGTTCCCCGTGACCAGGATGAGCATCGCCGCGAGGAACAGATTGAGGTAGACGAAGAAGCGCGCGAAGCGCTCCGGGTCGCCGTTGTGCCGCACGTCGTCGTGCTCGTAGCCGATGGCGTAGACGTGGATGAGCGCGCCGACGCCCGTGACGACGAGCATCATCGTCACCGAGAGCGTATCCACCTGAAACGCCCACGGAACGACCAGCTCGCCGATGACGATCCAATCCGCGAGAGGGACGGCGACGGCGTGATAGTCGTTACCTTGCAGGGCAATGAGCTGCAGGACGGCGATGAGGAACGACAGCCCCGCCGCGCCGGAGGCCAGGATGCCCACGCGCACTTCGCCCAACTGCTTGCCCCAGAACAGGTTAATGAGTAGGCCGACGACCGGGAACAGGACGATGAGCGGGACCAGGCCAAACAGCCCGGCGCCGCTCGCCTCGCCGCCCTCCGAGGTCAGCGGCGCGGCCCAGCTCACCGCCGGGAAGGCCAGCAGACCAACCGCCGCCAGGCCCGGTCCAAGAAGGAATAGGAGTCTGCGATGATTCATATCAGCCTTTCAACTGATTGACCTCGTCTACATTGATGCTCTTCTTCGTGCGGAAGATGGCGACGATCAGCGCCAAGCCCACGGCCACTTCGGCGGCGGCGACCGTCATCACGAAGAACACGAACACCTGCCCGGAGAGTTCCATGAATTGCCGGGCGAAGGCGACGAAGACCAGGTTGGCGGAGTTCAGCATCAACTCTACCGACATGAAGATGATGATGGCGTTGCGCCGTGTCAGCACCCCCGCCACGCCCAGGGTGAACAGGATAGCGGAGAGGGCGACGTAGTAACTGGTTGGAACCATGTCGAAACTCCCAAATCCCAATGTCCAAATCCCAAATCCCTGCTCCGTCGTCTGTCTACTTTGGAGTTTGGGGCTTGGGCTCTGGGGTTTTCTTCTCCTCCCGCACCAAAACCACCGCCCCGATCATGCCGACCAGGAGCAGGAGCGAGGTCAACTCGAACGGGAGCAGGTAGCGGCTGAACAGCACCTTGCCGATGTCGAGCGGCCCCCCGAAGTTCCGCGCGCTGTCGGCGGTGGCGAAAGGCTCAGGCGTCGCGCCGCCCCAACCCAGGAACACGTACGCCGCCACCACGCCCAGGAAGAGCAAGCCCAGCACGAACGCCAGCGGCCTCTGCCAGGGCAAGGCCGCGCTCGGCTGGCGCAGGAGTTCCGCGCCCAGGAGCATGATGACGAACAGGAACAGCACCATGATCGCCCCGGCATACACGGTGACCTGCACCATGGCGATGAACGGCGCGCCGAGGAGGATGAAAAACACCGAGCCGACGGCGAAATTTAGAACCAGGAACAGCGCCGAGTGCACCGCGCTCCGGCTGAACAACATGCCGAGCGCCGAGCCGACGGCGATGGCGGCGAGGAGGAAGAAGAGGACAAGGTCAGGTGTCAGCGTCATAGACAAATCCCAAATCCCAATTTCCAAATCCCAGGCCTGGCGCGCAATGGGCGTTTGGGATTTGGCGTTTGGGATTTTATGCGGGGTCTTTCATATCTGGGATAGACCGGTCAAACTTCCCCGGTTCCACCTTCTGCGGGGTCGGCTTGCCCTGCCTCGGGACCGGGACGATCAGCATTTCTTTAGTATAGATGGATGCCTCGCGGGTGGTGAAGGCCAACTCGTAATCGCTCCCCAGCACAATCGCTTCGGTCGGGCAGGCGTCCTCGCAGAAGCCGCAGAAGATGCAGCGCAGCATGTTGATCTCGTAGGTGCTGGCGTAGCGCTCGCCGGGCGAATAGCGCGCTTCGTCGGTGTTCTCCGCCGCCTCCACGAAGATCGCGTCGGCGGGGCAGGCCGCCGCGCACAGCGCGCACCCAATGCACTTCTCCAGGCCGTTGTCGTAGCGCTTCAACTCGTGGCGACCCTTGAAACGCCTCGCCACCGGCTTTTTGACCTCCGGATACTGGATCGTCACCGGCTCTTCAAAATTTTGCTTGAACGTCGTCCAGAAACCGCGCAGGATTTCAGTGAACATGCGTTAAACTCTCGCTCAGAGAAACCTGTTTTCTCCAAGAAAACGGGTTTCTGTTTACGCCCTCGCCCGCCGCGCCGGCCCCGCGCCGGGGCGCGCGCGCCGAAGGTTGTACCCGATCACCAGCGCCACGACCACCGCCAAAACGCCGACCACCCACCACATGAGGGTCGCGTCAATCAGCGCCGCCGCCGTCACCATCACGTTCGCCAGCGCAAGCGGCAGGAGCGCCTTCCAGCTCAATGCCATCAAGCGGTCGTAGCGCAGGCGAGGGTGGGTCGAGCGCGTCCAGATCATGAGGTACAGCGAGGCCGCTACTTTGAGCCAGAACCAGACCAGCCCGAGGAGGGGAACCTGATCCACCAACGGGCCGCGCCAGCCGCCGAGGAACAGCGTGACGAAAATCGCGCTCAGGCCAATCATCTTGATATACTCGCCCATGAAGAACAGCGAGAACTTCATGCCCGAATATTCGGTGTGGTAGCCAGCGGTCAACTCCTGCTCGGCCTCCGGCATGTCGAACGGCGCGCGGTTCACCTCGGCCAGCCCGGCCAGGTAGAAAATGATGGCGGCCACCGGCTGGAGGAAAATAAACCAAACGCCCTGCTGCGCTTGGATGATGTCCTTCATGCTCATCGAACCGGCGAGCATGAGCGGGCCGATCACCGACAGGCCCAGCGCCAGTTCATAACTGACCATCTGGGCCGAGGAGCGGATGCCGCCGAGCAGGGCGTACTTGTTGTTTGACGACCAGCCCGCGAGCACCACGCCGTACACTGCGATCGAGGCCACCGAGAGGATGTAGAGCATCCCCACGTTCAGATCGGCGATGCCCAGCGGCACATCCCACGGCCCGAAGAGGCGCGGCCCCGCCTGGAAGTTGAGGGCCGGCAGCGCGACCTCGCAGCAGCCGACGGTGATCGTCGGGCCCCACGGCACGACCGCGAGGATGACGAGCCCGGGCACGACCGCCACCACCGGGGCGAGGAGGAAAATAAACTTGTCCGCGCCCGCCGGGATCAGCTCTTCCTTGAAAATGAGCTTGATCCCGTCCGCCGCCGGCTGCAGGAAGCCCCACGGCCCGGCGCGGTTGGGGCCGAGGCGCGTCTGCAACAACGCGGCCACCTTGCGCTCGGCAAAAGTCATGTAGGCGAAGCCGGTGATCAGCACCAAGCAGCTGATGGCCGACTTGATGGCGGCTTCGATAATCACTCGGGTCAACGCTGGGTCTATCTGCATAAGTCACCTTGTGGCGCGTGGTCTCACTTCACCCCGCTTCAGGTTTTACTAATCGTCACGCGGGTTGGGCGCACGGGGACGGCCGGGCCGAGGCTCGCGGGCATCAGCGCCACGCCCTCGGGGGCGCGCCCGCGCTCCGCGACGCGGGTTGTCACCTTCGCCGTCATCCCATCCGCCGAGACGATCACGGCGTCGCCATCCTTCACACCCCACTTCGCAGCGTCCACCGCGTTCAATTCAATGTAAGGCTGCGGCAGGCGCGGGCGCATCAACTTCGAAGGCGTAAACGTCGCGCCCCGGTCGTAAAGCACCGTCGTCGCCACGAGCGTCAGGCCGTCGCGCTCGGGCTCGTGCGCTTCAACTTTGCCCATCGCCACGGCCTCACCGCGCTCCGCGCCGGACTTCAATTGCACGCCGAGGCCCTGCTCGTTTTCGTAGGCTGTGCCGCCGTAATAGTTGACCTTGCCGTAGAAGTCCTGCCCGCCGATTTCCGGCCACTGCGGTTCAACCCTGGCGAGTCCCTGGTACGTGATCCCGGCGTACGCCGGGACGTCCTTCGCGATCTCCAGCATGACGAGCGAAGCGTGCCTCGGCAGTTTGACGCCGACCTTTGCCCCGATCTCCGCCGCGATCTGGAAATCAGGTTTGCCCCTCGGAGGCACCGCCGGATAGAACCGCTGGACGCGACGCTCGCCGTTCGTGAACGTGCCCTCGCGTTCGGTCCACGCGGCGGCTGGCAGAACCACGTCGGCGGCCTTTGCGGTCTCGGTGAGGAAAAGCTCCTGCACCGCCACAAACCCGGACTTTCGCAGGTCGTCCGCGCCGACGAGGCCATCGCCCACCGGGTCGGCCGCGACGATCCAGGAGGCGGTCACGCCCGGCATCGGCTCATTCAGGTCGCGGGCCTTCACGCCCATATCCCACGCGCCCTGCGTGTTCGCGTGCGGCCACACGGCGATGAGGCCGTTGTTCGGCCGGCCGTAATGGTTCGTGGCAATCAGCAAGTTCGCGCACGCCTGCGCGAGCGCCGACGATCCGGCGAAATCCAGGCCCTCGCGCCCGAAGAGGATGACGCCGTTCTCGGCTCTGGCAAACGCATCGGCCGCCTCGCTCGAACCGGCGACGAGCATGCCGAGCACGGTCGCCGCCTCGTGGCCGTACTCGTAGCGGACCGTGTAAGCCGCGCGCCGGTCGGTCTTGGTCGGGCGGCCATGCGCGGCGATCAGCGTTGCGCCGCGTTCGGCGGCCTGCTTCACGCGCAGCCACCACACGGGCGCTTCCTCTTCCAGGTCCGAAGCGACGACGAGGATGGCCGTGCCCTGGCTCATGCTGGAAAAGTTCGTGCCCACCCCCACGCCGACGAGCTGCACGCGGTCGCCGCCGCCCATTTGCGAGTTCAGCTCGACCTGGCCCCCGAGTTCGGTCACGACGGTGCGGATCGCGTACAGGTCTTCGTTGGAGAGGCGCCCGCCCAGCAGCCCGGCGAGGCCAGAACCGGCGGCCTCGAATTTTTCGGCGACGAGCGTGAGGGCCTCGTCCCACGCGGCCTCCCTTAATGCGCCATCTTTGCGGAGCAACGGCCGGGTCAGCCGCTCCGGGCTGGCCGCAAAGTGGTAGCCGAAGCGGCCCTTGTCGCAAATCCAGATTTCGTTGACGGCTTCGTTCTGGCGCGGCATGACGCGCTTGACGACGTGCGCGCCGCCCGCCGCCGCTTCGCGCCGGGTGCTGAAGGTCAGGTTGCAGCCCACCGGGCAGTGCGGGCAGATGGAGGCCGCCGGGATCATCTCCCAGGGGCGTGCGCCGAAGCGGAAGTCCCGCGTGGTGAGCGCGCCCACCGGGCAAATGTCGGTCGTGTTGCCCGACCACTTGGAGTCGAAGCCCGGCTCGGAGAACGTGACGATCTCCAGCTTGCGCCCGCGCTCGTAGAAGCCGATGACGGGATCGTCCGCCACTTCCTCCTGGAAGCGGGTGCAGCGCGCGCACTGGATGCAGCGCTCGCGGTCGAGGTAAATCAGCGCGTCGTCCGGCTGGCCGAGCGGAACGCGCTTGGCCAGGTGCAGCTTCTCGCTAAAGAGGAAGCGGCTCTCCCCCGGCCCGTGGCGCATGGTGAGGTCCTGCAGCGGGCACTCGCCGCCTTTGTCGCAGATGGGACAGTCGAGCGGATGCGAGGTGAGCAGAAATTCGATGACGTCGTCGCGGGCTTCCTTCACCTTTGAGTTCTCGCCGACGACGACCATGCCTTCCTCGACCAGTGTGGTGCAGGCCGTCTCCAGCTTGGGGCCGAAGGCGACGCGGGGCTGACCCTGGTCGTCGCGGACGATCTCGCCCGTGGCGCGGTCGCGCTGGACGCGCCCGATCTCCACCAGGCACATGCGGCACATGCCCACCGGCTCGAGTTTGGGGTGATAGCAGAAGACCGGAACGTCTTTGTGGACGCGCTTGGCTGCGTCCACGATCAGCGTCTCTTTGGGGACGGAGACTTGCACGCCGTCAATCGTCAGGGTGACTAGATCAGCCATAAGTTACTCTTGAGTTTTCCGGGGTGAAGCTCGTTTCCTTCTTTGGCGCGAATGAAATCCACGGTCGCGCCGATCTGTTCAGCTGCTGCCTTGATATCGTTTTCAATCGTCAGCCAGGCTTCACGGTCTTGTGTGAACAAGTCCATATCCTGACTGAGACGATGACCCAAATAAAACTCGGCCAGCGCGCTGCCCCCTGTGAGATAGAAAGCGCGCGCATTGACGCGAGCAAAAAAACTACTTATTACACTGCCCTCAGTCTCCTGCCGGAGCGGGTTCTTTCGCCCTGGGTGCGGGGCGCGCCGCCGCCGGGGCCGGGCGGGTCGCCGCGGGCGCGGCTTTCTTCGCGTCTTTCGCGTGCTGGTCAAAGTCGGCGCGGAACTGCTTGAGGCTGGTCAGCACCGGGGCGACGGCGAACTCGCCCAGCGGGCACAAACACTTGCCCGCGATCTGGCTCGCGACCGTGTTCAGCAGGT
>DATDRS010000030.1:0-3426 GCA_035291605.1 Anaerolineales bacterium | reverse complement strand
ATCCGGGTTAACGGGGCCGCGAACCACGTAATGCAGGTGGATGGCAGTGAATCTATGCGGAGGCTCCGGGAGTTGGGTCCCCGAGCAGGCGACCTCCAGAGCCTCCAGGGGTTCGCGCTGCTTGCCCAGAATCATCGCCACGTCATATGCCGAGCAGGCGGCCGCCGAAAGCAGAAGCAAATCGCTCGGCTTCAGCCCGGCCCATTCGGGAGATTGCTCGGGCCAGCTGCCCATCACCAGAGGATGGCCGAAGGAGTCCACGCCGATCATGAGCTGACTGTCCACCCACTTGACCTTGACCTGTCCCATGCCCATGCTCCTTGGCAATCATGGTCTAGAACTAAAGACCCGTGTTTCGGGCCTGAAAGCCGCCCACGAGAACCAGAAGTGATTGACCGCGACCACCGGGGTGAGTTGTTTCCCGGCGAGGGGGCCGCGCACCGCGCGGCCAAAGACATCCCACTCGCTGCCAGTCTCGTGATCCAGGATGCGCGCATCATTGTACAGGAAGGACAGAGTTTCACCGTCCAGCGCGCGCCGGTACACACTGGCCGAGCCGACCTCCCGGCCTCCGGCCACCTGATCGGCGTCGAGCGCGGAGGCCGCGCCGGGCGTCCACATCACCGCCACCTCCACCCCGCCGATCGTGTCGTTGACCACGCGCCATTGTTTCAGCACATCGTAAGGGTAAGCCACGGTTTCGCCGTTCCATTGAACCGTCAGCACCCGCGCCATCGGCAGCAACGTCCCAGGCGTCTCCGGGCCACGGTAGAGGAACGGCGTGTTGTTCACGTCGTCATAGCCCGCATACGGGTTGCGCCCATAAGGTCGGTTGAAGCCAGTCTGCCGTGACAGCACTTTGCCTCCGGGATAGGTCTGCTTGAACGTCTCCCACGCGACGATCGAGGCCGGGTGGAAAGTCAACTGCGTACCGGTCAGTTCACCCACGATAGCCTCGCCGGTCGCCTGCTGCCACCACGTTTCAGTCTGGCGATCGTACATGATCAGATTGCTGTAGCGCAAACGCCCGGTTGTGCCGAAGTCAAACACCTGCCCGCCCGCGGCCGTACGCTCGAACGCAATCGCGGTATTACACAGCGGGCAGAACGTGACGACGACCGGCACGCCGTCTACGACGTCGTTGACGATCTCGTGCCACATGATAATTTGGATCGGATAGGCCCGCGCGTCGTCGCCGATCTGGAGGAAGATGACCGGCTCGACCGGTTCCAGCCACTCGTCGGCTTCGCTCACGCTGACAAAACGGGGATGATCAATCGCGGGGATACCATCTTTGGACGGCCCACCGGAAAGAATTTCGCGATATGGAACGGAGTGCTTGCTGAAGTCGGTAGAGAATTCCAGTTTGAGAGACGGCGGGATCGCTTCCTCAGGGAGGAAGGTGGCTTTCGCTGGGGGGTTGATCTCAGACTGGGGTGGAACTGTGCTGGCTGCCGGGGCTGGCGTGGCAGTCGTCACCGCCCTGGTCGTCGGAACCGGGGCGACAGGGGTCCCCACGCCCGCGCAGGCAGAGACGATAAAACTGATAATTAACAACCAACCTACCAACAC
Organism: Anaerolineales bacterium; assembly: GCA_035291605.1. Taxonomy (GTDB): domain Bacteria; phylum Chloroflexota; class Anaerolineae; order Anaerolineales; family UBA6663; genus DATDRS01. The sequence continues at coordinate 1,854 of DATDRS010000030.1, read as the reverse complement.
GTACGAAGCACTCATGGTTTCATCTCCTGTCCCCACCACCGCATCCAGACCAGACACACCGCGAGCACGAGCAGGCCCCACACCTGCGCCGCGCGCAGGCCACCCGCCAGAATGAAACTATCGCCCCGGAACGCTTCGAGGCCTACGCGCGCCGCCGCCGACAGCGTGACGACCAGCAGAAAGCCGGCGCCGCCGAAAGGTTGCCGCCCCCTGCCCCACCACCACGCGCCCAACACGCCAAGCGCCGCCATCAATTCGTAGGCTTGCGAGGGATGCCGATACTCGTCCCACAGGTAAATGCTCCAGGGCAAACGGGCCGGAGCGCCAAAGGCGTCGCCGCTGGCAAGATGCGCGAGGGCCAGCACTGCTCCCATCACGGCCAGCGCCGGGGCCAGCGCATCGAGCGTGGGGCGAAGGGGCAGTTGGCGGCGCGCGCCGTAGACCATCATCGCCATCGCCCCTATGAACAGTCCTTCAGTGGGCGCAAGCGTTGCAGGGTTAAGCGAAAGAATGCCGAGCGGGTCGGCGGCATAGGCGCTGAGATAGCGCGCCACGTAAACCAGCCGCGCGCCGATCACGCCCGCGATCAGGCCGGTGAAGGCGAGGTTGTAGATGGCCTCCCCGCTCAAGTTGAGCCGCGCCGCTTCCTTCTCCGACAGCGACAGCCCGAACCAGACGCCCGCAAGCAGAAAGAGGCCGGGGACTTGAATGGCGAGCGGGCCGAGCTGGAGGATGGGGAACATAGTAAGCGGCGATTGGCGATTGGCAATCGGCGATTAGCGATCAGCGATCACGCAGTCACGGCGCTTCGTTGAGCAAGTCCTCAACTTTCGTCTGCAAGACGGCCTCGCTCATCGGGCCGCCGATGATGACCGAGCGGATTACGCCCTGGCGGTCAATGAAGAACGTGCTTGGCAGGGCGCGCAGCAGATAGCGGCGGCTGACTGAGCCTTCCCGATCCAACAAAATGGGGAAAGTCAGCCCCAGGTCGCTCACAAAGGCCTGCGCATCCTCCACGCTGTCCTGAAACGTGCTGTTCACTGCCAACACGGCGAGGCCGCGATCCCGGTTAGCGTCGAAGACGCGTTGGATCGCCGGCATCTCGGCGCGGCACGGGCCACACCAACTGGCCCACAGATTCAGGATGACGACCTGGCCGCGGTAGGCCGAGAGGGTCGCGGGGTCGCCGCCCAGGGTCTCCAGCGCAAAGTCGGGCGCGGGGAAGCCCTCGCGGGGGCTGGGGATCCGCCCTGCTCCGGCGACCGGGTCGGGGACGCGCGAAACCCATGTCCACCACGCGCCCAACGCCAGCACCGCGAACGTAAAAAACCACCAGCGGCGCGCGTCGTGGAGCAGGCTCATCGTCTGCCTCCTGCCAGGCGTACCGCGCCGGGTGAGCGGCGCAAGGCGCTCATCGCCCACACGCCGACTTTCCATCTCGTAGCGCGATCTGCCAGATCGCAGCTACGGAACGGCGCAAGGCGCTCATCGCCCACACGCCGACCGCCGGGCCAAGCGCCAGACACGCGAATGCCTTGTATTGTAGGTTGATGGTTTCCGCTGTATGCATATGGTCATCATACGCTATATCAGCCTGCGCCCCAAATTCATTCGTTAAATGCCACAGGCGCGAACCCGGGTTCGCGCCTGCGTGCACTCTGGAGGAGAACAAAGGACAAGTATTAGTTGACGGACACGGCCACCGCTTCGGGCTGCCGGATGATCTCCAGTTCGAGGTTGACGGCGATCTCGTCGCCCACCAGCCAGCCGCCTGTCTCGAGGGTCTGGTTCCAGTTCAGGCCCCAATCTTTGCGGCTGATTTTGGTCGTGGCGCTGAACCCGGCGCTCACCGCG
>DATDRS010000029.1:0-10777 GCA_035291605.1 Anaerolineales bacterium | reverse complement strand
GGCGGGATGGAAGCTTTCAATGACCGCGCCGGGGGTAGTGACCCCATGAATGAAAAATACGGCGCCCATCCACGCAAAAGCGATGGCTAACAATAAATGCCGGGGCAGGGCGGTCTCGCCAACCGAGATGGTGACGAAGAGTGACACAACGGTGGCCGCAAAGGTCGTGAAGGTGACAACGTAAAAATGAAAGAGAGGCGCGGCCAGCGGCGGATCAGCCTGCGGGAAGAGAGCCGCCAACCCGAGGCCAATCACCGGCAGAGTCAGAGCCAGATAAATCGCAGATTTTTTCATCTCGCCCGACGATCTGGAAGGTTTTCTCAGCCTCGCCATTGTAAGCGTAGCATGGATCCGCGCAACTGTAGCGTTAGAAAAATAAAACGGATGGGCCTATCCCATCCGTTCTATTTGCGTGCTCCTCGACCAGGACTCGAACCTGGAACCCACCGGTTACACTTGTCCTCACGTTTCCGCGAGGGGTGGACTATCTCATCATCCGTGCGAAAATCGCGCAGGATGTCGGGCGCTGTGGGACTTATTGGGTAGGCTCCTCATCCCTAGTCTCTGCACCTTCCCGGCTACTGTGGCAAACCAACTGCCACTGCCCTTCGCCGGGCTTGGCTCAGGGTTGCCGCCACCCGAAATGCTGCGGGTTCCCTGAATTCACCCGATTTTTCGCTACTCGTCACCGAGTAGTGCTGCTGGGTCATGCAAGCCAGCATGAATTTCTGCGTGGCAGTTCTGACAGACCAAGATACACTCATCTAGTTCTGCCTGGACCCTCTCCCAAGATCGGGTATAGCCTTTTGAGCCAATCCCGAACTCTTTGTCGCCAGTGTGATGGAAAGACAAAGCATCTAAGCACTTGTCATATCCACACAGAGCGCAACGACCGCCTTTGTACTTTACAGCCATTGCTTTGAGTGCTTTTCTGCGTTGAGAAACGTAGAACTTGTTTTTGCACTCTGGGCTGCAAAAGCGTTGCTGGCGGCCCGTGAGAGGCTTACCACACAGGTGCCACTCGCATGTGTCCGTCACAGCCGGTTGCTCTGCCGATTGAGCTATCGAGGACCGTGATTGGGATTATAAAGGCCGTATACAGGACTGTCAAGCAATTTGATACCTGGTGATTATTCACAAATGTCCCAGGCCCACGTCCTCGCGAACGCCCATGGGGACGCGGGCCTGGAGCATGGTGTGGAATCGCTAGATTGATGCGCTGCATAGTACAACCGGCGCAGCCTGCCTTGTTGCCGGGCGTAGTATAATCGAATCACCTGCGCGGCCCGTAAGCTATCAATGGATCAGACTCAAGCCCTTCCCGCCTCGGCCTCCCCTTCCCGGACCCTGCTCCTGCTGGTCGCCGGATTGGCTGCGCTCGTCTTCATCTCCTGGCTGTTGAACACCCCGTCCGGACTGCTCGGCAAAGCCGATGCGGTCGGCTACGCGATTTGCCACCGCATTGGGAGTCATTCGTTCTACCTCGGAGACCGCCAACTTCCACTCTGCGCGCGGTGCACCGGGATCTACCTCGGCGCGCTCATGGGGATGGCGACCCTCGGCGTGATGGGGCGGACCCGCGTAGGGGGCTTTCCGCGCCGGGGCGTGTTGCTCGTCCTCTTCGGGTTCATCGCCGCGATGGGCGTGGACGGCGTCAACTCCTACCTGACCTTCTTCCCCAACTTGCCGCACCTTTACGAGCCGCGCAACTGGCTGCGCCTGACGACCGGCGTCCTCGACGGCATCACGCTCAGCGCGCTGATTTACCCGGTCTTCAACCAGACGGTCTGGAAGAACTGGGAAGACCGCCCGATCATCGGGAGTTTCCGTGAACTGGGCTGGCTGGTCCTGCTCGGCCTGGGCCTCGTCGGGTTGGTGCTCACAGAAAATCCGGTTATCCTTTACCCGTTGGCCCTGCTGAGTTCGGTGGGGGTGGTGGTCTTGCTGACGGCCATTTTTACGGCCGTTGTGTTGATCCTTGCCCGCCGCACCAATCGCGTGGAGGGGTGGGGCGGCCTGGCGCTCCCGGTGTTGGCCGGGTTCACGCTGGCGATGCTGCAAATCGGCGTCGTGGACGCCGCGCGTTTCGCCGTTTTCCAGAGTTGGGGAGGGTTTCCCTTCCCCGGTTGAGAGGAGGCAGGAATATGGACGCATTAACCGGTATCCTTGCAGCGTTCGGCCTTTCCGGCAGCGCCGGGCTGAACGCCTATCTTCCACTGCTGGTCGTGGCGCTGGCCGCGCGCTACACCAGCCTGATTGAACTCAAATCCCCGTGGGACACGCTGGAGAACCCGTGGGTGATCGGCGTGCTCGTCGTCCTGCTGCTGGTCGAGTTTTTCGCCGACAAAATTCCCGCCGTGAACCACTTCAACGACGCCGTCCAGACCTTCGTCCGCCCGACGGCCGGCGCGATCCTCTTCGCCGCCAGCGCGCGCGTGATCTCGGACATCCATCCGGCGGTGGCGTTAGTCCTGGGGCTGTTCGCCGCCGGGACGGTGCACGCGGCGAAGAGCGTCCTCCTGCGCCCGGCGGTGACGGCGACCACGGGGGGCGCGGCCAATCCATTTGTCAGCCTGGCCGAAGACGTGATCGCCGCCGTCATTTCCATCCTCGCCATCGTTGTGCCGGTGTTGCTCACCGGCGCGGTGATCGTGATCACAGCGTTCATCGTCTGGCTGTTGTGGCAGAGCCGGCGCCGCCCGGCGCCCGCCCGCTGAGCTGATCCCAAACCATTGCGCTCTGGCGCCGCGCATCGTCAAGTCTTCACGCCACGTCCTCGGAGCGGCGAACAGAAGTCTTCAGGAGTCTTTCTATGACGGATTTGCCAAGCACGACGCCGTCCAGCGGATCGAACCGCCGACGTAATATCACGATTGCGGTGGTCGCCGCCGCGCTTTTGTTATGCTGCGGCTGCTTTGCAGCGGTCCTGCTGTATTTGGGCTGGAACTGCGGCGATGTCTTCTTCGGGATCGAGGCCCCAGAGTGTCCCATCCCGCTTTCCGGATTATGGTTCTGGGCGCAGTGGCTCTGACGAATTCCCGCGTTCAAATCCAATGACGTATCCTTCGTCCTTCGCCTTCACTCAGGAGGCAGTCTGCGACAGGCCTATGTTCAGGACCCCGGTTTCTCCTGGAAACCGGGGTCCTCTTTTCGGCTCGTCTAGGTTGGGCGGGAACTCGCCGCGTGTTTCCAGTGGATAAACGGCCCGGCGCGCTGCGCGGCGAGGGCCAGCAGCTCCGCGAGGGCGGCGCGGGCGCGCGCGATCTCCTCCGGGGTGAGGGGCAGAGCAGCGAATTCTTCCTCGTCCAGCACGAGCGTTTTTCCCTCCGGGCTGATCCACACATCTAACGCCAGGTCCACCGCGCTCACCCGGCCCTCTTCGATCAGGGCGGGGCGCGTGATGTTGCAGTACCAGCCGCGCAGCTCGTCCGTGCCGGCGGCGTGGACCTCAAAGATGTTGTACCAGCGGTCGGAGAAGAAGAATTCGACGAAACGGTCGCCGCGCTCGAAAACGGTGTAGCCCGGTTCGAGGCGGTCGTAACGGCTAAAGAAAGCCTCGATCGTCGCCGAGGTCGGCGTGCGGGCGACGAGTCTGCCCTCATAGGCCAGGACTTCATTTCCGGCAAGATCGAGTTTGCGAACGACGACGTTTGACAATGGAAACCCTCCCTGCGCCTCTGCCTCTTTACTCCCCGGCTTTCTTTCACCGCCGGGGAGAGGGGGTGCAGGGAGCAAGTTACTCGCCCTGCAAAACCGTGATCCGCTCCGGGTCGAGGAACAAATCCACCGTCTCGCCCACCTGCGGTAAGGGCTGCGGCGGAAAGTCGAAGATCAAATGCGGGCCGCGCTCCGGCTGGGTGAGCAGGCGGGTGTAGACGCCGCGAAAGGAGCGTTCGAGGATGCGCACGCGCAGGCGATTGGCGCTCCCGGAGAGGCGGGCGCAGTCTGGGCGGAGGAGGAGCGTGAGGCGTGAGGCGTGAGGCGTGGAGCGCGAGGCGCGGGAGGTGAGGCGGAAACGTCCAATGGCGGTAGTAAAGGCGCTATCGGCGTCTGGCGCCGCCTCGACGAGGTTAGTCAGGCCGAGGAAGCGGGCGACGAAGGGGGAGGCCGGAGAATTGTAGACCTCCTCCGGCGCGCCCACCTGCACGATGCGCCCGGCGTTCATGAGGGCCACGCGGTCGGCGAGGGCAAAAGCCTCCTGCTGGTCGTGCGTCACGTAGAGCGCCGTCTGCGCGCGGCCGCCAAAGGCCCGGAGCATCCCCCGCAGTTCGTCGAGCAGCGCGTCGCGGAGGGTCCGGTCGAGCGCGCCCAACGGCTCGTCGAGCATGAGCAGGCGGGGACGCGGGCAGAGCGACCGGGCGAGCGCGATGCGCTGGGCCTCGCCGCCGGAGAGGGTGTTCACGTCCCGCCGCTCAAAGCCGGAGAGATTCACGAGCGCTAACGCCTCGCGCACGCGGAGCGCCACTTCCGTCTCCGGCGCGTTCTGCATCCTCAACCCGAAGGCAACGTTGTCGAAGACGTCCCGGTGAGGAAAGAGGGCGTAATCCTGGAACATCAGGCCGAAGCTGCGGCGGTGCGGGGGGAGGCCGGCGAGGCTTTCCCCGTCCCAGCGCACTTCGCCCGCGTCCGGTGTTTCCAGCCCGGCGATGAGCGCGAGGAGCGTGGACTTGCCGCACCCGCTCGGCCCCAGCAGGCTGACGATCTCGCCCCGGTTCACGGTGAGGCATACGTCATCCAGGCCGCCCCCGTCGCCGAAGGATTTGGAGAGGGAGACGAGCTCGAGCATCAAAACTCTCCCACTTCTCCCACTCTCAAAGATTCAATGGCCAGGATGCCTCCCGCGCACACGGCCATCAAAATCGTGCTGAGCGCGAGGGCCTGCCCGTAATTGAGCGCGCCCGGTTGTGAGAGGAAGGTGTAAATCGCAATGGGGATGGTCGGGAAGTCGGGACGGGCGACGAGCGCCGTGGCCCCGAACTCGCCGAGGGAGATGGCAAAGGCGAACGCGCCGCCGACCATCACCGCCCGGCCGATGAGCGGCAGGTCCACCTCCTGGAAGGCGCGCAGGGGGCTGGCGCCCAGGCTGGCCGCCGCCCGGCGCAGTTGGGGGCGGATGCCGCGCAGCGCGGGCGACAGACTGCGGACGACGAACGGAAACGCGACCAGCGTGTGAGCCAGCGGGAGCAGCAGCGGCGAGGCGCGCCACGCGAGCGGGGGCCGGCTGAACGCGACGAGGAATCCCAGGCCGAGCGTCACCGCCGAGGTCCCCAGCGGCAGCATCAAAACTGAATCCAGCCACTCCCTGAAGGGGATCTGCGACGACCGGTTGAGGCGCGCCGAACCGGAACGCGTGAGCGCGAGCGCCGTGGGCAGGCTCAGCGCGAGCGAGAGGAAGGTCGTCGCCGCCGCCACGCCGACCGAGTTGCCGACCGCCGCGAACGGCGGGGCGTAGAAAATGGACTCGCGGCGGTTGACGAACAACTCTTGATAAAACGCGAGCGTGAACCCGGTCTGCACGGCCGTGCGCTCGCCCCGGGCGGCTTCGAGGCGCGTGAAGGAGCGGAGGGCAAGCGCGGCCAGCGGCGCGACCAGGAGCGCGAGCAGCCCCCCGACGATCACGCCGGCCGCAAGCCGCGCCCGCCAGGTGTTGAGCGGCTGCTGCGTAAAGGCCTGCGGGCGGAGGGGGAGGGGCGCGGTGACGCGGGCGGAGAGGCGCGCGTAAAGGAGGGTAAATGCGAGGGTGCAAGCCAGCTGCGTCAGCGAGAGCGCCGCGGCCGTCGGCAGGTTGAACAGGCTGATCGTCTGCCGGTAGATTTCGACTTCGAGCGTGGCGAAGCGGGGGCCGCCGAGGACGAGGATGACGCCGAAACTGGTGAAGTCGAAGATGAACACGAGCAGCGCGGCGGCCAGGATGGCCGGCGCCAGCAGGGGCAGGGTGACGTGCGTGAAGGCGCGGCGCCCGTCTGCGCCGAGCACGCGCGCTGCGCCGGCCAGCCGGGGGTCGAGGTGCGCCCAGAAGTCGCCGACCAGCCGGAGGACGATGGTCGTGTTGTAAAAGATGTGCGCGAGCAGGATCGCGCCGAGCGTGTTCATCAGGTTCAACGGCGGGGTATCTGTGCGGAACAGCGCCATCAAGCCCAGGTTGATCCAACCGCGCGGGCCGATGAGCGCGTTGAACGCGGCGGCGACGACGAGCGTGGGCATGACGAACGGCACGCCCGCCAGCGCGCGCAGCAGCCCTTTGCCGCGAAAGTCGTAGCGGGCGACGAGATATGCGCCCGGCAGGCCGACGGCCAGCGTGAGCAGGGTTGAGAGAACGGCCTGCCAGAGCGTGAAGCCGACGACTCGCTGCGCGTGGGCGTCGCCGGCGAGCGCGGCCAGCGGGGCCAGGTCGAGACGGCCCTGAGGCGCGAGGCCAAGCCTCAGTATAGAGACAAGCGGGTAGACGTAGAAGAGCGCGAGGAAGAGGAGGGGAAGGGCGAGGAGGAATAGCGCCGCTGCGTTCGCAAAAAACGCTGGGGCGACAGCGCGCGCAAGTGAGCGGGGGGGCAGGGGGGCGGGGGAGCGGAGACGGGAGGCCATGCGTTAGCGGAGTTCCTTCTTCTGTCTTATTTCAGCACTGCGTCTGTCCACGCCTCGATCCATGCCTCGCGATGGAGCGCGATGTCCGCCGGGCTGACGGCGGCAGGCTCCTCCGGCGTCTGCGCCCACTGCACGAACTCGTCAGGCAGTTTGACGCCCTGGACGGCCGGGAAGACGAACATCTGCGTGGGCATATCGGCCTGGAATGGCTCGCTCAGCATGAAGTCCACCCATTTCTCCGCAAGCGCGCGGCTCTTCGTCCCCCCGAGGATGCCGACGAACTCGATCTGCCGGAAGCACGCGCCGGGGCCGACCACGCTGGCGGTCGGGGCCTCGTCGGGTTTAGGGTCGGGGGCGAAGATCATCTCGGCGGGCGGGCTGGAAGCGTACGAAACCACCAGCGGGCGCGGGCCTTTGCCGCTGGAGCCGGAGAAATCGGTGTAGTACGCCGTCTCCCAACCGTCCACGACCTTGACCTCGTTCGCGGCCAGCTGCTCCCAGTAGTCAATGAATTGATCCGGCCCGAAGTGGGCGACCGTGGCGAGCAGGAAGGCGAGGCCGGGCGAGGAGGTGGCCGGGTTCTCGACGACGAGCAGGCTTTTGTACTCCGGCTTGACCAGGTCTTCGAGCGTTTGCGGAGGCGGGAGGCGCTTGTCTTCGAAGTAAGCCTTGTCGTAATTGAGGCACACGTCGCCGTAGTCTACGGGCAGGGCGCGGTTCTCCGCGTCGAGTCTGAGGTCCGCCGGGATGCGGCTCAAGGCGGGCGAGGCGTACGGCTCGAAGATGCCCGCGTCAAGCGCGCGCGAGAGGAAGGTATTGTCCACGCCGTAAAACACGTCGGCGAGCGGCGCGTCTTTGCTGAGGATGGCCTTGTTGAGCGCCGCGCCCGTGTCGCCCGACTTGAGGAAAGTGATCTTGGCGTTGTTCGCCTGCTCGAAGGCGGCGATCACATCCTCGGAAGCGGCAAAGGAGTCGTGCGTCATCACGGTGAGCGTTTGCGGGCCAGAGGGCGTGTCCGTGGGAGCGGCCGTCGGCGGCGGGGCGGCCTGAGCGCAGGCCGAGACCAGGACGGCAAAAACCATGAGCCGGGTGATGCGTGAGCGGTGTTTCATGCTTACCTCCTGTCCCTGGCCCACAAGGGGGCCAGGCTACGTCTATCCGCGCCGGGTGTGGACGGCGAGCAGGACTCCGCGCCGGATGGAGATCGTCGCTTCAGGCGCGGTGAGGACGTTGCTCACGCCCGTGGTGAAGCCAGCGCGCAGAACGCCGCCGTCGAGCGGATATTCCAGGCCGGTGAGCGTGACGCCCTCGACGTCCCCCGCCAGCGGCAAGAGCGAGAGGGTGTCGCCGGGCGCGCCGCGCACCGTCACCCGGTCGCGGACAATCCACAGAGAATCGGGGCCGTCGGCGAGGCGCAGGGAGAGCGCGGCAAAGTCGGGGTGCGCGAGCAGCAGCACGTTCGCCAGGCTCTGATCCCAACGCCCGCCGAGCGCGGCGAGGATCAATACTTCCTGCGCCCCCTGTGTCATCGCCGCGCGGATGGCGAGTTCGAGATCTGTCTCATCTTTTCGCGCCGGATGGATCTCAAAGCGCGCGCCTGTCCCTTCGAGCTGGGCGCGCACGGCGGGGGAGAGCGAGTCGAGATCGCCGACGACGACGTGCGGGTTCAGGCCCAAAGCACGGCAGTGATGAGCGCCCCCGTCGGCGGCGATGAGCAAGTCGCCGGAGCGGACGACCGCCCGCGCCGACTCGGGGTCCCGCAGCGCTCCATTGGCGACGATGATGGCGCGTTTCACCTCACCCCCCTGACCCCTGCCCCATTCCGCTTCGGGGACTGCAGTCCCGAAGGGACAGGGGGGGTGAAAGAAAAACACCCTCCGGGGAGAGGGTGTGGATGGATGACGCGCATTATTTCCCTCCGCCGGCATTACCCGTCAGGTTCAGTCGGTCGGCCCCATAGCCCGTGGGCAGGGACCCTCTCAGCCCGGCTTAACCGGACTCCCGAAAGTTTGATGACTCGTAAGAATTCTAATCTGGCCTGCGCCGCCTGTCAATGAATCTGTTCACCCCGATTTGACGCCGAAGAACCGCCGGATGCGCGCGACGAGCGCGGCGTGCTGGGGAAGCGGCCTCTCTTTGAGCGAGCCGGTGGAGGTGGCGATGCGCTCGGCGCCCGCGCGCATGCGCGTCTCCAGCGCGAGCGTCAGCGCTTCGAGGATGCTCGCGTCAGACTCGATGACGGCGGCCAGATCGGGTTTGTCCACCTCCACCACTTCGGTTTCCGTCTCGGCAACCACCGAAGCGGTGCGCGGCTCGCCCGTGAGCAGGCTCATCTCGCCAAAGAACTCGCCCGAACCCAACTCCGCCACGGTGGTGACCTGGCCGTTCTCCGAGCGCAGGTCCACGCGCACTTTGCCGGACCGGACGACGAAGAGCGAGTCGCCGGCCTCGCCCTGCTGGACGAGCGCCTCGCCGGTCGTGTACTGCTGGAGGGCCGCCCCACGCACGAGCTGCTCGATTTGCGCGTCGCTCAACGGGCTGAAAAGCGGCAGCGGGCGCAAAACCGCGAAGACCTCGCGGCGCAGTTGCTCCTGCGCGCGGGCCTCGTAGTCCTCCGGCAGCGTGCGCACCGTCACGTCGCGGATGGGGAAGGGGATGGTCATCTCGGCGCGGCGGAGTTCGTACCAGGCGCGCGTCAGCACTGCGTCGCGGATTTGCTCGACGCGGGCGTAGTCGGTGATGTAAAACCGGAGATCGTATTGAATAGCGAAATCACCATAGCCCGTGACGATCACCTCGGGCGCGGGTTCGGCGCTGACTCCCTCGACGCCGGTGGCCGCGTGGGCCAGCACTTCTTTCACCAGCCCCGGCGGGTGGCGGTAGGCCACGCCCACCTGGGTGTGCAGACGTTGCAGGGGACTGGGGCGTGAGTAGTTGACGATGTCCTGCCGGGCGGCGTTGGCGTTGGGCAGGAAGATGTTGTGATTGTCGCGGGTGCGCAGGGTGAGCGTGCGCCAGTTCATCTGCACCACCTGGCCCTCCTGGCCGCCCACGTGCACCCAGTCGCCGACGGCGAAGGGGCGTTCGATTTGCAGCGCCAGCCCGGCGATGATGTTGCCCAGCATGTCCTGCAGCGAGAGGCCGATGACCGCCGAGACCACCGTCGAGGTGACGAGGAAGGCGCTTAAGTCCACACGGAAGACGCGGTTCAGCACTGTCAGCGCGATGATGGTCAGCGCGACGAAGTTGAACAAATCCACGATCAGGCGTGGGACGGCGACGTGCCGCCGCCGGCCGAGGACGTAATCCCACAGGAACACGTCGAAGAGTTGGATGGCGGCGTTGGCCGCGAGCATCACCCCGGCGGCGACGATGACCTGGATGAGCGTCGCTTCGGCCGGGAGGCCGGCGCCTTTGACGACGAGATACAACCCGGCCGTCACGGCCGTGAGCAGGAGGGAGGTCTGCACCCGGCGCAGGGGCGCGAACCCGCGCAGGAGCCACAGGAGGAGCGCGACGCCCAGGCCGAGGCCGACGGCTTCGGCGAAGTGGAGGAGCAGGTCTTGATTCATCGAGGGGAATTATCGGTAAAAGGAGGGGAAAGGCAAGTAAGTTTTCCCTCCCAGCGCCCCCAAAGCAAAGGCCCCGACCTTTTAGCCGGGGCCTTTTTATGATCGAGCTTGGACCGGGCAGGTTTTCAAAACCTGTCCGGTCTGCGGAAAATCACGCCGTCGCCGGCGCCGGCGCCGGGACGGGCGCGCTCTTGGCGTTGCGGCCGTTCGGCGAGGGGAAGAGGCGCTCGAACTCCACCGCGTCAAGCGTCTCCACTTCGATCAACCGCTGGGCGATGGCGTCGAGCCTGTCGCGGTATTCTTTCAGGATCGCGCGGGCGCGGTCGTACGCCCGCGCGATCAGGGTGCGCACCTCGCCGTCAATCTCCTCCGCCACGGCTTCGGAGTAATCGCGCTGTTCGGAGATCTCGCGCCCGAGAAAGACCAGCTCTTCCTTCTGGCCGTACACCATCGGCCCCATTTTGGAGCTCATGCCCCAGCGCGTCACCATCGAGCGGGCCATCTTGGTCGCGCGCTCCAGGTCGTTGGACGCGCCCGTGGTGATGTCGTCGAAGACGATTTCCTCGGCGGCGCGCCCGCCCAGCAGCCCGGCCAGGTCGGCCTCGAACTTCTTCTTGGCGTAC
>DATDRS010000028.1:0-2349 GCA_035291605.1 Anaerolineales bacterium | reverse complement strand
GTCGTTGATCCTCAGGCGGCGGTCGCGACTCTGCGCTCCGGCCGCCCCCTGACGTTGCACCTTGAAGACCAGGAGGTGAAGCTGCTCCCTAGCGACGTGATGGTCACACCCCAGCCCAAATCCGGCTTCGCCGTGAAGGCCGAAGGGGAGTATGTCGTTGCGCTTGATACCGTCATCACGCCCGAACTACGCGCCGAGGGTTGGGCGCGCGAGGTCGTCCGTCGCATCCAGGATTTGCGCAAGACCGCCGGCTTCGACATCGCCGACCGAATTACCACTTACTACTTACCCAGCGAGGGGGTAAAGCAAGCGATTGAGACTTACGCCGATTACATCAAGGGCGAGACGCTCAGCGTGAGATTGGAGATGGGAGATTGGCCGGAGGGCGCGGCGACGGGCGAGGATGAGTTCGACGGGGAGAAGTTGGCGTTGGGGCTGCTGGTGGTCAAGGCTCAAAGGGCGGAGCCCAAGGCGCAAGGGCGCGAGCGTGTGACGAAGAAGGCGAGGGCGAAAGCGAAGCCCAAAACAAAGGCAAAGACAGTGAGGGCAAAGCCCAAAGCGCCCTCAAAGAAGACGACAAAGAAATCCTCAAAGCCCAAGGCGAAAGCGACGAGGGCGGGAAAGAGGAAGTCAAAGTGAACAAAACCCTGCGGAGGCTCAAAAGCCTCCGCAGGGTTCAGAGCGAATGCCTCGCGCGCTTAACCCATACGGCTGGCCTCGTCTGTCGTCAGACGCCGACGAGCCGGCCGGGTGGTTCACCTCAGCGAGGCGAGAAATTCGCCGACGATGGTCTCGAATGCTGTGGGTTGCTCCTCAAACGGGAAGTGGGTGGCATTCGCTATCACTTCGAAGCGGGCATTTGGGAAGACCTCGGCGTACATGCGACTGGCCGTTTCCGGCTGAAGATCGCCCGCGCCGTGAACTACCAGCACGGGGGCGGTCACAGCTTTGAGGGCCGCGCGGTAATCGTGCCGCTGACCCATGCTGAAGTACATCGCCTGTACCATCCAGCCACCGGCTCTGCCTCCGGCCGGAAAGGCGGCAGCAGGGAGGGCCGCCTGATAGTAGCGGGAGAACGCCTCGTTCAGCGCAGTCAAATCGGCCTCGGATTTGCCAAAGATGCTCTGGAAGTCGAGATAACGCTTCAAATAAGCATCGTACTCGGCCTGCATGTCTTCCGGCAGGCGCTCTCGGACCTGCTCGAACAGTCCGCCAGATGGCGGCGGCATCACCAGCATGTCTGCCGGGGCTGCCAACACCAGTGCATCTACATGCTCCGGGAATTCGGCGGCGTACAGCGCGGCCAGAAATCCTCCGAAGGAATGGCCGACGAGGATCAGCTCGTCGTCGCCTAGAATCTGGCGGATGCGCTCGATGTCGGCGATTTGCGCGCCGAGGCCCAGTGTCCTGTCTAGTGTGGTCAGGTTTTCGTAGTAGTTCTGCGAGGTGAACGTGACTATGGGTCGAGTGGATTGGCCGGAGCCGCGCTGGTCGTAGTAATGGAACTGGTAACTCTGGGTGAGCGACTCTAATCCCGTCCACGGCTTGGCGTACGGGTAGCCCGGCCCGCCGTGGATCACCAAAACATTCCGGCCCGCGCCCGCGGAGAAGTGACAGAGCCGGATGTCTTCTTCCATCTGCCAGAACTGTTCGTCGGCGGGCTGCGCGGGCGGCTTGAGGGGTGCGCGCAGATTCCTGGCGGCGCGCACCATGCCCGGCTCGTACAGCGGCTGGCCCATGGAATACCACAAGTAGCCGCCGGCAATGACCGCCAGCACAGCCACCCCAGCGACCGCAATCAAAATGGCCTTCGTTACTCTTTTCATGTTCGACGTTCCTGTTCCTTCGCCCCTCTCCCGCCTGACGACGGGAGAGAGGCAAAGGTATGGACCTAGACCTTCTCCACCGGGAACTGGATCTCGGTCACGGTGTTCGGGTCGGTCTGGTTGCCGCTCTGCGCGGGCGGTTGCAGGTACACCTCGCGGTCGGGGCCAGCAATGCGGTAGCCGTTGGCTTCGATCCACTTGTTGAGCGCGTTGTAGGCCTCGCCGATGGTCGTGAAAGGCCCGTGATGGATCACGCAAGCCATGGTCTCGACGGCGGGCAGATCGTAGACCTTCACGCGCCCCTCGGTGGGCTGGCCGCCGCTGATCGGCTGGCAGACCTCGGCGTCCACGTCGCGCTCCTTGTACTCTGTGTCGTGGTAGCGGGTCAGGCACGGCCCGCTCGGCGAGAGGCGGCGCTGGCCGATGTAGGCGTACAGCTCGTTCCACAGCGCCCCCTGCTGGCTGTAAGTGGGGATGATGTCGCGGACGGACGCGACGCGCATGGGCGGCGCTTTTTTGATGA
>DATDRS010000027.1:0-2737 GCA_035291605.1 Anaerolineales bacterium | reverse complement strand
TGGAAGATTTAGTCAATCGCATCGTAGGCTTTTGGGGTACCAAAGCAGGAAGAAGAATTGTAGAGCGTATCAAGGAAGCATGCGGATGGGCTGTGAACATTAAATCGTTAGTTAGGAAAGGCGATTTTATCTCTGTCAGTTTGGGCGCAGTATCAGTCCGTTCTCGAAGTGGCCCGAAATTTGCGCCAGATCGTGTAGCACCTGAAGAGTATCGCGAGGCTGTGCTTTTGGTCCTGCGAACTGGGTACGTGTTTTCAAGGAAGAAGTTAGCTAGTTCGTGTCCGAAAAGTGTTCATCGGGCCAAAGCTTCGGCCAGGGATAGATGCCGCTTGTTGAGCTTCATCACGATGACGGCGATGTTGTTCGTAATCACGCCCCAACCGACCCAGCGTTCCATGCCGGCGAGACCATGATTGAGACAGCGGTTCAGACCCCGAGCCCGCCGCAACTGGCTGATCCGGCCTTCGATCCCGTTGCGGAAACGCCGCGCGGCCCGGAACCAGGGTTGATGCTCCCGGCGACGGCGGCGTGCGCTCTTGTGGCCCGGCTTGGGCAAGCACACCCGCCGCACGCCAGCCGCGCGAGCTTGCCGCTCGTTCTCCGGCGAATAAATGCCCCGGTCACCGCTCAGTTCGCGCGGCGCTTTCCCAAACACGCGCCGATGATGTTGGAGGCTGGGCCTCAGTTGGTGGGCGTCGGGCGGATTGCCCGCCAGAATGCGGTACTCCGAGATCAAGCCGCCGTCGACTTCCGCATACCAGACTTTGTGCCCGAACTCCGTATCCTTCGGTTTGGCCTTCCCTCGGCAGAGGATGGCCGTGTGCGGCTCAAACAAGCTCACGATCTTGTCCGCCGCCGGAACGGCCTGTCCCTGGATCACCCGCCGGTAGGTTTGGTCGATGACCCGGCGGACCAAAGGCAGGTAGTGCGCAAACGCCTCGTGCAAGCCTGCGGCGGCCAAGTCGCTCAGGCGAACCAAGTAAGGTTGCAGGTGAGCGACCTGGGTCAGCAACTTTTCCACCACCGCCAACAGTTGCCGATACAGTTTCGGGCTGGATTTCCCGCTGTTTTTTGCAGTTTGGCGCGCCCGCTGTCCGATCTCGCGCGCCAGACGCCGCGCCTGCCGATGGCGATCTCGAAACCAGGCCTTCTCGTCGCGGGTCTGCGGCGGGATCAACGCGCGCGCGTGACGCATCAGCCGACTGATCACCCGCGCCGCGTCGTTCAGCAAACTGCTATCCGTCGGGTAGTGAATGTCCGTTTCGGTCACCGAACTATCCACGCGCAGTTTCGTCCCCGTCGTGACCTTCAAGGCCAAGCCCAGTTCCAGCACCTTCCGGTTGATCAGCCGCAGGGTCTTGGGCTTCAGCCGGGCTTCTCGATCGCGGATGGTCCGAAAGTTCGGCATGGGCTGATAAGACAACTGGCACACCCAGCGCCAGCCTGCGCTGATGGCGACCTCGTCCGCCAGGGTCCGATAGCCCCAGCCCATCAGCCGACGCACCACGGCCAGACAGCCCGTGACCACCAGCGGCAGAGCCGGACACCCATTCCAACTCGCCTGCGTGCCGGGCGGGGCCAAATCGTGCCGCATCGCCAACTGCACCTCGGGAGCATTGAAGACCTGCTCCAGCACGTCGTGCAACTGCCGGTAACGTGGCCGACGCTGGGCTGCCTGCACCAGTGGGTTGCACAAAAAACTGTCGGCGGGTGGATATGCTATGATGAAAATGGAAGACCTCGCAGAGTGGGATTTGGCGGGAACCAATTCCTGAACTCTACAGGTCTTCTCTTTTTTCGATTGTTAAGTCAAGCTGGACGCGTGCTCACGCCCGACCGGTTTTCGGACACGAACTAGGTAGGGAATAAAAAAGATCGGGACTTGAAAAATAAGGGCGTTATGTTAGAATGACATCACGCCATGGCCCTCGACCGATTTGGACGCGATATCCACTACCTCCGCATCAGCCTGACGGATCGGTGCAACCTGCGCTGCGTGTACTGCATGCCGGAAGACATGCAGTTCCGCCCGCGCAAAGAGTTGATGCAGGACGACGAGCTGCTCGCGCTCGTCGGGCTGTTCACCGAGCTGGGCTTCCACAAATTCCGGTTGACGGGCGGCGAGCCGACCGTGCGCGCGAACATCGTCGAGATTGTGCGCGGCATCGCCCGCGCCCCCGGCGTGCGCTCGCTCTCGATGACGACCAACGGCCTGCTGCTCAGGCAGCTCGCGCGCCCGCTGGCCGAAGCCGGATTGCAGCGCGTCAACGTCTCCATTGATTCGCTCGACCCGGCGAAGTTCAAGCGCCTCACGCGCTGGGGCGACGTGCAGGACGTGTGGGAGGGCATCACGGAGGCCGAGGCCGCCGGGCTGGCGCCCATGAAGCTCAACGCCGTCATCGTGCGGGGGTACAACGAGGACGACGTGGCGGACCTCGCTGCACTCACGCTCTACCACAACTGGCAGATGCGCTTTATCGAGATGATGCCGTTCGGGGGGATCACCGAGTTTCAGCAGGCGCAGGTCGTCACCGCACAGGAGATGCGGGCGAAGATCGAGGCCACGCTCGGGCCGCTCGTCCCGGTGGATGGCGGCAGACTCGACGGCGAGGCCCGCCTCTACCGCCTGCGCGACGGCCTCGGCGACGTGGGCTTCATCAGTTCGGTCACCGAGCCGTTCTGCGCCTCGTGCACCCGCGCGCGCCTCACCGCCGACGGCAAGCTGCGCATGTGCCTC
>DATDRS010000026.1:0-11508 GCA_035291605.1 Anaerolineales bacterium | reverse complement strand
CAGGCGATGGGCATGAGCGACGCCGAGCGGGTGCACCTGCGGCGCGGCGCGCTGCTGCACGACATCGGCAAGATGGGCGTCCCGGATGCCATCCTGCTCAAGCCCGGCCCGCTGACCGACGAAGAGTGGGAGATCATGCGCAAACATCCGGTCTATGCCTACGAGATGCTGCTGCCGATCCTCTACCTGCGCCCGGCGCTGGAGATCCCCTACTACCACCACGAGAAATGGGACGGCACGGGCTATCCACACGGGTTGAAGGGCGAGCAGATTCCGCTCGCGGCGCGCATCTTTGCGGTGGTAGACGTGTGGGATGCGCTGCGTTCCGACCGGCCCTACCGCCCGGCCTGGCCGGCCGAAAAGGTGCAGGAGCATATCCGCTCGTTGGCCGGAACGCACTTCGACCCGCAAGTGGCAAAGATGTTCTTGACCCTGGAGCCATAGCGCCTCTGACATCAAAGTCAGTGGAAAAATAACCAGGAAAACATTATGTGGCTGCTCACGATTCGGTCTCCGGCCCGGGAGCCTTACGAGTATATCCTGGAGCCAGGTAGGAATACGATTGGCAGGAAGTCAGGAAACGCCATTCAAATCCTGGACCAATCGGCTTCGCGCGAACATGCCGAGATTGACTACGACCCGGACACGAACACCTTGCTGATCAAAGACCTGGGCAGCTCCAATGGGACTTTTGTCAATCGCGAGCGCATCACCGAGCCTCAGCCTCTACACCCTGAGGACCAAATCCGCATCGGCCAGTACGTCATCGCCCTGACGGTTCGGGGTGACGAAACGCACGCTCTGGTTTCGGCCCCTCTGCCCAGCACGACCCAGCCTTTTACCCGCGATCTCCTGCTCGAGTCGATCGATCAACATGCGATCCTGCTCTACGAGGTCGCCGGCCGATTGAATAGGGTCATTGATCTACACCTCGCGCTGCGCGAAGTTTCGGAGTTGATGCGCCTGGCCATGGGGGCGGACCGATGCGAGGTGATTCTGGTCGAGCACCTCGATCGCTTACCCCAATTAGGCTTTCCAACTTCCCTGGCGCATGAGGTCGTCGGCCAACGCCTGGCCGTTCACATCCCGGACATAGCGACCTACCCTAACCCTGATCTGATCAAAACGGCTGCGCTGCTCGGCGTTCGCTCGGTG
Organism: Anaerolineales bacterium; assembly: GCA_035291605.1. Classification (GTDB taxonomy): domain Bacteria; phylum Chloroflexota; class Anaerolineae; order Anaerolineales; family UBA6663; genus DATDRS01. The sequence goes on along the minus strand of DATDRS010000026.1, from coordinate 10,353 downwards.
CTGTGCATCCCGGTCATGACCGGCGACCAGGTCACCGCGATCATCTACGCCTACAAGACTCAAGCACACCGGCGACCCTTCGACCGGCGCGACATGCAGTTAGCCGTGGCGATCAGTCACCAGGCGGCGCTGACGATTGAGCGCACGCGCTTGCACGATCAAACGGAGCGCCGGCTGAAACATGTCCAGGCGCTGCGCGCGATTGATCAAGCCATCGCCGGGAGCGTTGACCTGCGCATGACGCTCAACATTCTTCTCCAGCATATCGTCAGCCAACTTCAGATTGACGCGGTGGTGGTGTTGTTATACAACCCATACACCAACCTGCTCGAATATGCGGCCGGGCAGGGGTTCCGGACCAGAAAAATGGAGCGTTTCCGTCGGCGCTTAGGCGAAGGCTACGCCGGCCAGGCAGCCCTCGAACGCCGAAGCGTGAGCATCGCCGATTTGGGCCAGGCGCACGACTTCGCGCGCGCCCCGCTCCTGGCGGGTGAGAACTTTGTGACCTACTACGGAGTCCCCCTCATCGCTAAGGGGCAGGTCAAGGGCGTCCTGGAGATCTTCCACCGCGCCCCGCTCAACCCGGATCAGGAATGGCTGGAGTTTCTGGAGACACTCGCCGGACAGGCGGCGATCGCGATTGACAACGCTCAACTCTTCGACAACCTGCAACACGTGAATTCGGAACTGGCCCTGGCTTACGACGCCACCATCGAAGGTTGGTCGCGCGCGCTCGATTTGCATGATAAGGAGCCTGAAGGGCACACGCAGCGGGTGACGGAGGTGACCGTGCGCCTGGCGCGTGACATGGGCCTAAGCGAGGGGGAGCTTGAGCACGTGCGCCGGGGCGCGTTGTTGCACGACATCGGCATGATGGGAGTCCCCGACGGCATTGTGCTCAACCCCGGTCCGCTCACGGACGAAGAGTGGGCCATTGTGCGCAAACATCCGGAATATGCCTATCAACTCCTCGCGCCGATTCCCCACCTGCGCTCAGCGCTGGACATTCCCTATGGCCATCATGAAAAGTGGGACGGCGCCGGCTACCCGAACGGGCTGAAAGGAGAACAGATCCCACTGGCGGCGCGGGTCTTTGCCGTGGTGGATGTGTGGGACGCGCTGCGCTCGGATCGTCCCTACCGCGCGGGTTGGCCCGAAGAGAAAGTGCGCGAGCACATCGAATCGCTCTCCGGCACGCACTTCGACCCGGCAGTCGTGGAGGTGTTTTTGCGAATGACGGGCGAAGAGTGAGGCTAAGTGGGGGAGCCGGCGCGGGGAGTGTTCAACGCCCACATGGACACGCGCGCTTGCAGACAGTAAAACCTGCGCGCCTCAAAGCCTGAGCGCCGTTACGACTTTTGTTCGACGCCAATCTTGGCGAAGAATTTCTGCCTGATCTGGTCGTCGTACACCTGCCACTTCAACTGCCGATAGGCCTCGCTGTGATCGCCGGCCAGGAAGCCGACCGGAATCTCGAAACCGCCCGCCGTCGGCTTACCCCCGCCATAGTAGCGCCCGTTGATGTTCCTACCCAAAACTTCTTTGATGAAACTATCTGGCTCGAGGGTGAGCTTGGAGGTGCGCATGGAGCCAATCAGCGTTTCCTGCCTGTCATCCCCGACGACGATGCCGTACACCAGGGCCGTGTGAACGTTCTCCTCGGTGATGAGAAAGTCGGCGGCCTGCGGGATGGCGTCGCGGTCTTCAGCGCGCAAATAGCCGATGCCGGCCAGCGAAAAGCTCTCGACCACCACGCGGTTGCCCAGCGCCCGCCGGACCACGTCCATGGTCTGCTTCGAGCGGGCCTGGCTCATGATTTGACCGAGCAGGTCGGCGTCCCTGAACCGGCTCAGGAAACTGGCTGCCTGAAAATCCTCCGCGCTGGCGTGGATAAAGCCCAGGGTGTCCGTGAACAGGCCGTGTAATAGCGCCGTCGCCGCCACCACGTGCTCCCGGTGTGTTTTGTCCATTTCGATCAGCCCCTGCTCCAGGTACTCCGCGTAGATCGTCGCCGTCGCGCCCCGGCGGCGAACATCGCTGAACTCCGGCTTCAACCGTTCTTGAGGCTCGTGGTGATCCACGACGATGAGGGGCGGCACGCCGGCCGCTTCGAGCGCGCTGACGATTTCTTCAGAGGTCGTCCCCTGATTGTCCACGAAAACCGCCCCGGCGAAGGGCTTGAGGTCGAACGATCCATCGTAGCGGATCAGGTCAATCCCCAGCAGTTTCACCAGGGCTACATTTTGCTGGTGGCTGATCTTGCCGCTGTAGAGAAGCGTCGTCTCGATGTCAAAGCGTGCGCTGATCAGCCGGTGCGCGAACGCCGACGAAATGGCATCGGGGTCGGGGAACGCCTGCAGGACGACGGCATGGCGTTCACCCCGGTGCGCCTCCAGGATCGTGGCTAAGTCCGGCAGCGCCATGGTCAGAGTTTCCGACTCTCTAAATGGCCTGGCGGCTGGCGCCCGCTTGCGAACGCCGCGCCCTCAGGCCTGATCGAAGATCAACCCCAAGAGCTGAATGATGCCCCAGGCGAGCAGCGCATAGACGAGCATCGCGATGAGCGCGTGAAATTCCAGCACCATGCCGTCGGAGGCCGGGTTGGCCGTCAGGCCCACGAAGGGCTTCAGAAACAGCGCCGTGATCTGGTAGACGAAGCGGGCGAAGGGGTTGGCCGGGTTAGCGGCGATCAGCTTCAGCAGAACGCGCAAACCGATCAGGACCTCCAGCGCGCCCGTCAACAGCCAGGTCAGCTGCACAACTTTATACAGCCCCTGCGCCGGGCGGGCGGCGACGCGCGCGCGGCGCTCCACGCCTGCGCGTTCGCGATGCTCGACCGGCTTGTAATCGAGTGTGTTCGACATGATCCTCTCTCTTCCGGCCCCGAACCGTCCGGGACCAGCCGGCTCCCCGGCTCACCGCCCGATGAGAAGCAGCACCCCGGCGGCGACAGCCAGCAGGGCCAGGATGATGCCGCTGGCTGGGAAACTGATTGGGAGCAGCGACAATAAACCCGTCGCGATAAGCCAGACTGCCAGTAAGAGCGGTCCCACCCTCCGGCCCTGCCTCACAGGCCCCACCAGCAGCCAGACGCCCGCGGCGAGAGCCAGAAGGGCAAGGATCGTGTCACTGGCGGGAAAACGGAGGTTGAGCAAAGGCAGCAAACCGATCGCGATGAGCCAGATGCTCAACAAGAGCGTTCCGGGATGTCTAGTCACTTGCATGGTCATCACTCCTTTCTTCGGTTGAGGGCCAGCGTGGGAGCGGTTGATCGTAGACACGCTCCCACGCCCTTATCTGATCGTTCACCGCAAACGCACGCGCGGCGGCGTCACTCCCGGTTGATCTTTGAGCCGGATGCGCGAGGCTTTCTTCTTGCCCCACGCCGGCCTCAGGCTTTGGGCCGCCGCGAGGCTACGGCCGGCGAGCACCGGTACGAACAGCAAAGCAAGCAGCACAGCCAGCGCCGCGCCGAACAGCATCCACGAGTTCCGGTTGGGCGCCTCGGGCACCACGCCCCCCGGGTTATACGCGGCCTGCGCGGAGACGCCCGCATCGGCGAGGCGCACGGTGAGACTGCGGTTCACCCCATCGCGCAGGGCATTGGGTGAGGTGAAGGTCAGCACGTACTCGTTTTGCAGCACGCGCCCAAAGCGCTCATACAGACTGCGCAGTGAGTTAGGGTCGTCGGCGTAACCGTAAGCGCCCCCGGCGCGTTCGGCCAACCCTTTCAGCGCCGCCTGGTCGAGACCCGCGTTCGAGATCTTCAACTGGGACGGATCGCCCAGGCCGATGGTGGAGATGGACAGCCCGCTTGGCCCGACCTGCTCAATCACCTGACTGACCGTATGGGTGCTGCGGTTGTCCAGTCCGTCGGTGAGGCCGAGGATAGCCTTGCGGCCTTCGACACGAGACAGGATTTGCACGCCCTGCGCCAGCGCGTCGTACATCGCCGTGTCTTCGTCTGCCTTCAGACTGTCGATCGCCTTCGCTACCGCCGCGCGGTCGGTCGTGATCGGTTGCGCGTAGTTGATCTCGGTGTTGAACGTCACCAGCCCGATTTGGTCACCGGGACGCATCTGGTCCACGTAGGCGCGCGCTGCGGCTTTAGCCGCCTCCAGCTTGCCCGCCTCATTCATACTGCCCGACACGTCCATGATGAGCAGAGTGGTCAGCGGGCCGATCTCGCCTTGTCCGCTGATCTCCTCCGGCGTGATGGCCCCGCCATTCTCGGACAACACCAGGCGCGATGGGGCGACGCCCACTGGCTCGCCGGCGGCATCCGTCACCGAGACGTAGACCTTGATGCGCGGAAATTGCGACTCGTCCACTTGCGTCACTTGAACCTGCAGTGGCGGTCCCTGGTCGGCGAGCGGCGTGGGCGGCTGGAGAGCCGCCGCCCAGGGCAGAGCCGCCAGCGCGCAGACCGACGCCCCCAGGCGCAGGCGCTTAACGAATGTGTTCATGGCTTCACCTCTTCTCGTGATACACCAGCTCGGTGTTGCCCAGGCGGATCGTCTGCCGGTCCGCCAGCGCAGTCATCTCGATCTTGCGATTGTTAACGTACGTCCCTGCCAGGCTCATGTCCTTGAGGTTGAAGTGTGTGCCGGCTCCGGTGAGCAGGGCATGTTGGGGCGCGATGTCTGGATCGGGCAGGGCAATGTCGGCTTTGAGGGCGTCACTGCCGATGATGGCCGCCGGCCCGTTGGGGCTGATGAACTTGTCCAGAATGAACTCCGCGCCCTTGAGCTTGCCAGAGGTCACTTCCAGCCACGCTTTCGAGAGCAGCACGGTGATCAACGCGATGAAAGCCCCCACCGAAGCGCCCAGCAGCACCAGCCCGGCGGCTTTGCCCAGGAGAGGATCGTTCAGCCAGCGGCGCGCGCCTTCCAGCAGCGCTCCGCCCAGCACGCCCCCAAGCACTCCGCCGAGCGCGCCCTTCCACATCTGGGTCTTGCCGGTCAGGCCCTCCGCGACGCCGATCAGCAGCCCGAACACTCCCCAACCCAGCGCCCGGCCAATGACCTCAGCGCCCGCGAGTTGAAATATCCATTCGCCGAGAGGCAGGCCAATCGCTCCGGCCGCCAACCCCAGCGGCCCGCTGAACAGGCTGGCGCGCACAGCCCGCACGGGGTTGAGCGTCACCACGCCTTCGGTCGCCCCGATCAGCAGGCCGACGCTCAGCCCGATCAGCGCGCCGACGAGGACTTCGTTCAGATAAAGATTGGGTGTGAATGACAGGCCAAGCTGATCGCTGACCTGCCAGGCGATCAGACCCCCTATCGCTCCCAGTAAGGCGTAATAATACGCCCGCATTCGTCTGCTCATTTCGAGCCTCCTTCGGTCGGCGCAGCGGCCACGTGCGGGCGCAGGTTGCGCCAGCGCATGACGCTCGGCCTCCCATTGTGAGCCAGTTCGTAGAACCCGACGTAGCGGCGGGGGTCAAGCTGGCCGTCCAATTGCCGGACGAAGAAGCCGCCTTTGGAGGCGTGCGGCTCGATGACCAACGCCACCTGCCAGAGGTTCGGGAAGAAATGCTCGTGCAGCCAGACGTCGTAGCCCGACAGGAACACGTCCATCCGCGGGTGAGTGTGGTACCAACCCAGCAGTTCTTTGTCGGGATAGCGTTCGTCCAGATCATCATGCAGGGCTACCAGGCTGTCCTGAGTGAACGTCAGATAGGTGCTGCCCTGTCGGGTGTGTCGGGCCGGCAGCGCCGCCTCGACGACGATGAACGGTTGACCCGTTTCGGCGTCCACGCGCCGCTTACCGACCAGTCCGCCGCCGACCTCGTTATTCAGGTCGCTCCCGGCGTGGGCGCAACAGCGCACGTAAGCGCGCTGCGTCATGAAGACCGTGACCGCCGTGTTCGGCGCGCCGGCCTCGTGCGGAGAACGCCAGCCGTGAGCGCGCGCCAGGGGAATATGCCCCAGGTGCGGCTTCGCCTCCTCGGACATGGACAAGCGGATACGAGATGTTTCGGGCAGCATGGTGGTGTCGGCCGCCCCGGCCTCCTCTGCCGGAGACGCTGAATGTCTCCAGCGCCGGGGCGGCGCTATGCAGTTGTGATTAGCCGGCGGTCACATCGGCCGTCATCATCAGGCGGTCGCCTGGCGGCACACCGGCGGCGGCCAGCGTTTCGTCCTCTTTGAGTTCGCGGCCCAGCGCCTTGCTGTCCAGCCGGTAACTCGTCGGGCGGCCATCCGGGCCGGTGGTCGGCAATTGGAGCGACGAGGCCAGCTCCGGGATCAACTCCCTCACCGGCACGTCGCCGGGCACATCCGCCGTGCGGCTGCCTCCCGAGGGGAGGACGATGGTGACCGGAACTTCCACCGTTTTCTTCTCTTCTTTAACCTCTGGGGTCTTCATCGCAAAAACCTCCTTCACCAGTAAGCAACGCGCAACCCGTTGCGCGTTGCGGATCATCGTCGCTTCATGGTCTGGCCGCGGTCCAGGCCGAGAGCGACGCGGCACGGTCATTTCAAGCGAACACGGGGCTTCTTGCGTTCGCTGGGCGCTCCAAGTTTGACTCGCTCTGGCCGGAGCAGTTCGCGGCTATCTACCGGGAAAGCGTCCGGGTGGCTGGCGCGGTAGCCACGGCACCAGCGCGCCGCCTCGGGGTCCCATGGGAACGGCGGCTGCGTCGGGTCGTCGTGAAAGTTCTTATATTGCACCATCTCGCCGAGCATGATAATCAGCCGATCCAGTGAGCGGCCCGCCGTCCACCAGGCGGCGTCAATACACACGGTCCCGTTGAGGTGGTTGATGTTGGGATGCCAGATCGGGGTCAGCCATTTCATGCCCGGCCAGCGCTGCGGATATTGGTTGTGCAGGTAGATCTCCACCTGATGATGCTCGCTGAAAGTCGGCCGCCCTTTTTTGTCCACTGCGGCGATGCCTTTGCATCTGAAGGTGATGACGTATTTCTCGGGCGGCAAACCGGGCCGCGCCGGTTGGGCCTCGAAGCGGATCAGGTCAGTGTGTGTGGTCAGATCGGCCAGGCGCTCGAAGTCGCCGCGCAGGCGGCGCATGCGCGGACTTTGATCCAGAGTGACCGCGCCGGCGGTAATGTCGGCCGTCAAGATCAGCCGGTCATTGGCCGGCACCTCGGCGGCGGCCAGTGATTCGTCCTCGCGCAGTTCACGGCCCAATGCTTTGCTGTCCATGCGGTAACTCATCGGGCGGCCATCCGGGCCGAGCGTGGGCAGATTGAGCAGCGAGGTCAACTCGGTCAGCAAGTCGCGGACGGGCACGTCGTCAGGCACATCGGCGGTGCGTGCGCCTCCACTCGGCAGAACGATGGTGACCGGCAGATCGGGCATGGGCAGCCTCCTTTTCAGTGACTCTGGGTGTGATGATGCGGCACTTGGCACATCCCAGTCACTGCCCAACAATCGGCGTGATGGTGGGTGTGGCAAATGGGGCACGTCTCAACACCGCGCGGGTCGTGCGGCTCGACCAGCTCCAGGCAATAAGGACAACGGTGCTCCTCAGCACCCGTAAGCCGAATCCGCGAGCGATGATTGGACTCTGACTGGGGAGCGCGCCAGGGAAATGCGCTCCGGCGGGCCACCGCCTCGCTGAACCTTGCGAACCAGCTCTGCCGCGCACGGTCGGCGCGGGTGCGCCGGGGCGCGGATCGGGTTTCCTGGCTCGCCTCGTGCCTCCAGGCCCGCGCGCGTTTGAGCCAATCTGTTGCACGATTTATCCTGCGCTGGAGCGCCGACCCCGGCCAGCGTGCGCGGGCGCTCATCCTCTGCCAGGCCTCTTTCAAACGCTGTCGCAGCGGACGTCGTATCGCTGGCGGGGGCGACCAGGCCTCCAGAGCGAGCCACGCCGCGAGGGCGGCCAACATCACATGCACCAACCCGATCCAGTTTGGACGAGCCAGCGGGAGGCGGAGTGGGCCGATGCCGGCCTTGCCGTCGGTCATCAGCCCCAGGAGCAGCAGGCCCACAATCAGCGCCGCCAATGTAGCTACCCCGCGCACGAGGCTGGCGCGTTTCCGCAGCGCCCGGCGCGCCGCGAAGCCGGCGATCAGGCCAATGCCGGCGGTCGTGGCCAGCGCCAACGCGGACGGCAGGATCATCCGGTTGACCGTGTGCGTCACCGCGAAACCCATGGCGGCCAGGATCACCACCGGGAACACCACGCCCGGCCAGCGCGGCAGGATGGGGCGGCGCGGACGGAGCGGAGGTTCGACGGTTGCCATCGCGTCAACTCGAGTGATCATCGGTGCTCGCGCCAGGTCTCATGTCTCACGGAGCACAACCCGGCCGCGCGCACGGTGGTCGTTAGCCTCGGCGAGGTGAACCTCCCCTCCCAACCGGATGCGGCCTGGACGCTCCAGCGGCGCAGCCCCTCCCGTGAAGTGACGGAAGTGCAATGCTTCGGGCAGGTCGCCGGTCAATTCATAGAAGCGGTATTCGCGGCCGTCGTGCGCGCGGAGGATATGCAACGGCGGGACGCCGACGCTGGCGAGTGTGCGTTGCAGAAAATTTTCGCTGCCCGTGATCAGATGTGTCATTTTCGTTTCGCGCAGCAGGCCGCACGTCGGGCAGTGCCCGGCTTCGAAGCTGACTTCGGAGAGCGGGCGCAAAATCTCGTCCACGGTGCGGCATTGCGGGCACGCCAGTGAGACAACCAATTCCTGGTCAAGCTCGAGCATCGCTTCCGGCCCCAGATCGGCGCGGGCAATGCGCAGCAGATCGGCCAGCGTGGTGCGCGCGGCGCGGGCTGGCAATTCCGTCACGTCCCCGTAGATCCAGTGACTCTCGCAATCGTCGCGCACGATGTACGCCGTGGTGTGCATCTCGTTCATCATACCGTTGTAATGAATGACTTTGCCCGCCTCGACCGGCAGGGCGTGAATCAGCTTGAGCGCCTCTTGCGACTGGAAGCCGCCGATGATAGACGCGATGGTGGGCGTGGTGGGCACTTTGCCCAACAGGATGTTCTGGCGCGCGAGCAATGGGCATGAGTAGCGCAGTGACATCTCGCGGCGGGCCTGCTCGGTGAGCGTGCATTCAAAGCACGCGCCCTGGCCGGGGACGAACACCCGCGCCAATCCCAGGAGTTCCTGAATTGCGCCATCCACCCAGGGCTTGTTCGTCCAATAGCAGAAACGATTGACGGCCAACCGGGCCTCCCGGTTATCGAGGCAGCCGATCACCACATCCATACGCCGGATGACTCCCAGGCCGAGTTGGGTCGTGACGTCGCCATGCAGGTACTGGACATGGATTTCTGGATTGAGGGCTTTCGCCCTGGCGGCGACGATCTCGGCTTTGTTGCGACCGTAGTCGCCCTCGCGGAACAACACCGACCGGCTGAGGTTAGCCGCCTCGATCGTGTCGAAGTCCACGATGAACAGGTGGCCGATGCCCATCAACGTCAGGTTCTTGACCACCTCGTTGCCCAATGCGCCCGCGCCGACCACCAGCACTTTGGCTGCTTTAACCTTCTCGCGCTCCCACCATGAGATGAACTCAAATGTGCCCAGGCGGTCGGTGCGCAGATTCGGGATGTGGAGTGGTTTTTCAGGGAGGACGCGGAGGGGGCGGGGGCCGGTGGGCGACTCGGTCGGAGCGAGTTCCGCCTCAGGGAAGGCGTCATGGCGGGCTACCCGCGCCAGCTCGTGCGCCTGAGCCATATTGCTCTGATCAATGGCCCGCGCAAACCAACCCACCCCAGGGCGAGCCTCGATGAGGCGATTCTCAGCCAGAGCTTTGAGCGCCTCGCGCAAGGTGGCGCGGCTGACGCCAAGCTGACTCATCAACTCGCGCTCGGGGGGCAGTTGCTCGCCAGGGCGGAGGCCCCCTTCCATGATAGAGGCTGCCAACCTGCCAGCGACAACCTCATTCAATGTTCGGTGGGAAACTTGTCGGATTTTCATCAAGAGTTTCTGGTATAGAAGTCAGACCACCATATATCATTCTATGAAGAATTTCGACTGTGTCAATACAGGAAATATGTTCTTATTTATGCACATTTTATGTATTTTTCTGATTCCATAATGTTTGAATAATGTGCAACGTGCGACGCACTTCCAAAGTGCGTCGCACGTACATCGCAGGCCAGGCGCATCAGGCCGAATCCAACTGCTGAGGTAACGCCCCTCCTCCGGGGAAGTTTAGATGCAAGCACGGCGCGAGGCGTTCCTGACCAGGCCACCGCGCTCAGGGAAGGGGACGCCGCAACCCGCCGACTTGGTCGAAGTCGTTATAGACATGGAAGGCGTCAACGCCGCACCTAAGGCGGTGAACTTTGGTCGGACAATGATCCATTGTTCGGTGGCAGCCAGCAGTGGGAAGAAGTATAGCCCATCGGCCTGATCAAACAGTTGAGTGAGTT
>DATDRS010000025.1:0-3621 GCA_035291605.1 Anaerolineales bacterium | reverse complement strand
GCCTTGTTTGGCGCTCCGGCCGACGTTTCCTGACATGCTCCCTCACATAGAACGACTCTGATCCGGTGTCAACGGATTGCTTTGCACAACGGATAACCGGATAGTCAGCAGCGAATCCGTTTACGCGAAGCGGTTACATATCCGTTGACGCCGAGGTTTAGAAAAGAACCATGTTGATGGACTGCCTCGTCGTTTCCCTTTCAAGAGTATCCGCATCGGCATGGTGGTCATTAAAATCTTGCGCAGCGATATTTGTCGTCTTAGAATGAGGACGTGGAAATCCGACTGTATGCAACGCTGCGCCAAACCGCTGGGGCCAAAACAATCTCGGTTGAAGTTCAGCGCGAGCAAACGGTGGGGGAGGCATTGCGCGCGCTCGTCGCCGCGCATCCCGCGGTCGCGCCCTACGTCTGGTACGCCGATGGCGCGCTGGCCGGGCACGTGGCCGTCATCCTCGACGGGCGCGACATCCGCCACCTGAACGGCGTGGACACACCGATAGGCGACGCCCAGCATTTAGATGTGTTTCCGCCGGTGGGCGGCGGATAACGACATGACTCACATCACCCTCAAATTCATCGGCGAATTCTGGGGACGCGTGGGCTTCGGGCATGCAGACTTTGATTTCGAGGGAGGCGCCGTGCGCGAGTTTCTGCCCGCTCTCACGCAGGCCTACAATGTGGCGGACCTATTACTCAACCCGGACCAGGTCTCCATCCGTCCCACCTCGCGCCTGGTCGTCAACGGGCGGTTCCACTATCTGGTCGGCGGCCTCGACGCGCCCATCTGCGACGGCGACGTGGTAACGCTGATGAGGCCCTGGGCCCCGGCGTTCTGACCAGCGTTGTTTGCCTTTCACAATTTCCCTCGTTGACGACGGGCCGCATGGCCCGTTACGCGCCCAACCCCATCATTTTCCCCGTTTTGTCCTCGGAGGCGACGGATTGCGCCGCCTCCGATGACAATCGGCACTCCCGCCCGGAGGCAGGGCGGCCTATCCTATATTCAAGCCATGCACCCACTGACGAAGCTGTACATCGAGCCAACCAGCCAGTGTAATCTGGCCTGCCGCACCTGCCTCCGGAACGTTTGGGACGAACCGTCCGGCGACATGGCGGCTGCCACGTTCGCCCGCCTCCTCGAGGGCCTGCGCGCTTTCACCCCCGCGCCGACGGTCTTCTTCGGCGGCCTCGGCGAGCCCCTGGCGCACCCGCACATCGTCGAGATGGTCACACAGGTCAAAGCCCTCGGCTCGCCCGTCGAACTGATCACCAACGGCACGCTGCTCACCGAAGAGGTCTCGCGCGGTTTGATCGCCGCCCGGCTCGACGTGCTGTGGGTTTCGATTGACGGGGCCACGCCGGAGAGTTACGCCGACGTGCGCCTCGGCGCGGCCCTGCCCGAAGTGATCGCCAACGTCGCGCGCTTCCGTGATCTGCGCCGCACATGGATTTTCCAGCTGCCCACGCCGGAGATCGGGATCGCCTTCGTAGCGATGAAGCGCAACATCGCCGATCTGCCCGCCCTCCTGCGCCTCGCCGGCCGCCTGGGCGCGTCGCGCTTTCTGGTGACCAACGTCCTGCCATACACCGCCGAACTGCGCGGCGAGGTGCTGTACGCCCGCGCCCTGACCGACATCGCCTACCTGTCCTCGCGGTGGGTGCCGCGCTTGAGCCTGCCCAAAATGGACGTGAATGAAGTCACCCGTGGGCCGCTGTATCAGGCCCTGCGGAGCGGCCGCAACGTGACTTTCGCCGGGAGCAATCTGGGCGGGGCGAACGATCGCTGTCCCTTCGTCGAAAGCGGCGCGGCGGCCGTGGCCTGGGATGGCGGCTTCAGCCCGTGCCTGCCGCTCCTGCACAGCCACGTCAGTTTTGCCGACGAGCGCGAATGCTTCTTCCGGCGCTGGATTGTCGGCAACGCGGCCGACCGCGGCTTGAGCGCCCTGTGGAACGCGCCGGAGCACGTGGCCTTCCGCGAGCGCGTGCAGACGTTCGACTTTTCGCCCTGCGCCGTTTGCGGCGGCTGTGATCTTTCGCAATCGAACGAAGAGGACTGCTACGGCAACACCTTCCCCACGTGCGGCAGTTGCCTGTGGGCGCAGGGCGTGATTCGCTGTCCGTAAACCTCCCTCCATAACGACGACGGCGGACCTCGCGGCCCGCCGTCATTTTTGCGCGATTACTCCTCCAGCTTTCGCGCAGCTAATTCTCCGCAGACTCACACTTTCTCTGGCTCAAGGATCTCCAGTTCCATCAGCTTGCTGTCGGGCGCCACGCCGTTCACCCAGCCGCGCGCCTCGTAATATTCCTTCAGCATCGGCTCGAGCTCGCACACATGGCCCTTCGAGCCGGGGCCGGTGGAGGGTTCCTTGAGGAACCGCTCCGGCAGGTAGTCCGAGCCTTCGCGGAAGCCGGCCAGGTTGTTGTAGTGGCGCTCGAGGTTGTACACGCGCTCGCCGACCTTGAGCAGGCCGTCCACGTCCATCGGGTTGCCGGTGATCGCAGTATACTGCTTGGCGAACGTGTCCAGCGTCTCGGCAAACGTGGCGAATTTGCAGACGTCCAGGCAGTCCGTCATGGCGTGCACGTTCTGGAACACGACCGTCAGTTTGCCCTTGCCCTCCCACTTGAGCGGGTCTTCCACGCCCGTCACGTTGAGCACGTTGCCGACGACTTCCGCCGCCGGGGTGTAGCCGCGCAAATGGCACGCGCCCCGGTTGGAGGTGGCGTAGGCGATGCCCATGCCCTTGATGCCGCGCGGGTCGTAGGCCGGGATGGACATGCCCTTCACGCTCATCGAGATTTCGGGATGGCCCCACTTCTTCGCCGCGCGCGCCGGCCCTTCGGCCAGATCTTTGCCGACGCCCTTGCGGTGGGCGATGTCGTCGAGCAGTTTGAGCATCGCGTCGGCGTCGCCCCAGGCGAGGCCCTTGCCGTTCAGCGAGCCGAGATCGGTTGCCTCCATCGCCACCGAAAGCGCGTTGCCGGACTCGATGGTGTCCAGACCGAGGTCGTTGCAGCGGTCAATCAGCGCGGCCAGGGCGTTCACGTCGCTCAGGTTGCAGTTCGCGCCGAGCGCCCAGGCCGACTCGTACTCGACGCTCTCCATCTGCAGGTTGTACTTGCTGTTGACCTTGACTTCCTTCTTGCACGCCACCGGGCAGGCGTGGCAGGTCGGATCGTCCACCAGGATGGTTTCCTTCACCCGCTCGCCGCTGATGGCCTCGTGCTGCGGAAAGAAGGTCTCTTTGGCGTTCTTCGTCGGCATCGCGCCGATGACATTGACCATGTTCATCAGCACGTTGGTGCCGTAGACGGAGAGGCCGCCCTTGCGCGGCGCAGTCACAAACTTCTCGTCGCTGAGCTCCTCCAGCGCTTTGGCGTGCGCCGCCTTGAACGCCTCCTTGTCGAATGGCTTGGGCCGGTTGGCGTGCCGGCCGAGGACGACGATGGCCTTGAGGTTCTTCGACCCCATCACCGCGCCCGTGCCGCCGCGCCCCGAGGCCCGGTCGTTCTCGTTCATGATGCAGGCGAAGGCGACTCTGTTCTCGCCCGCCTGGCCGACGCACATGACGGAGACGTCTTTGCCGGGATATTTCTTCTGGAGAGCCTTCACGGT
>DATDRS010000024.1:0-6419 GCA_035291605.1 Anaerolineales bacterium | reverse complement strand
CAGGTAAGAATCCCGGCAAAACCAGCAAAACTCGGCTGCGGAATACTTGCCAATTTCGAGAGCCGAAATGGCTCCCAGGGAAATCGGTATGACACCATTCCGCCTCCGGCCGGCTCGAACTGTAGCTCAGATCGCCCAGCGCCAGGGTAAATGCTGGCGACGTGGAACCGACCAGTTGCAAGGTCGCCGGCGCATCATGGTAAAACCCGTAATCGCCCGCGGCAGTGAATATAAAGGAATTCGTCTGCGCGGCGACGGGAGGCGGAGAGTTATATCTGGGGTTTAGCGCCAGATACAGAGCGGCGAACGAGAGGGGAATGAGGATCAGGCCTCGCGTGTTGCTGCGTGACATCTCTGCCCCCATGGGCCTGGCTTCGGTGAGGCACCGGGTGGATCACAAGAAATGTTGTACGTGATAACCCTCTCTTTTATATTGCCGCCCTTTGGCGGCGTGTCAAGTTTTAGTTGGGTTTGAAAATCCTGTCTGCAGAGGCGGCCTCGCCTCCGATCGGTGCCAGGAGGACTGGGCTGGAAGAAACCTTTCCGACCGGATTACGGCATTTCCCAACCCAGCAACTTCATCGCGTGCTTCAGCGTCTCTCGCAGTCCTTCTTCCAACGGGCGGGGGTATAACCCAGCTCACGCCGGGCTCTGGCGTCGTCGCCGAGGTATACTGCGCGCGGCCAGTGACTGCGCTTTTCAGCTCTGTTGGGGCGAAGCATTCGCGCTTCGGCCCGCCGCCAAACTGGCCCGCTGGGGCGCGAATGCTTCGCCCTTACAAAAGCGCAGTTTGTGCCCGTAGAGAGTCCAGATTGGCGGAAGGTTCAGCGGACTCGGCCCCGACGGGTGAGGGCCCCCGGCGAGGGAGCGACAGGGGTTGACGCAGACTTCGGGCGCGCTACCAGAGGCAGGTAAAGCGTGGAATTTCCGGCAGGGGAAATTGAGGTCGCCGTCGGCGTTGGCGTGCCGCTCGACGCCTGAGTCGTGGTCGGAGTGGGTGTCTGGCTGGCGGTGGATGTCGGCGTGCCGGTCGGCGTCGCCGTGGCCGTGCCATCCGGCCTTTGCGTTGTGGTCGGGGTGGACGTCTGGCTGGCGCCGGGCATCGGCGTGATCGTCGGCATGTGCGTTGCCGTCGGCGTGCCGCTCGACGCCTGAGTCGTGGTCGGGGTGGGTGTCTGGCTGGCCGTGGGTGTCGGCGTGTCCGTTGGCGTAGCTGTGGGAGTAGACGTGGCAAAGTTAGTCTCATACTTTCCCAGGTCGGGGGCCGCGCCGAAGTAGGCGCCAGGCGGAAGATCTAGAACGGTTTCGCCGTTCCATTCAAAGTGGGCTATGCCCGCGTCAATGGCCGGACTGCCGAGTTGGAGCTGGTCATTACCGTCCAGGAGGGGGTCGCTAAACAAAGTGGTGTCAATGTCTATATTGCTGCCCTGGTAATTCGTCCCGTTGTTCCAAAACAGGTTGTAGGCGGCAGTGGAGCCGGCGTCCACATTCTTCAGCGCCAGGTTGGGAGAATTGACGAACAGGTTATTGAGGGCCACCAAGTTGTCGCCGCCCGTGACGCCGTGATTGTTGCCGCTGAAGGTGTTATGGATGAGATGAATAGGCTCCGGGATGCTGGCCGCCCGGAAATCTTCGTTGGTCTCGCCGTTATCCATCAGCCCCAGGCCGACCATGTCGTTGTTTGTGATCCGGTTGCGTTCGATGCGAAACACTCGATGGGAGAGGTCGGGATAATCAATCAACTGGATGCCGTCTTCGACGTTCCCCGCGATGAGATTGTTGCGGATCACGATCGTCAGCGTGACGCCGCTGTAGGCGTGGAGGCGAATTTCAATGCCATCATCGCCATTGTTGCGGATCGTGTTATCTTCGATGGTAACTTCGGTGGCGCCGTCCAAGTCAATGCCATCGTCGTGGTTGTTTTCAAACACGTTATTCCGGGCGAAACCGCCGCTCGAGGAGTAATCAATGCCATCCCCAGTGTTGAGAATTCGGTTATTGAGGATGTGAAGTTTACCGGCAGCAGCGATCCCGTCATTCCCGTTTTGGATGGTGAAGCCGATGATCCGGGTTTCCGGGCCAACAGACGAGCCGACGGTAATGACCACATTGCCGCCTCCATCCAGAATAGTCTGGTCAATGAAAGCAGGGTCGCCAGTCGTATAGAATTGGGACGCCAGGGTAATCGTTTTGCCAGCAATGGTAATGTTTTCGTTATACGTACCGGGAGAGACCAGGATGAGGTCGCCATTCTGAGCAGCGTTGATGGCAGTTTGGATCGTTGGCTGATCCTGAGGCACCCGGATCGTGGCAGCCGGAGGCGCTGTGTCCGTTGGGGTGGGGGTACCCGCCAGGACTTCGCTCGACGTTGTTTGCGCGGCGAAAGAAGGCCCAGTGTTAGACCTGGGATTTAGCGCCAGGTAAAGAGCGGCTAATATGAGGGGAATGAGGCCTATGCCTCGCGTGTTGTTGCGCGACATCTCTGCCCTGTGGGCTTGACTTCTGTAATAGACGAGGTGAATCACAAGAAACGTCACACGCTATTACGTTCTTTTATACTGCCGCTGTTGGCAGCGTGTCAAGGCTGTCGGATTGAACATTTCCTCCGCTGATAGCGATGGCTTCTCGGCGGGCTGACCCAACATGCGGATCTTCGCACGCAGTGATTTTGGGTGAACGATTATGTTTTCCAACCCAGCAATTTCATCTCGTGCTTCAGCGTCTCCCGCAGTCCATCTTCCAACGGGCGGGGGTTGTAGCCCAGTTCGCGCCTGGCTCTGGCGTTGTCGCCGAGGTAGGTGACGCCTGCGGCAATGCGCAAGCCTTCAGAGGTGTAAGCCTCGGGCAGGAGCGTAAATTTCTCGACCACGCTCATAACGACTGCCATCACCTTCAGGACACTGGGGGAGGCGCGCAGGCGCGGCAGAGGGATGCTGGTAATCTGCTCGGCCAGTTTCAGCGCTTCGCTGAGGGTGTGCTTCGGCCCGGCGATGATGTACGTTTCGCCCGGCCTGCCCTTCTCCATTGCCAGAATGTGCCCGCGCGCGATGTCGTCCACGTGCCCCCAGCAGAAAGCCGTACCCTCGGGAACCAATGGCAGCGTGCGATGCAGATATTGCAGGAGCGTGGTGCGCACATTGCTGGTGTCGCCTGGCCCATAGACCACGCCGGGCATGACGATCACCAGCGGCAATCCGCCGAGGATCATCGTCTCGGCCAGTTCGTGCGCCAGCCACTTGGTGCGGTCGTACTCGGTGAGGTGCGCGCCGCTGTGGTGGTATGTCTCGTCCACCAACTGGCCGCGCGTGTCCGAGAAGACGGCAAGGGTGCTGGTGTACACGCCTTTGGGGACGCCAAGCTCCTTCATCAACTCCAGCACGTTGTGCGTGCCGTCCACGTTGACCCTCACCGCATCGCTTTTCTTCCTCACCCCGATCTTGTACCAGCCCGCGATGTGAAAGACGCCGTCCACGCCCGTCATCGGTGCGCGCATACTATCTTTGTCCGTCACATCCCCCTGATGCAGGACGACGCCGAGGCTGGCGAGGTCTGTGGCCCGCTCGGGGTCGCGCACTGCAGCCATTACCTGATGCCCGGCCCCGGCGAGTTGGCGCGCGACTCGTCCGCCGATGAAGCCGGTGGCGCCGGTGAGGAAGTATTTCATGAAAACTTTATTGCCCGCCAAATCTTCTCCGGCTTGAGGGGCATGTCAAGGTGGCGCACGCCGAAGGGCTTGAGCGCATCCATCACCGCGTTCACCATCGCC
Source organism: Anaerolineales bacterium (assembly GCA_035291605.1). Taxonomy (GTDB): domain Bacteria; phylum Chloroflexota; class Anaerolineae; order Anaerolineales; family UBA6663; genus DATDRS01. Next base: position 2,653 of record DATDRS010000024.1, on the reverse strand, counting down.
GGGGTCGAGCCGATGGTCGCCGCCTCGCCGATGCCTTTCGCCCCAAGCGGGTTGCGAAAGGTGCGCGTCTCCGTGCGGTCCGTGGTGAAGCGCGGGAAATTCTCCGCGCGCGGCAGGACATATTCCATCAACGATCCCGAAAGCAGTTGGCCGCTTTCGTCGTAGACCACTTCTTCCCACAGCGCCTGCGCGATGCCCTGCGCCAGGCCGCCATGCACCTGCCCCTCGACCAGCGTCGGGCTGATGCGCGGGCCGCAGTCGTCCACCGAGAAATAATCGCGTAGATGGACCACACCGGTCTCGCGCTCCACCTCCACCACGGCCACGTGCGCGCCGAAGGGGAACACCAGGTCAGGCGGGCGGAAGAAGTCCGTCGCCTCCAGCCCGGAATCAATGTCGTCGGGCAGGTCGTCGCTGTAAGCCCGCTTCGCAATCTCCGCGAGCGTCACGCCCCGCCCTGGCGCGCCCTTCACATGATAATGTCCATCAGAGAGAATGATGTCCTCCGGCGCGGCTTCGAGGATGTGCGCGGCGATGCGCGTGGCTTTAGCGCGGACGGTTCCAGCCGCGCGGAGGGCCGCCGACCCGCCGACGGCGAGGCCCCGGCTGCCATAAGTGCCGATGCCCATCGGCGCGTTGTGGGTGTCGCCGTGCTGGACGGTGATCTTGCCGAAATCCACGCCTAACTCGTCGGCGACGATCTGCGCGAAGGTGGTCTCCTCGCCCTGGCCGTGGGGCGAAATCCCAGTGATGACCGTGACGCTGCCGCTCGCATCCACGCGCACGACGGCGCTCTCGTACGGCCCCGGCCCGCACAACTCCACGTAGCAGGAAATGCCGACGCCCAACAAAGGCGCGCCCTGCCGCGTCTCTACGCGCCGTCGCTGCTCCTCGCGCAGGGCGGTGTAACTGGAAATCTCCAGCGCCTTCGTGAGCGCGTGGTCGTACTCGCCGCTGTCGTAGGTCATGCCGCTCGGCGTCTCGTAGGGGAAGGCTTCGGGCGGGATGAAGTTCCGGCGCCGCAGTTCGGCCGGGTCGAGGTTCAATTCGGCGGCGACCATGTCCATGAGCCGCTCGATGTAATACGCGGCCTCGGGCCGCCCCGCCCCGCGATAGGCCGAGACGGGCGTGGTGTTCGTGAGCACCCCGGTCCCTTCAAGATCAACACTCTGGATCCGGTAGACCCCGACGGACATCTGCCCGGTCAATTCCGGCAGCCACCAGCCCAACGGGTATGCGCCTAAATCGTTGAAAATGCGCAGCCGCAGCCCGGTCACCGTCCCATCCGCCAGCACCGCCGCTTCGATATCTGCGACTTGCGCCCGCCCATGCGTCGTGGCGGCCATGTGCTCCAGGCGCGTCTCGACCCAGCGCAGGGGCAGATTGTATTTGAGCGCCAGCGCGGGCAGCAGGGCTTCCTCGGGGTAAAACCCGCCCTTGAGGCCAAAGCCGCCCCCAACCTCCGGCGCGATGACGTGAATGGCGCTCTCCGGCAGGTTTAACATCTCCGCCAGGCTCGCGCGCACGGCGTGCGGCACCTGGGTGCTCGACCAGACGGTGAGGCCGCCTGTCGCCGGGTCGGGCGCGGCGACGACCGCGCGTCCTTCCATCGGTACACCTGCGAGGCGCTGGTTCACCATGCGCTGCCTGACCACGCGATAGGCGCTGGCGAAAGCCGCCTCGGGATCGCCGCGCTTACGCGTCCAGGTGTGCTCGATGTTCTTCGGGCGGTCATCAAAGAGCTGCGGCGCGCCCGGCTCAATCGCCTTCAGCACGTCGGCGACGGCGGGCAGGGGATCCCAATCCACGCGCACCGCGAGGGCGGCGTCGGCGGCGTGCGCGGGCGAGTCGGCGATCACGGCGGCGACAGCCTCGCCCACGTGTCGTACGCGGTCGGCCGGGAGCGGATAGCGCCGGAGTGGTTTCTCGCGCTCCCGGCCATCGCTGCCTTCGCCGGTGCCGATTTCAGGCATGGGGTTGCAGAGCGCGGGCACGTCCGTCCCGGTGACCACCGCCAGCACACCGGGCATCTTCAGCGCCCCTGAAGCGTCAATATTGAGGATGCGCGCGTGGGCGTAGGGGCTGCGGACGAAAGCGACATGATACATTCCCGGCAGTTGGATGTCGCCCGTATATTTGGCTGCGCCGGTAATCAAACGCGGGTCTTCCTTACGTCTGACCCGCGCGCCGATGAGGGAGGGTATAGGCATGTATTTATCCGTTCGCTATTGGGTGGTTGAACGCATCCTTCGACTACGCGGCGCGCACCCTGAGCGAAGCGCCAGCGAAGTCGAAGGGGCGCGCCGCTCCACTCAGGACGCTGGTTTCTTTTTGTTAGGAACTCTTAGGAGGCTTATCCGTTGATCCGTTCCCCATCCGCTGTCACCATCTCTCTCTCAAACACCTTCCCGAACTGCTCCGCCACTTCGTCCATCACCGCCTCCATCGCGGGCGGCTCGCCCAGGAAGTCGGCCATCGAGACCGTTGCATGGTCGCGGATGCCGCAGCCGACGATGCCGTCCCAATAACTCATGTCGGGGTTGACGTTGAGGGCGAAGCCGTGCTGCGAGACGCCGCGCGCGTCCACTTTGACGCCAATCGCGGCGAGCTTGGAAGGCGCTTTCCGGGCGGCGGGGGGGCAGTGCGGGCAGCG
>DATDRS010000023.1:0-9739 GCA_035291605.1 Anaerolineales bacterium | reverse complement strand
CAGCATCACCCTGCCCGCCATCCCCGAAGTGTTCATCCTCCCTGACGCCGCGCTCAAATTGCGCCACGTGGCGATCACCGCCGACGCCGAGGGCGCCGCCGACCCGGGCTTCACCCAGGGCATGACGCCCCCTACCCCAGGCGAACCGGTCGCCCCGCCGGCCGCGTTCCTCATCCTCGAAGGCGAGCGCACCGTCCCGCTCACCCAGCCGGTCGTGAGCATCGGACGGCGGCTTGACAACCACATCATCCTCGACGACTCGCGCATCTCGCGCGCGCACGCGCAGCTCCGCCTGCGCTTCGGGCGCTACGTGATTTACGATCTCGGCTCGACCGGCGGCACGTTCGTCAACGACCAGCGCGTGCAGGAATGCGTGCTGCGGCCGGGCGACGTGATCTCGCTCGCGGGCGTGTCGGTGATCTACGGCGAAGAGGAAACCGAACTGCAAACGCCGAACCCCAAATCCCAAGCCCCAACCCTCTCGACGCCTGATGTCCTTGTGTCCCCCTCCGAGTGGACTTAGGCTTTCCGATTTGGCCCCTCCCCGACCGATGAGTCCTATCGTCGTCCTGTTCCTCCTCCGTCTGCTGCTCGTCTTGCTCCTGTACGGGTTCCTGGCCGCGCTGTTCTGGATGCTGTGGCAGGACGTGCGCGCCGCCGCGCAGGTGACCGCCGCCCGCGCACGCCGCCTGGGCCAGCTGGTCGTCGTCGAATCCAGATGCCCCCAACTTGCGCCCGGCGCAGCTTTCCCGCTCATGCCCGTGACCTCGCTGGGCCGCGCGCCGACCAATACCGCCACCATCCCCGACGAGGCCGCCTCGCTGGAGCACGCGCTGCTCCACCTGCGCGATGGACAATGGTGGCTGGAAGACCTGAACTCCCGCAACGGCACACGGCTGAACAACGACCTGATCGCCCAACCCGCATCTGTCGTGCCGGGCGACGTGATCGGCGTGGGGAGGGTGAAACTGAAAATGGAATTGGAATGAATTGCTGATTGGAAATTGACACATTCACTCAACAATCAGCAATCAAAAATCTATCGCAAGGAGAGCATTTATGTCCAACACCCCCACCCTCGCCGTCATCGGCGGCTCCGGCCTGTACAACATGAGCGGGTTGAGCGAGATTGAAGAACACGGCCTCGCCACGCCCTTCGGCAAGCCGAGCGACCCCATTGTCGTGGGGGCGTTGGGCGAGCGGCGCGTGGCGTTTTTGGCGCGGCACGGCAAGGGCCACCGCATCACGCCCTCGGAGGTCAACTACCGCGCGAACATTTACGCACTGAAAATGCTCGGCGTCGAGCGCATCGTCTCGGTGAGCGCGTGCGGCAGCCTGCGCGAGGATTACGCGCCCGGCCACATCGTCATCCCCGACCAGATCTACGACAACACCAAAGGCCGCGAGCGCACGTTCTTCGGGAACGGCCTGGTCGTGCACGTCGGCACGGCCGACCCGTTCTGCCCGACTCTCTCCGAGCAGCTCTTCGAGGCGGTGCAGGCGACCGGGGCGACCGTCCACCGCGGAGGCGCGTTCGTCACCATCGAGGGGCCGCGCTTCTCGACGAAAGCCGAGAGCAACACCTACCGCAAGTGGGGCATGAGCCTGGTCGGGATGACGGCCTCGCCCGAAGCCTTCCTCGCCCGCGAGGCCGAGATGTGCTACGCCTGCATGGCGCACGTCACCGACTACGATGTGTGGCACGTCTCCGAAGCCCCTGTCACGGTCGAGATGGTGATCCGTATCCTTGCGCAGAACACGGCGGTGGCCCAGCAGGCGATTGCGAACCTCGTTCCGGTTCCGGCCAAGCGCGACGCCTGCGGCTGCGGCTCGGCGCTCGCCGACGCCCTTATCACCGCGCGCGACCGCATCCCGGCGGAGACGCGCGAGCGAGTCAAATTGCTGGTTGACCAATATCTGAAGTAAATGGTCACCTATTTACCGGGCCGCCGCCGCGAGTTGGTCTTGCTCGCTCTGGCCTCCGGCTTCGTGCTGACGGCGGCAGCCGCTCTCGCCCTCATCCCCTCCGCCCGCGCTAACACGTGGCGCCTGAGTTTTAGGGTTTGGGATTTGGGGTTTGGGATTTTCGGCTTTGCCTTTGCCTGGGTGATTTGCGCCGCTGCCGCCGCCTGGGCCGTGCGCCGCGCCCTGCCAGACCACGATCCCTACCTGCTGCCCCTCGTTTACCTGATCACCGGCTGGGGGATGGCGGTCATCTGGCGTCTCGCCCCCGTTTTCGGCCTGCGCCAGACGATCTGGCTCGTCGTCTCCACGGCGGCGATGATCGGCGTGACGTGGCTGCCTGGCGACCTGCGGTGGCTGCGCCGTTATCGCTACACCTGGCTCCTCGGCGGCCTGGCGCTCACCGCGCTGACCTTCGTCTTCGGCGTGAATCCATCCGGTTTCGGCGAGCGCCTGTGGCTGGGCTGCTGCGGCGTCTACCTGCAGCCGGCCGAGGTCCTCAAACTCCTGCTGGTCGCCTTCCTCGCCGCCTACCTCGCCGATAAACGCGAGCAACTCTTCCAACACGGGGGCGCTATGCGGTCTCCATTCTCTGATTCCCACTCTCCGACTTCTGACTTCCACCTTCCACTTTCCAACCTCCGCACCACTCTCGCCTATTTCCTCCCCCTCCTCCTCATGTGGGGTTTCTCCATTGTCATCCTCATCTCCCAGCGCGACCTCGGCATGAGCACGCTCTTCTTCGCCGTCTTCCTGATCATGCTCTATCTGGCTTCGGGCCGGACGGCTTACCTGCTCGCCGGAGCGGCCTTGCTTATCCTCGGCGCGGTCCTCGGTTATTACCTGTTCGACGTCGTGCGCGTGCGCGTGGAGGCATGGTGGAATCCGTGGGCTGATCCATCCGGGCGGTCGTACCAAATCGTGCAGTCGCTCATCGCCGTCGCCGCAGGGGGGCTGCTGGGCCGCGGGCCGGGCCTCGGCGCGCCGACGCTGATCCCGGTCGCCCACTCGGATTTTATCTTCGCCGCGCTCGCCGAGGAGTGGGGCCTGCTGGGCCTGTTCGCGGTCGTGGGGCTGCTGGGCGTTGTCGTCTTCCGGGGGTTCCGCATCGCGCTGCAGGCCAGGGGGACGTTCGAGCAACTCCTGGCCGGCGGCCTCATCGCGCTCGTCGGCCTGCAGGCGCTGATGATCATGGGCGGTGTGGTCAAGCTCGTCCCCCTCACCGGCCTCACCCTGCCATTCATGAGTTACGGAGGGTCGTCGCTTCTGACGCACTTCATTATGGTGGGCTTATTGCTTAGATTGTCGAGCAGGGCATGACTCCTCAACTCCACCGCCTCGCCCTCGCCTTCGCCGCCACGTTTTTCCTGGTCGCACTCACCGGCGGCTACTGGGGATTCGTCCGGCGCGAGGCCCTGACCGCGCGGGCTGACAACCCCCGGCGCATCCTGATCGAGCGGCGCATCCGGCGCGGGACGATTTACGACCGGAATGGCGCGGCGCTGGCGGAGTCCAGCGGCCCGCCGGGTGAGTTCGAGCGCCATTACCCGTACCCGGCCCTGGCGCCAGTGCTCGGCTACGTCTCCGCGTTTTACGGTCTGGCCGGGGTCGAGGCGGTTGCCGATTCCGTGTTGCACGGCGACGCGGGGCATGATGCCCTCGACCTGTGGCAGGCTGACCTGCTGGGCGTTTCCCTGCCCGGACGCGACGTGCGCCTTTCGATTGACATCCGTCTTCAAACGACTGCCGATTCCCTTTTAGGCGACCAGGCCGGGGCGGTGGTACTGCTGGATGCGATCACGGGCGAGATTCTCGCGCTCGCCTCGCACCCCACCTATGACGCCAACCACCTCGAAGCCGAGTGGCCATCCCTCGTAGACGATCCCCGCGCCCCGCTGTTGAACCGCGCGACGTTCGGGCTCTACCAGCCGGGCGGCGCATTGCAGCCCGTCATCCTCGCCGCCGCGCTCCGGGCCGGGCTGGCCGAGGTGAACGCGCCCTTTCTATCGGCGACGGCGCAGGTAGGTGCGGGCGACCTGACGCTTAGATGCCTCTCCGACCCCGGCTCGCAAGAAATCACCCTCGCCGAGGCTTTTCAACGCGGCTGCCCGTGGCCCTTCGCGGATTTGGGCGGCCAACTCGGGGGCCGCGCCCTCGACCAGCTCTTCAGAGACTTTCGCTTTTATGAAGCGCCTGCCATCGTCATCCCCACAACCGCCTCGCCCCATTCCAATTTGACCTCCGAAGCGCCGATTGCCGCCATTGGTCAGGGCGCGCTCAACATCACGCCCTTACATCTAGCCCTCGCAGTTTCGGCGATTGCGCGGCAGGGCGCGCTCCCCGCGCCACATCTCCTCACCGCCGAGCAAAGCCCTGATGGGTCGTGGCGCTCCCTCCCCTCGCTCTCCCACCCGATTGCCGCCCTCGCGCAGGAACACGCCGACCAGGTCAAGGCCCTTATGCCCAATGGTCATCAGGCCATCGCCCTCGCCGGGGCCGAGGGCAAAATGCTGGCGTGGTTCAGCGGCTTTGCGCCGTTCACCGATTCGCGCTACGCGGTGGCGGTGCTGCTGGAGGAGGGGGATGTGGAGGAGGCGGCGAGGGTTGGGCGGACTCTGTTGGAGAGTGCAGTGAGTCAGAGACCCTGAAGGTCTTGGAGACCTTCAGGGTCTTCATCTCACCGCTGAATCAGCGGCAAAAACAGTCGCTGGGTCTGCCCCAAGACCGCCCAGAACGAGAAGTGGTTGGGCGTGGCGGTGATGGTGTTGGCCGCGCCGTCTAGGACGCTAGTGGGTTCCTGCACCCACTGCGCGCCATCCCAGTAGTACAGGGCCAGCGTGCTTTCAATCGCCGGGCCTTTCTCAGCGTCCGTGTATTGAATGGTGAGCGTGTATGGCTGGGTGGGCTGAGCGGGCTGGCCGGTGCTGCTATACACCGCCGTCACCTGGAAGTTGTGACTGATGTCAATCAAATTGACGGTTGTGGGAATATCCTCGGAGGAAAGGTAGGTGTGCGTGATGACGACCGCTTCGGTGAAGACGCCTGCGGAGAAAGAATAGATGGTGTCATCCACAGAGGAGATCAATTCACCGCCACTGGGTGAAACGGAAGCCGAGACTGGCGGATAAAACCCGATCACGTCCACCGGCGTGCTACTGGGAGTGGTCGTACCATCCCCGAGTTGACCAAAACTATTACTTCCCCAGCACTTGACGCCGCCGCTTATCAAGGCGCACGTGTGAGAGCCGCCCGCCGAGATAGCGGTGACACCACTCGCCATCCCGGTTACATCCGTCGGCGTACTGCGCTGGGTGGTCGTGCCATCGCCAAGCTGACCAGAGGAGTTGTCCCCCCAGCACTTGACTCTTCCACCCGATATCAGCGTGCAGGTATGGCCCTGATAACCACCCGCTGTGATGGCGGCGACTGCGCTTGTTAGCCCGCTCGGATCAGTGGGCGTATTACGCTGTGTCGTCGTGCCATCGCCAAGTTGACCCGTGGCGTTATAGCCCCAGCACTTGGCACCGCCGCCATTGGTCACCGCACATGTATGTGCATACCCAGCTGTAATACCAATTACACCACTCGTAAGCCCACTCACGTCCACAGGCGTGGGATGCTGTGCTATCGAGCCGGTACCCAATTGCCCAAAGTAGTTACCTCCCCAACACTTGACGCCACCACCGTTGGTCAATGCACAGGTGTGCTCATGGCCAGCCGCGATAGCAATTACGCCACTGGTCAATCCATTCACATCCATCGGTGTTGTGCTATCCTCGGTAGAACCATTACCAAGTTGACCTCTGCTGTTACGCCCCCAGCATTTGACCCCGCCCCCCACCGTCAGTGCGCAGGTATGCTGATCCCCCACTGCAATGGCTGTGACCTCATTCGCCAGCCCGCTCACGTCCACTGGCGTGAGACGGTCAGCGGTCGTGCCATCGCCGAGTTGGCCAAAGGTGTTAAACCCCCAACACTTGACACCCCCTGCACTGGTTACTGCGCAGGTGTGCGCAGATCCAGATCCGCCATCCACAGCAGCAACGTTACTTGCCAGCCCAGCTACAAACGCTGGAGTGCCTCGGTTGAGAGTCGTGCCATCCCCCAGTTGTCCGCTGAAGTTATATCCCCAACATTCGACGCCGCCGTTGCCGGTGAGTAAGCAAGTATGCCGCCATCCTGTCGCGATTGCGCTGGCGCTTTGCATAGAGATCGTCCCCCTGGGCACGGATTGGACAGCAAATGGGGCAGTGGCAAGAACAACGGCCTGGGTCGGTCTCGCAGCCCAGCCAGGAAAAGCCAGGGCCAGCAAGGTCAGTCCGGTTAAAAGCCTGCGAAGCACATTACCGTTCATCGTTATTCCTCCTTTTCGAATGGCGCGAATCAAAAACGCCAGCCTTGAGCGCGGGGCGCGTTCAAACGCTGGCGTTAGGATCACAGGCCCCACTGGCTCTGCCTGCTGACATAGCAGTTCACCGGTGGTTGAGTGAGTGGAGAACATATGTCTGAGCCACTCCGGGCATAACGAGAAGCCGACTCAGATCTTCCAGCGGATTTTTAAACGGATTGAGCGTCGCCTTATCCGCTTATCCGTTTAAAAATCCGCTGGAAGCTGAGTAGGGCTCTTATTTTTTACACCAACAGGGTAGCCAAGTCCATAGACAACCGTCGCAAAGTCATAGACATTTGTACTGTTTTCGCCCACGTCCCCCGGCCCATTCGCATAGCCTCACAGTGATTTGCGGCTATCTCGCACTGCAACTGCCACACCCTATTGGCTATACGCAAGAACACAAGAGAGTTGCCTGATTGACGACTCGCTTTTGGAGTTTGGGATTTGGGGCTTGGGATTTTTGGGCGCTACGCTGCTCAAGGGCCTGACTCAATACCCAACGCCTTGTGCAGATCAGGCAACGCCTCAGTGCTATGGTGCTGTAAGTGTTCCAGCGCAATCGCCAATTCAGACAGCGATTCTTGCGTGGCTTCTGCATCACCGCGGTAAGCATGGGAGCGCAACGCCGTCATCAAGTCGAGCACCGTTCCGGTTTCTTCTTCGATCTCGGACAAGTGCATGGCGAGCATAGCGATCTTTTCACTAAACCCAGCCGTTTTCAGAACCACGCTCAGTTCATCTCTAACCTCGATTGTCATTTATGACCTCCCTCTCCTCTGTCGCTGGGCCAACCGATCTTCTAATCGGCGTAAGCGAACCGTAAAGGCACTGATCTCGCTTTCCCAATGGGCAAGAAGGCCTTCATACGGAAGCAGGGCTTTTACTTTCGGGTGAGTCTCACGAACTTCCTCTTCCCCACCTGCACCACCACATCACCCGTGAACGCCAGCCGCGCGTTGACGTCTTCCACGACCTGCCCATCCACCTTCACACCGCTCTGTTCGATTAACCGGCGGGCCTCGCCCTTCGACTTGACCAGCCCTTTCCCGGCCAGCACCTCCACGAGCAGCGGCTCGCCCTCGATGAGGAGGCGCTCCATCTCCTCCGGCAACTGGTCTTTCTGGAAAACCCGCCGGAAGTGTTCCTCGGCGGCGGCGACTTTGTCCTCGCCGTGGTAGACGGCGACGATCTCGCGCGCGAGTTCCATCTTCGCGTCGCGCGGGTGGCGTGTCCCGTCGGCCAGACCCTTCTCAATCTCGGCGATCTGCGCCGGGCTGTAGCGCGTCACCAGCTTGAAGTAGACCGGCATCGTAAAGTCGGGGAGGCTCATGACCTTGCCGTATATGTCCTCCGGCGTACTGTTGATAGGAATGACGTTGCCGATGGACTTGGACATGCGCTGGACGCCGTCGGTCCCCGGCAGGATGCCGGTGATTACGCCCACCAGCGGCCGCTGCCCCATCGCTTCCTGCAACCTCCGCCCGGCGACGATGATGTTGAAGAGCTGGTCGGTCCCGCCCACCTGCACGTCAGTCTGCTGCGCCACGGCGTCGTAGCCCTGCATGAGCGCGTAAAACGTCTCGTGCAGGAAGATCGGCTCACCCGCCTCAAGCCGCCTGGCGAAGTTCTCCCGCGCGAGGAACTGCTGCACCGTGAAGTTCTGTCCGAGCCGGATCAAATCGAGCAGCGAGAGTTCCGAGAGCCACTCGCCGTTGTAGCGAATGCGCGTCCTGCTTCTGTCCAAAACGCGGAAGGCCTGCTCCGCGTACGTCTTGGAATTCTCCGCCACTTGCTCTTGCGTCAGGATCGGGCGGGCCTTGTTTTTGTCCGACGGGTCGCCGACGAGCGCGGTATAACTGCCGATGAGGAACGTCACCTCGTGCCCCAGATCCTGGAATTGGCGCAGTTTAAGCATGGTGATCGTGTGCCCCAGGTGCAGGTCGGTGGAGGTCGGGTCGTAGCCGCAATAGACGCGCAGCGGGCGGCCTTCGGCCTGCGCCTCCGCCAGCCTCTCGCGCAATTCGCGCGTCATATTCTCTTTCAGCGTCTCGTCGCCATATTCCGTGCCCTGCATCAACAAAGCCACTTGCTCGTCCAGGTTCATTCAGCGCCTCCAAATCGGGGTGTGTGTATTATACAGGAGTCAGTAGACAGTCATCAGTCACCAGTCATCAGTGATCAGTCATCAGTCACCAGACGACCTTGATCATTTTGTCATTTGTCATTCGACATTTGCTATCCGCCATTTGCCATCTGCTATCCGCGATCTGCCATCCCATTTGCTATCCGCTCTTCTTCTCGCGTATAATCCGCCGCGATCCTTGAGCCATGGAGTGTTTTTCGAATGTCCAAGAAATCTGCCTCGCCCGCGCCTTCCAGGAAGTCCGCCGCGAAAACCGGCGGGAAGGCCAGGACGGCCAGCCAGATGACTGGCACGGAGATCCGTCAGTCCTTCCTCGACTTCTTCGCCGAGCACGGGCACACGATTGTCCCGTCCATGTCGCTCGTGCCGGGCGGCGACCAGACGCTGCTGTTCACCAACTCCGGGATGGTGCAGTTCAAAGACGTCTTCCTCGGCACCGACCAGCGCCCCTACACCCGCGTGGCCGACGTGCAGAAGTGCCTGCGCGTTGCGGGCAAACACAATGACCTCGACGACGTGGGGCGCGACGACTCGCATCACACGTTCTTCGAGATGCTCGGCAACTGGTCGTTCGGCGATTACTATAAGCAGGAAGCCATCGCGTGGGCGTGGCAACTGCTGACCGAGGTCTACGGCCTGCCCAAAGACAACCTGTGGGCCACGTGCTTTGAGGACGAACAGGGCGTCATCCCCCGGGACGACGAGGCCGCCGACATCTGGAAACAGCAGCCGGGCTTCGACCACAGCCATCTGCTGTTCTTCGGGCGCAAAGACAACTTCTGGGAGATGGCCGAGGTCGGCCCCTGCGGCCCGGACAGCGAAGTCCACATTGACCGCGGCCCCGAGTACTGCGACCAGCAGGACACGCCGGGCCACGCCTGCCGCGTGAACGGCGACTGCCAGCGCTTCCTCGAACTGTGGAACCTGGTTTTCATCCAGTACAACCGCACCGGCCCGAAGGCCGCCGACCTCACTCCGCTCCCCAAGAAGCACGTGGACACGGGTATGGGCTTCGAGCGCATCGTCTCGGTGATGCAGGGCGTGGACTCGAACTACAAGACCGATCTGTTCACGCCGCTGCTGGACAAGGTGCAGGAGATGGCCGAGCACAACGACGATGAGCGGGCGGCGAATCTCACGCCCTACCGCGTCATCGCCGACCACGCGCGAGCCGCCTCCTTCCTCATCGCCGACGGCGTGGTGCCGGGTAACACCGGGCGGAATTACGTCTGCCGCATGGT
>DATDRS010000022.1:0-9725 GCA_035291605.1 Anaerolineales bacterium | reverse complement strand
CGCGGGCCGACCCGGACCCCGAACGGCGCGCCTATCACCAGATGGAAATCCATTTCGGCGAATTTCGCGCCGACGTGGAACTGCCCGGCCCCGTGGACAGAGAGCACATCACCGCCGAATATGGCGGCGGCTTCCTGCGGGTCAACCTGCCCAAATTGCGCCCGACGCAGATTGAAATCGAAGAATGAAGCCCATGATCTCAGGGGCCGCGCCTCATCGCCTTACCCACTCATCCGTTCCATTCGCTACCTATCCGTTGAATAGATGACCGCTACCCGCTCGTCCGCACCTAGTTTGCATATTGACAGTGATTTCCCCGATGATTTCGAGGCCGAATGGCCCGACCTGGCCTTTCTGCCCATCGGCATGCCGGTGGAACTGGGGAAGGGAGGGGGCGTTGAAGGCTCTGAAGAAGGCCAGGACGTCCCTATTCCCGATACGCTCGCCATCCTGCCCCTGCGCGGGGTCGTCGTTTACCCGCTGACCGCGATCCCGCTCACCGTGGGGCAGCCGCGCTCGGTCCGGCTGGTAGACGACGCCGTCGCCGGCCAGCGCATCATCGGCCTGGTCGCCTCCAAGGACCCCGAGCTGGAGACACCCGGCCCGGATGACCTCTACCGCGTAGGCACCGCCGCCGCCGTTCATCGCCTGTTCCGCGCGCCCGACGGGACCATCCGCCTGCTCGTGCAAGGGTTGGCGCGCTTCCGCACGACCGAATTCACGACTACCGAGCCGTATCTCAAGGCGCGCATCCAGCTTTCGGTCGAAACGGCTGAGGCGACGCTCGAAACCGAGGCGCTCATGCGCAACGTGCGCGAGCAGTTCCAGCGCGTCGCCGAGCTGGTCCCCTCCATCCCTGGCGAGCTGCTCTCGGCGGTGCTCAACGTCGAAGATCCGAAGCAGCTGGCGTACACCGTCGCCACCTACCAGCGCATGGATCTGTCCGAGGCGCAGAACATCCTCGAGCTCGACCTGGTCAACCAGAAGCTCAAGCGGCTGCTCACCCTCCTGGGCAAGGAAGCCGAGGTGCTCGAACTGGGGCGCAAGATTCAGAGCGAAGCCCAGTCGGAGATGGAGAAGGTCCAGCGCGAGTACTTCCTGCGTGAGCAGATGAAGGCCATCCAGCGCGAGCTGGGCGAGGGCGACGAGCCGTCCGCCGAGGCCGAAGAGTTCCGCAAGAAAGTCGTCGCCGCCGGAATGCCGGACGAGCCGCGCAAGGAGGCCGAGCGCGAACTCGGGCGGCTCGCCAAGCTGCCCTCGGCCGCGGCGGAGTACGGCGTCATCCGCACTTACCTCGACTGGCTGACCAGCCTGCCGTGGAACAAGATGACTGATGACAACCTCGACGTGAAGCACGCCCGCGCAGTGCTGGACGAAGACCACTACGGCCTCCAAGACGTCAAAGAGCGCATCCTCGAATTTCTCGCCGTGCGCAAACTCCGCGCCGAGCGTAAAGACCAACCCGCGCAATCCGTTCAAGCGGTGGATCACATCCGCCGCGAGCGCGAGGGCGTCATCCTGTGCTTCGTCGGCCCGCCGGGCGTGGGCAAGACCTCGCTCGGGCAGTCTATTGCCCGCGCGCTGGGCCGCAAGTTCATGCGCATGTCGCTCGGCGGCATGCGCGACGAGGCCGAGATTCGCGGGCACCGCCGCACGTACATCGGCGCGCTCCCCGGCCGCATTATTCAGGGGCTGCGCCGCGTGGAGACCAAGAACCCGGTCTTCATGCTCGACGAGGTGGACAAACTGGGGATGGACTTTCGCGGCGACCCGGCCTCCGCTCTCCTGGAAGTACTGGACCCCGAGCAGAACCGCGAGTTCCGCGACCACTACCTCGACGTCCCGTTTGACCTGTCGCAGGTCATGTTCATCACCACCGCCAACCAGCTGGAGCCGATCCCCGGCCCGCTGCGCGACCGGATGGAGATATTGCAGCTCTCCAGTTACACCGAGCGGGAGAAGATCGAGATCGCGGTGGGTTACCTCATCCCGCGCCAGATCAAAGAGAACGGCCTGAAGCCCGAAGAAATCGCCTTCACCCGCGAGGCTATCCAGGCCGCCATTCGCAATTACACGCGTGAGGCCGGGGTGCGCAGCCTCGAGCGGCAAATCGGCGCGGTCTGCCGCAAGGTGGTCACGCGCCTGGCCGAGGGCAAGACCACGGCGGCCCGGATTGATCAGAAGGACGTGGCCGAATTCCTCGGCAAACCGGAATACTTTTACATGGAAGAAGTCGCCGAGCGCACCTCCATCCCTGGCGTGGCGACGGCGCTGGCGTACACGCCGGTCGGGGGTGACGTGATGTTCGTCGAGGCCACGCACATGCCGGGGAGCAAGGGCTTTCAGTTGACCGGCCAGCTCGGCGAGATCATGCAGGAATCCGCGCGGGCCGCGCTCTCCTACGTGCGGGCCAACGCCAGGGCGCTCGGCCTCGAAGAAGATTTCTTCGCCCGGCACGATATCCATTTGCACGTCCCCGCCGGGGCCACGCCCAAAGATGGGCCGAGCGCGGGCGTCACGATGGCGACGGCGCTGGCGTCGCTCATTTCAGGCCGTCCCGTCCGAGCGGACGTGGGCATGACCGGGGAGATCACCCTGCGCGGGCAGGTGCTGCCCATCGGCGGGCTGAAAGAGAAAGTGCTCGCCGCCCACCGCGCCGGGTTGAGGACGGTCATCCTGCCCAAACGCAATGAGAAAGACCTGGACGACGTGCCGGAGGACATTCGCAAGGAAATGAAGTTCATCTTTGCCGAGCGCATCGAAGATGCGCTCGACGCCGCGCTGGAGTCCCCCCGAAAAGACGGCGCTGGCCGCAAGAAAAGCAAGAAGAAGTAAAGGAATGGAACTGTGTCCAAAGTAATGATTGTTGACGACGACCGCACGATGAATACGCTGCTCCAGACGCTGCTGGAGCTGGATGGTTTCTCGGTCGTCCTGGCCCCCAGGGCCGAATTGATTTTCCCCACGGCCGTGGCGGAGAAGCCCGATGTCATCCTGATGGATGTGCACATCGGCGAGGCCGACGGGCTGGAGATCCTCCACCAGATGCGCCAGCACCCTGACCTCAGCCGCGTGCCGGTCGTGATGTCCTCAGGCATGGACCTCGAGGAGCAGTGCGAACAGGCGGGCGCGAACGCCTTCATTCTCAAGCCGTATCCGCCGGAGCAGCTCTTGGCGACGCTCAACAAGGTGATGGCGTGACCCGGAGCGTCTCTCGCAAGCCGCGCGCCTCGGCCCACGCCTGGCGCACGGTAGATCTGCATCTGCATACTCCGGCCTCCAGTGATTATCAGGAGCCGGGGGTCACCTACCTCGACATCCTGCAAAGGGCCGAAACGCGCGGCCTCAGCCTCATCGCCTTCACCGACCACAACACCGTGGCGGGTTACCGCCGGATGCGCGAGGAGATCGCCGAACTCGAACTGCTGGAGCGACTCCAGCGCCTCGTCCCGTCGGAAAAGAGCCGCCTGGCCGAATACCGCCGCCTGCTGAACAGGATCCTCGTCCTGCCCGGCTTCGAGTTCACGGCCACGTTTGGCTTTCACATCATCGGGGTGTTCTCGCCCGACACCCCCGTGCGTGACATCGAGCACATCCTGCTCTCGCTCAATGTGCCGAGCGACCAGCTCGACTTCGGCTCGGCCACCGTGGGCGCGACCGCCGACGTGCTGACCGCATACCGCGCCATTCACGAGGCGGGCGGGATCGTCATCGCCGCGCACGCCAACTCGTCCAACGGCGTCGCCATGCGCGGCTTCACCTTCGGCGGGCAGACCAAGATCGCCTTCACCCAGGACCCGCACCTGCACGCGCTCGAAGTGACGGACCTCGACCAGAAGGGCCGGCGCGCCACGGCCGCGTTCTTCAACGGCTCCAAGCCCGAATACCAGCGCCGGATGCACTGCATTCAAGGCTCCGATGCGCACCGCCTGGTGCGCGACCCCGGCAACGCCAAGAACCTCGGCGTCGGCGACCGCGCCACGGACGTGCGGCTGGCCGAGGCCACGTTTGAAGAATTGAAGGAATTGTTCGAGAGCAACGACTTCGCGCGCACCCGCCCGCACCTGGGCAGAGCGCAGCCGGAGCTCGACTACGTCCAGCAGGCGCGCGAGGAAGGCGCGAATATCGTGCAGGGCTTTCACGAGTCCGCGACCCAGCGCGGCGGCCGGCTCTTTGCCGTCATCGCCGATGTGTGCGCGTTTGCCAATACCAACGGCGGCACGATCTACGTCGGCGTGAGCGCCGACCCGAACGCAAAGCCCGTCGGCGTCGAGCAGCCGGCGCAGGTCATGAAAGACATCCGCTCCGCGATTGACCGGATGCTCACGCCCAGCCTGGCCTGCACGGTGGACACCACCGAGACCAGGGGCAAGACCGTCGTCCGCATCCTCGTCCCGCGCGGCGACGACCCGCCTTACGCGATTGAAGACAACAAGATCTACCTCCGCGAAGAAGCCGAGACTTCGCTGGCCGTGCGCGACGAGATCGTGCAGCTGGTCCTGCGCGGCCAGACGGCGCGGAGCGAGGCCCCGGCGCGCGAAACGGTGGAGCCGGCCCCCGAGCCGCTCGCCGCGCCCGCCGAGCGCCTGGCCCCCGAGGCCGCGCCTCCCGGGCCGGCTGAGCCTGAAGCGGTCGGTCCCCCGCGCACGGGCGTCGAGATCGTGGACGCGGAAGAGCGCGACGGCATCTTCTACTACACCGTGCGCGACCTCCGCAACGGCAACACGGTCAAAAACGTCACGCGCGCCTCGGCCCGCAAGTTGTGGCATTACGCCATCACCCAGAGGGAAACCGAGGCCTTTGACCCGTCCTCCGTCGCCTGGCACGGCGACGTCAGCCTGTGGAAGAAGCGCCGCGTGCTGGGTGTGACGCGCTACGATCTCGCCCAGCGCGCCGTGGATGGCCAGTTGCGCATTTACTACGGCGTCACCGAAGATGGCGTGCATGGCGAGTGGAAGCGGGTGGTGGATGGGGAGGAGGAAGGATGAAGGCGGAAGGATGAAGGATGAAAAAATCCCAAACTCCAAGCAAACTCCAATCGCTAATCTCTAGCTTCCCACCTTGCATATCCGTGACTTCAATCTATCCCAGGACTACGACGCCGTCGTCGCGCTGTGGCAATCCGCTGGGCCGGGCGTGCGCGTCGGGCGTTCCGACGCGCCGGAGCAGATCGCCAAGAAGCTGGCGCGCGACCCCGATCTTTTCCTCGTGGCTGAAGCCGAAGGCCAGATCCTCGGCGCGGTGATCGGCGGATTTGACGGGCGCCGGGGGCTGGTGTATCACCTCGCCGTCGCGCAGGATTGGCGCGGGCGCGGCCTCGGCGCGGCTTTGATGAACGAACTCGAAGCGCGCCTCAGGGCCAAAGGCTGCCTGCGCTGCTATTTGCTCGTCACCCCGGCCAATCTCGACGTGGTGGGGTTCTACCAACGTCTCGGGTGGGACGAGATGCCCGTGCGGATCATGGCGAAGGACATCGCGTAGCGAATAGCAGATCGCAAAGAACGGTTAGCCATCCGCCATCGGTTATCTGCCATCAGCCAGCAGCGATATGCGCATCGGCATTCTCACCATCTCCGATCGTTCCTCGCGCGGCGAGCGCGAAGACGCCTCCGGGCCAGTCATCCGTGAGTTTGCGCTCGGTCGTCTGGGCGCCGAGGTCGCCGCGCAAGCCGTCATCCCGGATGACCTGGCCGTGATCCGTGATACGTTGATTGCGTGGTGCGACCAGCGCGGCCTGGATTTGATCCTCACCACTGGCGGCACGGGGTTTGCCGTACGCGATGCGACACCCGAGGCCACGCGGGCCGCCATCGAGCGCGAAGCGCCCGGGCTGGCCGAGGCGATGCGGGCCGCGTCGCTCAAGGTCACGCCACATGCCATGCTCTCGCGCGCGGTGTGCGGACTGCGCGGACGCACGCTCATCGTCAACCTCCCCGGCAGCCCCAAGGCGGTGAAGGAGAACCTGGAGACCATCGCACCCGCCCTGCCCCACGCGGTGCAACTCCTGCGGGACTCGCCGGGCGCTGAGGCCGGACATGCCTAATCTCTAATCACTGATTACTGTTTACTGCCTGCCATACGCCTCACCTTGTCTCCCCCGCCTCCCCGCCCCCCTGCTCAATTTGCCTTGCCATTTGCCGCTGCTCTTGCTAAGAGAAAATACGACCTGTTCTCGTTCGGCCTCCTCGCTCTGCTAGCTCTCCTCTTCTTCTGGCCAGTCACGTTCAACCGGGGTTGGATTCCGCGCGGCGGCGGCGATCTGGTTTCGCTGCTGTGGCCGAATTACTCCTACGCCGCCCAGGCGCTGCACGCCGGCCGCCTCCCCTTCTGGAACGCCTCGCTCTTCTCCGGCATGCCCTTCGCGGCCGACAACCAAACCAGCCTGTTCTACCTGCCCAATTTGCTGGCCTTTTTCCTTGCGCCCTCGCTCCCCTACATTATGGTGGAATGGCTAGTTGTCTTTCACTTCTGGCTGGCCGGGGTGAGCATGTATGGCCTCATGCGCGTCCTGCTTTCCGCTCCCGGTTCTCCGGACAACGCCTTGAGTCCCCAGCCAGCCCTTCATCCTTCATCCCTCATCCTTCCGCCTTTGTTCTCCGCCATCGCCTTCATGTTCTCCGATTTGTTCGTCACGCACATTGGCAACCTGAACTTGAACGCCGTTTCCGCGTGGCTCCCGGCCGTCTTTGCGGCGCTGCATCTGGCCCTCACGCGGCGCTCGATGGGGTGGGCCGCGGGCGCAGGCATTCTGCTGGGCCTCTCCACACTCGCGGGCCACGCGCAGATGACCTACATTGTTACCATCGGCTTGGGCCCGTATGCCCTGTGGCGTATCGCCTGGTGCATCGTGCGTGAGCAAAAATACGCAATCCGCAATCCGCAACACGCCCGGGAGGCCCTGCTTGCCGCTTGGCGCGCCTCGTTGCCTCTCCTCCTCCTCACCCTTCTCTTGTTCGCCGTCGCCGTCGGTGTCAGCGCTCTCACCGTGATCCCGAGCCTGGAGCTTACCCGTTACACGGCGCGCCTCCGGCTCACTTATGCGGAGGCTTCGTCGTACTCCATCCCCTGGGCCGGGTTGGCCGGTTTGTTCTCGCCGCTCATCTTTGGGCGGGGCCCAGGGAACTTCTGGGGACCCTGGGATCGCGTCGAGCTCGGCTATCTCGGCGTTCTGCCGCTTTTCTTTGCCGGCCTGGCGCCTTTCAAGGAGCGGCGGGGGGTGACGGTGTTCCTGGCCCTGTTGGCGGTCTTCGGACTGCTGGTCGCGCTTGGCGCAAACGCTCCGTTGCATCGTCTGCTCTACCTGGCCACGCCCGGCGTCGCCCAGATGCGCGTCCCCTCGCGCTACATTCTGCTCACGGATTTTGCTCTCGCCGCGCTGGCTGGTTTTGGCCTGCATCATTTCGCCTCTGTTTCGCGCAAACGCTTGTGGCGGTGGGGCGCCGCGCTGTGGTTGATGGCTCTCGCAACAATTCTCCTCGGCTATCGCGCCGCCATTTCCGTGACGGGCGCGCAACACGCCGCGGCGCTGATCATGGGCCTGCTGACGACTCTTCTGCTTCTCTCGTCAGGCATGGCGCTGACCACGCTCGGTTCACGCCGCCTGACCCTCGGACTCGCCGTGGCCCTCCTTGCCGCCGACCTGCTCGGCCACGGCGCATGGGTGGAAGTGGATGACACCGACCCCACGCTAGGCTTTCAGCATCAGAAAGTGACGGCTTTTCTGCAGGCTCAGCCGGGGCCGACACGCATAGATAACGCCTCGGGCGCGTGGTCTCCCTCTGCGGCGGCGCGCTTCGGCCTCGAGGACGTGAGCGGCGTGAACCACGCGCTGTTGCTCGCCGGGTATCAAGCCTATTACTGGTCGGTCGGCGCGCGCGGCACACCGCTCTATAACTTTCTCAACGCGCAGTTCGTCATCGCCGATAAAAACCGTCCGCCCGCCGACTACACCTTTGTCCCCGTGTTCAACGAGGACCCCGCGCTCGATATCTACCTGAACACGAATGCCGAGCCGCGGGTCCGGCTGGTTTATGCGGCGACGGTGGTCCCAACCAGCGAAGCCGCTTTCGCCGCGATCCATGCCCCGGATTTTGATCCGTCTCAAAGCGTTGTCGCCGAATTTTTAAGCGCGCCCGCGCGTCCGGCTGGCGTCCCTACGGGGGAGTCCAACCTCTACTATCTCAGTTACGCGCCGGAGTCCTTTTCCATCATCGCCGTCACGCCGGCACCCACCTATCTCGTCTTTAGCGAGGTCTGGTATCCGGGCTGGCGCGCCTGGGTGGACGGAAACGAAGTCCCGATTTTCCGCGCCAACTACGCCTTTCGCGGCGTCTATTTAGACTCAGCCGGTGAGCATGTGGTCACGTTGCGCTTCGAGCCATTGAGTTGGATGGTTGGGTTGAGCGTTACGCTATTGACGCTGGCCGGGTTAAGTATTGGGGCGGGCGCTGCAATTTACCGTTGGGGGAGAGGTCGCAGGGCGTAGCGCGTGATCCGTCACGCGTCCCGCATCCGGCAATCCGCCCCCATGCCTAAACGTGACTACCTCCTCCTCGCCGCCGTCCTCCTCCTCGCCGGGTCCCTCCGCCTGGGTTGGCCCGGCATCACCGAATTCAAGGACGACGAAGCGCAGCTCTATACGTTCGCGCTCGACATGGCTGAATTCAGGACCTTCTACCTGCGGGGCATCGGCTCGTCGGTGGGCCTGCCCAATTCGCCGGTCAGCGTTTATCTCTTCGCGCTGCCGCTCCTGGTCTGGAAAAGCCCGGTGGCGGCCACGCTGTTTGTCGGCCTGCTCAACACAGCCTCGGTCGGCCTGGCGTATTGGATGTCGCGCCGTTACTGGGGGACGAGGGCGGCGTTCATCGCCGCGCTGCTCTACGCCGCTGCGCCCTGGGCCGTCGTCTACTCGCGGAAAATCTGGGCGCAGAATCTCCTGCCGCTGTTCGCGGCAGGTTATGCACTCTCTGCACTGTTGGCGCTGGTGGAAGGCCGCTCAAGATGGCTGATCGCCCACCTCGTCCTGCTCGCGCTCATCGTGCAAATTCACTTTTCCGGCGTGGCGCTGGGCCTGGTGACCGTGGTGTTGTTGAGCGTGTTCCGGCGGCGCGTGAACTGGCGCATGGCCTTTTACGGCGTGGCGGGCGCGATCATCACGGCCGCGCCGTTTGGCGCGTACGCTTTGACGCAGGGGAGTGGAGGCGCAGAGGAAGCGGGAAACTTGCTCTCTCGCCCCCTCACGTTTTCGGCCGAGGCGCTTTCGATGTCGGCGCTGGTCATTCAGGGGACGTACCTCCACTCTCTGACCGGCGCGCAGGCCTTCCGCGCCTTCCTCGCCACGATCCCTAATTTCGATCCTCTCCTCTGGCTTGGCGGCCTGCTCGTCGTCGCCGGCGCGGTCTACGCCTTATGGAATGCGCAACGTGCATTACGCAATACGCCATACGCAATACATACGCCTCTCGTGCCAACCGAAGCCGGCCTGATCCTCACGCTCTGGCTCCTCCTCTCCATCCTCTTCTTCATCCCGCACCTCACGCCCGTCTACCCGCACTACTTTATCTTCCTCTTCCCGGCGCCGTATTTGCTCGCCGGTATCTTCCTCGATGCGCTGCTGGCCCGTTTGCAGGCGGCATGGCAGCGCGCCCTTCTGTGGTTGCTGCCGCTCGCCATCGCCGGGGGGCAGGTCTGGCTCTTGCTGGCGCTGTTCCACTTTGTGGGCGCGC
>DATDRS010000021.1:0-4298 GCA_035291605.1 Anaerolineales bacterium | reverse complement strand
GTCCAATGCCGGACGACGCGCCAGTGATGAGTACAACCGACTGCCTATTCATTCAATGTACCTGCACTTTCGAATCTTGATTGTGTCCGACATCCGGAGCAGCTTCGGCCTGTCGAGCCGGGCGAGCCGCTTTCCGAAGCATGAGAATCCCCATCACCAACAGCCACAAGGAGATCACAGTCGGACCGATGATCGTCAGGATGAGGGACGCCATCGTCGGTTCGCCTGTGAGGGCCTGGACGAGGCCGGCGCCGATAGACCCGCTTCCGGCCGCCGCGGCCGTCCAGCCCAGCCAGCGTGGGTAGGCATTGCTGAACGCGACCGCGAGGCCGAAGAGGATGAACGGCACGCCCGCAAATGACATGTTGAAGAGGCCGGCGAGCGCGAAGTTGATCGTCTCGTTGGCAGACACCATAGCGAGTGCGATCGGCTTCTCGGATTCCAGGGCCATGGCCCACTGGCCGGCCAGTTGCTTCGCCGCGACACCGTCGAGAATGACCGTGATCAAGCCGACGGTCACGCCGATCGTGGCCGCGTAAACGCCCAGCCGGGCGAGGGCCTCGGGCAGCCCATCCTTGATCGAGTGCCGAATGGCGATCAGGCCGGCCAGCATGAGGAGAATGCCGAGGACGATGATCAGGTGGATGAGCGTCCAGTGCTCGCTCTGGGCGATGACCTGCGCCACGCCCTGGGGGTCGTCCCGTGGCGTGATGGGGTGCAGGAGGTTGCCCACCGCGGCGAAGAGTGAGCCGAGGATAGCTGCTCCTCCTCCGATCCTGAATATCCAGCGGTCCAATGTAATCTGCTCCGACATGACACGTCTCCTATTTTTCTCAACGTACCCGCATTGCTCCCTGGCTCATCAATGGATGTCCG
This sequence comes from Anaerolineales bacterium, assembly GCA_035291605.1. Classification (GTDB taxonomy): domain Bacteria; phylum Chloroflexota; class Anaerolineae; order Anaerolineales; family UBA6663; genus DATDRS01. The sequence goes on along the minus strand of DATDRS010000021.1, from coordinate 3,422 downwards.
GCGTGCGTTGGACTTGATCCGGCAAGTAGAGAAAGGTCAGAACAGCAGAGGCGAGCATAATGATCGCTCCGAGTAGCAGGGCCTGATGCATGCCGGCCACAAATGCGGCTTTCGAGGCGTCAACGATCGCCTGTGCACTATCCGGCAGTTGCCTGGCTACTACATGCGCCCCTTGAATGCTCCGAAGTATCGTCTCGCGCAGAGACTGCGAGAGTTGCGGTAAGGCGTCAAGGAGCTGCCTCAGCTGGTCACGGTAAACCGCATTCAAGGTAGAACCCAACACGGCAACGCCCAGTGCGCCGCCAACCTGCCGCGTCGTATCATTCATCGCGGAACCAACGCCAGATTTTCTCACCGGCACAGACTGCATGACCGAATTGGTCGAAGGGCTGATCATCAGCCCCAACCCGCTCGCGAAGACCACCTGCCCGATGAAGATCACCCAGTAGGGCGTGTCGACGTCGGCCGTGAATCGGGTGTAGAGCAGCGCCAGACCGGCCAAAAGCGCGCCGGCGGCCACGGTGCGTTTGGTGCCAAACCGTTGGGCGATGCTTGCCGATCGGACGGAGGTCACCATCACCGCCATGGCCACAGGCAGTTGAACGATGCCCGCGATCAGCGGCTCGTAATCCAGCACCGACTGGAAGTACTGAGTCAGCATGAAGATCAATCCGAACAGGCTGAACGTCATCAGCACGAGGGCGGTGTTGGCCAGGGTGAAAGACGGATTGGCAAAAAAGCGCAGGGGCAGCATCGCGTTCCGAGCGCGGCTTTCCCAAATCGTGAACAGGGCGAGCAGCGCCAGCGCAGCGCCAAAGGCGCCCAGCGCCTGCGGGGCTGCCCAGCCGAACTCACCCGCGTTGATGATCCCGAAAACCAACGCAAACAAACCGACGATGGACAGGAGCACCCCTGGCAGATCGAGCGCGGGAGCGTGTTCGTCGCGTGATTCGCCGATGAAGGCGCGGCCGCCGGCCATCGCCACGGCCACAATCGGGAGATTGATGAAGAACACGGACTGCCAGCCGAAGAATCTCAGGAGCAGGCCGCCGGTGAGCGGGCCGACGCCGATCCCCAATCCAAAGATGGCCGCCCAGATGGCGATGGCGCGCGCCCGCTCGTTCGCCGGAAAGCTCGCATTGATGATGGACAGGGTCGCGGGCATGATCAGCGCGGCGCCGATGCCGGTGAAGGCGCGGGCGGTGATGAGCACGGCAGTCGTGGTGGACAGCGCGCACCCCAGTGAACCTAGAGCGAACAGCAGCAGGCCCATTTGGAGGCTGCGCTTGCGTCCGATTCGGTCGCCGAGCGCGCCCATGGTAAGCAGGAGGGAGGCGAATACCAACACGTAGGCGGCGATGATCCACTGGAGTTCGCTGGCGCTGGCGCCGAGACTGCGTGAGATCGACGGTAAGGCGACGTTCAGAATAGTGTTGTCAATGGCGATGACGAGCAGGGAAACGGCAATGAAGATCATCGCCTTCCAGCGAGAAGCGTAGCCAGGTATTGATTCGCCGGCGATGGACGGCGCGAGGACGGTGTGGGTGGCCATGGTATTCAATCTCCGTGATGAGACACAAGGCGGCCTTGGTCAGATGCCTTTCGACGATAACTGGTTGGTTGTTCGTCCAAGGCGTTTTTTCACTCGGACCGGCCCTGGCCGCGGCAGAGAACAGGTACCGCAGCGAAACCAGGTGGAGCATTATCGAAAGCGGTACCAGGAAGGTCGGGATGATCGCCAGGGGGAAGGCGGTGATCGCCACTGAGGTGGGTGTCGTGAAGAAGAGCTGGGTGGGGGGTGTGGTGGTCACCCCCAGGCCGACCGCGACGGCCAGGTCAGCCAGGCCGAACAGATTCCAGGCAATCGCCCAGCGGCGAGCGCCAGGGCGGAGGAGCATGCGCGCCACGAACGGCGCCGTCAGCCCCACGAACAGGTCGCCAAGGCCCGCCGGCAAAGCGAAGAGCGGGGGCAGCTGGCCGAGCACCATCAGGACCAGGAAAGCGGCGCCCTCGATTCGCCAGGATTGCAGAGCGATGACGCCTTGTTGCGCGGCCGGATGGTCGAGCACCCGCCGCAGCCGGGGAGAGAAAAGAATCGCGAGACCGGCGCCGGCGAGGACGGCCAGCAGCCCGAGGCTCACAGCCGGGACGACTTCGCCGAGCGCCAGTTCATAGACGCCTGCCGCCGCCAGGGCCGTGGTCAGAACGAACCCGGCGCCCAGCGCCAGGCCGACGAACGCGGCGACGTTCACGGGAAGAGCGGCGCGTCGGCTGGCACGCGCCAGGGTGATGGGGATGGCCATCGCTGCGATGGCGGCGACGACGACCACCGAGGCCGTCACGTAGAATGGGATATTCATTTCTTTCCTTCCTTCAGGCGTGTGATCGGAGCGGGTCCCCACCAATTAGTGTATATACACCTATGCGAACAAAAAAAGAGGCGTTGCCGGCCTGGGCCTAGTCGGGATGTCCCTCTTCACGCGTCAGTTCGGCGACATCCGACAATTGCGTGAGCAGGGCGCGGAAGCGCGCCTCGCCCAGGCCGTTCACCACGTGGGCCTGGGCTTCTTCCCATACCGGTAAGGCCTTGAGCAAGGCGCTCTTGCCGTGTTTGGTCAGGGCAGCCACGCGGGTGCGCTGGTCCTGGCCCGGCTCCATCTTGATCAGCCCCCCCTTCTCCAGAAGTCTCAGGTTGCGGGTCAGCGTGGTACGGTCAAGCCCCAGTTTCACGGCGATCTCGTGGATCGTCAGCGGGCCAGCCAGATAGAGCGCCACCAACGTTGGAATCTGGGTGGCGCGCAGCCCGCATGCCGCCAGCAGTACACTGTCGTAGTAGTTGGAGACTGCCCGCGAGGCCCGGCGCAGGTTGATGCCGGCGCACGTGCGCGCCAGGTGTTCAATCCGGTCATGTTCCGTAGGTTCGCGCATGATTAGGGGTATATACACGTATTTGCGGGTTGTCAATAGCCTTTGCCCTGGCCATTCGTCCAGGGTCCGAATCACCGATGGACAGGTCAGCCAGATGATGCGACGCACTTTGCTGGGTTGTGGTTGTCCACGGCCCGAGCGGCCACGCGGCGCGCTTGGGAAAAAAGGCACCGCAAGATCGCGGTGCCTCTCGATAAGTAGTGGGGCAGGATTCGAATCAACGACCTCCGGGTTACGAGCCCGATGGATCTTACCGTTGGGCTGTACACACGTCCACGCGCGAAGCGTGTCGACGCAACCTAATAGTGGGCCAACGGGGCGCTTTTGACGTGTTAACGCTAAGATGAACTAGTTGTCCGTAGTCAGCACATTTTGCACAAAACTATAAGGTTGGCCGACCGATGAACTGTAGTCAGCACATCCTGCACACCGACCGATGGGCATGTAAACGGGCAAAGGGCTTCAAGACTGGCACTACCGGTTCGTCGAGCGGA
>DATDRS010000020.1:0-3718 GCA_035291605.1 Anaerolineales bacterium | reverse complement strand
GCCGACGCGCCGGCTTTCCTATTGCCATGGATCCTCTGGTTCCTCGCCGCCTCGGCCCTCGCGACCTACCTGTGGCCCGGCGGGCGGACGGTGGTGTTTGTCCTGGTCATGCTCGGCGCGTTCGTCTACATCGGCGCTTTGGTCACGGCCATCTCCGGCGGGGGAGGGGTAGCCGCGGCGGCTGCCGGCGTCAATCCCGAAGCCGGCGAGGCCCTCTATTGGGGCAAGGGCAAGTGCTCGACGTGCCACAGCCTGGGGGAGCGCGGCTCGGCAGTGCGCGGGCCGAACCATGGGAATGTGTGCGGCAAAGCCCGTGACGAGCGTGTGGCCGAGCGGCAGGCCGCCGGCGCGGCGAACATCCAGACCGCTACCGATTATTTGATTGAGTCAATCGCCCAGCCGCAAGCCTCCATCGTCTCAGGCTATTCGGGGGCAATGCCGAAAGTCTACCTGCCGCCGATCAGCCTGACTCCGGACGAAATCCGGGCCGTCATCATGTACTTGCAGACTCAGGGCTGCGAGCCGGACGCCGCCGCGATCAAGCTCCCCTCCGAAATCTTGAATGTGGCTCGAGCGGAGACTTCGGCGGGCGGGCAGTTTACGCTGGTCGTGGCCGGCGACCCTGAGGCGGGGAAGACGTTGTTCCTCGACTCCGGCGGGCCGGCGGCGTGCGTCAAGTGCCACACCGTCGTCGGCGAGGGCGCGCAGGTGGGGCCAGAGCTCACGGATGTGGCCGGCACCCAAACGGTCGAATACATTTTCGAGTCCATGATGAACCCCAGCGCACAAATCGCCGCCGGCGGTTACGAGCCTATCCAGGTTCAGTTGAGCGACGGGACGGTCCTCTCCGGCATCCTCAAAGGCGAGGACGACGCGACGGTGACGATCAAGGACAAGGAGGGCGTCGAGACGGTCGTGAACAAGTCCGACATCACGCGCGAGAAACGCTACCCGGACGTGCCAAGCATCATGCCGGACAACTTCGGCGAACTGCTCACCGTCCAGCAGGCGGCGGACCTAATTGCCTTTTTGCAGCAGAGTGCGGGCGTATTGCCCACTGAGCAATGAAGGAGATGTCACCATGCCTGCTACGTTTTACTTCGTTGCCAGCCTGAAGAAGTGAGCCTGCGGAGGTGTCTGTGCCCAGACGGTTGCCACTCTTCTGGACGGTCGTTCTGACCGTCGCCGGAACGTACCTGCTCCTCCAGTTCGGCGTGCCGTATGCCTCGATGTGGATCGCCGGGCGGAGCAACCCGCTGCCCGTGCCAGGGGCATTGATGGGCATCTACGTCCTGCTGATCCTGGTCGGCGTGTTCGTGTACCTGGCCGCCGACGAAGCCCGGCTGAAAGAATTTTGGAGTCCGGTCGAAACGCTGTTGCGCGGGCGAGACGCAGAAGCGGTCCAAACGCTCGGCGACCGTGTCTTCAATGTGGTGCGGTGGGGCGTGCTCGTCGGCGTGCCGTTGGGCGCGGGGTGGGTCGTCTATTCCAGCGCCGCGCCCTCCTCGACCCCCCCCACGGCCCTCCGCATTCAACACCCGACTATTCCTTTCGCCTACGAGAAGTTGACCAACCCCTATCGCAACCCCGACGGAACGGTGGACCCGGCGATCATCGAAGAAGGGCGAGTGCTGTTTCAGATCAATTGCCGTCCGTGCCACGGCACACCCGCCGACGGCCAGGGGCCCATGGCCTACGGCTTCCGCCTGAAGCCGGCCAACTTCCGTTCGGAAGACACCATCGCCACGGTCATTGAGGCCTATGCCTTCTGGCGCATTAAGGAGGGCGGCCTCGGCCTGCCGGTTGAGGGCAGCCCGTGGGACTCAGCCATGCCTTCATGGAAGGACGAGCTGACCGACGACCAGATCTGGAAGATCATCGCCGCCGAATACAACACGGCGGGGGTGGAGCCCAGGCGTCCGGAGACGGCGCCCGGAGAATAAGAGGACAGCCGATGCGCTTGTCGTTGCGTACCGTCTTGATGGGCCTCAGCCTGTTGATGGGGGCCGGATTCTTCCTCGGCCGCCTGACTTCGGCGCAGGCCCAGATAGAAGGCGAAGCGATTTATCGTGAACGCTGCGCCTTCTGCCACGGGGAAAACGGCGACGGGAACGGGCCGGTCGCCAAGTATCTGAGTCCGCGCCCGCGTGATTTCACCTCCAACCAGTTCAAATTCCGCACCACGGCCTCCGGCGAATTGCCCCTGCGCGAGGACGTGATCCACATCGTGAAGGAGGGCGTCCAGGGCACGGCGATGCCGCGTTGGGGAGATGCGCTGAGCCAGGCGGAAATCGAGGCCGTGGTGGACTATGTGACCCAGACCTTTGTTCCCGATTGGGGCAGCTATGAGCCGGCGGTGATCATCACCGGCAAAGAAAGACCGCCGCGCGTGACCGATGACGTGATCGCGCAGGGCGCGCAGCTTTACCAGGAAAATCAATGCTGGAAATGCCACGGCCAGCAGGGGCGCGGCGACGGCCCCTCCGCGCCCGGCATGACCGACGACTTCGACTTCCCCATTCGCCCGGCCGACCTGACAAAGGCTTGGCGCTACAAGGGCGGCAGCGAGCTGCTGGACATCTACGCCCGCTTCTCTACCGGCCTGAACGGTTCGCCTATGCCGTCATTTTACGATGTGCTCACGGACGACGAGCGCTGGGCGCTCTCGGCGTACGTCAAATCGCTGCAGATCAACCAGCCCGGCGAGCAAAGTGTGGTCACCGCGAAACGCCTCTCCGGCTCGCTGCCGACCACGCCCGATGACCCGGCCTGGGGGCAGGCCCGACCCGTGTCCTTCTATCTCACCGGCCAGGTGATCGCTGGCCCGCGCTGGCAAACGCCGGGCGTGGACGCGGTGACCGTCCGCGCCCTGCACAACGACCAGAGCCTGGCGCTGCTCGTCGAATGGGATGACCCGTTCCACGACGCCGAAGGCGCAGGCAGCCAGGCGAACGTCGGCGCCGACACTTATGTGGACCTCAGCCAACTTTTGGGCGCGGCCGGCCCATTCCCCGACGCCCTTGCGGTGCAGTTCCCGCAGAAGTTGAGCGAGGGGCCGCAGAAGCCTTACTTCTTCTGGGGGCAGCCCGGCAAACCGGTCAACCTGTGGAAATGGCAGGCCGACGGGAGTGTGACCAAATATAACGCGGCCGGGTTCAAAGAAGGGCTGAAGCCGCAAGAGGCGCCCGAGGTCGCCGCTAGCGGGACGTGGGCCGACGGACACTATCGCCTCGTGTTCACGCGACCGCTCACGACTGCCGATCCGAACGATGTGCAGATGGCGCCCGGCGATTTCGTCCCGATCGCGTTCCAGGCTTGGGAGGGTTCTAACGGCGAAGCAGACATGCGGCTTTCGCTCTCGTCGTGGCACAGCCTGGTCTTAGAGAAACCGACGCCGGTCTCCGTGTACGTTTACACCGCGCTCGCGGTTCTGCTGGTCGCCGCGGCCGAGTGGGCGCTGATGCGCCGCGCACGTGGAACCGCGTCCGCGCCTTTAGGGGGTGGAACCGCGTCCGCGCCTTCAGAGGGGAGAAATCAGACTTGACTTATCCTATTGGCCCATATATGCTCTTTGAAACCTCACACTGCCCATAAGCCTCACCTTATCCGTCTGGAGGTGCTGTATGCCATCGCGCAAATTTTTTCGGCTCACGTTGATAGGGATATTTTTTTTCGTCGCCGCCTGCGGAGGGGGTGGGGGAGGAGGGGATGGCGGTGG
>DATDRS010000019.1:0-2876 GCA_035291605.1 Anaerolineales bacterium | reverse complement strand
CGCCGGTCCTTGTCCACGCCCTCGCGCAGGACGCGGAAGATCTCACCGTCCGTGTAGTCCGCAAGACGACCGGCTGGCGTGAGATTGGCCGACATGGCAGATCCCAGGGGAATTGGAACGTCCGCGAGGATATCCACGCCGCCCGTAAGGGGAAGCTCACCGGTCGCGGAATGGCACGAGGCGCAGAAGGACGCGGCCAGATGCTGGCCGCGCGCGACCTGCTCGGGCGTGCCCGCCACCTGAATATCGGGCGCCGGGTTGCCGCGCGGCAAGTACAGCGTGATCAGGCCGCGGGCCGAAACGATGGCGACCAGGGCCGCCACCAGCGTGAGCAGGCCGCCTAACACGACGCCGCCCCATTTCCTGACCGGGCTCTTGGCCCGCCAGGCGCGGGCGACAAGCCAGCCGAAGAATACGGCAAGGACGACTACGACGAGCCAGATGATGATATTTCCTGTCATGTGTTATCTCCTCCTTGGCGGTGATTTGGAACCGTTGCCGGTTGGCGAGCGGGCGGTGTGGATTATACGGCAACATGCCTGTCCAGAAAAACCCACGTTGTGACTGCTCAGGCCTGTAGCCAGGGCATGAACGGCTGACCGGCGAAAACGCTGGCAAGCCCGTCGAGGGCCGAATAACCTTGCTTGCGCAACGTCGAGATGTTGCCGCGAATGCGGCAGAACTGGTCGGCGTCTTCCGAGCTGAGAAAGCAGACGGAGACCTTGTGCTTGACCTTGAACATGCGCAGGTCGCGCTCGGCCTGATTGTTGTCCCTGCGGCGGCACGCGGAAGTCACGCAGGAACGCCAGGATCGCGCTCCGATGGGTGACCAGCCGGTCGAGCAGGTTACGCGCCCGCGTCTGTTTAGGGCGGCCACGCCGGCCGGTGGGTAGGGGGCGGGTTGGCCAACAACCCTTCGTTCAGGAAGCGGGTATAGGCGGCTTCAAAGCCAGCGCGCTGGTGGGCAGGCAGTTGGGTCTGTCCAGCGGTCTGGGAGGCGGCCACCGCCGCTCACCATAGTACGTGCTTCTGGTATTATGGTGTAAGCGTCTCCTCAAAGCATGACCACAACACGCGCGGGTGCCTGTGAGACCGGGCTGCATCCTAGTCCTCATTCCCGCGTGATTTCAGCACTAGGGCGCTCCGGGCATCGGCTCCAACAACTTGACCTCGACCTCAAGCACATCGTTGCGACCATCCGGCGCCCACCAAAACCAAACCGCTCGAAGCGGCTCGGTTCCTTTGTTGACCATGCGGTGCAAAACATTCGGTCGGTGGTAGATCGCCGTCCCGGGCTCAGCCATGAAGGTCTCGTCGCCCACCGTCCACTCCGCCGTCCCACTAAGAACAAAATAGATTTCTGGGGCGGGATGGGCATGGCCCGGATAGTAACCAGCGGCGTCCAATTCCAGCACGCCCATCAAGACGTCCTTTTGGGGCACGCCGGGCCAGTCGGATCCTCCACTGCCAATCAACATCTTCCAACGGACGATGCGCTGCAATTCTTCCGGGTAAGACGCAGCTGTCGCCCACTCAATCTGGCTGACATTAACATGGCTCTGTGACTTCGTTCTCATGCTCATTACGCCTCTCTGGGCTGCATAACGGTGGGCATCACCCGCTTGCGACGAGCGCAGCGAGGAGCAAGTCGGGTTCATGCCCTTGTTAGGCTGTCCTGGTTGGTCACGGCGACCAATAAAGCATAACTCGACCGGCTATTAAGAGACACTATGCCGCTCTAAAAAGGCACGAACAGTGCGCACGTAACGCTCGTTTTCTTCCACGAAAGTCATGTGGGCGCTTTTTTCGAACACAACCAACTCCGCGTTAGGCACGTTCGCTGCCATAAACTCGGCGGCCTCGACTGAGCAAGTTCGATCATACCGTCCGGCCAAGATCAGCACGAGGTGGCGGATGTCTCCCAGGCGATCCTCGACTTCGATCCCGCCGTAGTCCGCCGAAGAAAACTTGCGCAGCACTTCAGGGGCGTACACCGCACCGGCCGTCCGCTGTTCATACTCTGCGATGCGTGGATCGAATGGATCGGCAAACTGGAACGGGAGTTGGTCCGAAAGCAGGGCGGCGACCTCGTCGTGGGTCTGCACGTGCTGTTCGCGTGCCCACGAGTCAGTCACCTGCTGGCGGAGTTCTTCCGGCTCAAAGTTCGCCAGTTCGTGCTCAACATGCGACATCAAAAACCGGCTACCCGGCACACCGCTGGAAACGATGGTTTGCGCTGCCTGTCCCGGGAAGTCCACGGCGTGTTGCAAGGCGACAAACGCACCCGTACGAGTGACCCAACACGGCGTATTTGTCCAACCCCATCGCCTTCGCCAGCAAACCAACATCCTTCGCGTTTTGCCCAAGCGTCCAGGTTTCTTCGGGCGGTCGGCCAGAGCGACCGTTGGCGCGCTGGTCCACCAGGATGAGTCGATAGTCGTCGGTGAGCGCGTCGAGGTAGTCGCCAAACATATGGTGGTCGAGACCGGGTCCACCGTGTAAGACGATGAGCTGGTAGCCCCTGCCTCGTTCCACAACGTATAAGCTAGTGTCGCCAATGTCGATCAGGCGGCCTTCTTCTCCATTCATAGTCATTCTCCTTTCCACTATCAAATCTCGCTGACCACTCGGATGATTCAGTTGAGAAACGGGTTTATCGAGCCGGACAGCCTAACGGCACCGAGCTGAGCCGCCTGGCCAGCCCACGGCTAGTATCGCGCTAAACCCAAACACTGGGCTGGCCAGGTCGGCTCCAGCGAGTTGTTAGGCGCCCGGTTTTCGGCTGCGGCTTCTGGTGGGCGGAGTTGCCTCGATGGGCTTGCGGCGATCCGAGGCCTCAGCCTCGCGCAGTGCAGTCGCTCAGTCGCGGCCCATGG
>DATDRS010000018.1:0-8295 GCA_035291605.1 Anaerolineales bacterium | reverse complement strand
GTTGTCCAAAAGACACTCGGTTTGCTCTCTGAGTTACTTACGGCCCAACCCGAGGAGACGATCTACGACGTCTCCTCATCCGAGCCGTAGGGGGCCTGAACCATCAGTCGGGCGGCACGCCGTCGCACGATCGCGATACCCGAGTCCGCCGTACCTGATCCGCTGCTGCATTGATCAAGGCCGACGCCGGCCGCCCGCGCCACCTCGGCGCCCGCCCAGAGCCGCCCAACCACTCGCTGCCTGCCCAGGCCGCAGGCCAGGGGAGCGGACCCGGCCAGCTCGGCGCGATAATCCGAACGTGACTTGGCCGGGCCGCTCAGCTCGAGGCCGTTAGGCATTCGCAGGGACGTGTATTCAATTGAAGCTCGCGGTCGACCAACCAAAGTCCCTACGCGATCCACATGCCCGGTAGGAGCGCCTTTGCGCGATCCGGGAAGGCCACATCTCACCACTCACGGCAGTGAGCGCCAAACGAGGCCGCACAGCAGGCATCGCCACGACCGGCCGCAAGACACGACCTCCCCACCGCATCGAGATCTGGTTTCACAACTTGAACTTGGACAGCCGATCTTATCTCACCGGCCTACCGGGCAAGAGCGGTCGGTATGCCGATCTACGCGCCAACCCCGAATTCACCTTTCACCTCAAGAGCAGCGCAAGAGCCGATATCCCAACCAGGCCAACGCCCATCCTGGCAGAATCTCAACGGTGGGTAATCCTGGAACGGATCACTCTCAACCAGGGCCGACAGAGCGCTCTGGAAGCCTGGCTGAGCCAAAGCCACTTGGTAGAATTGACATCTACATGATGGTGGCTGTGCCCCCCAAATGGAAAGGGTTGACACGCTGGGCAAGCCGTAGTATTGTTTAGCCGTCTAAATAATCTGGCATCAGCAGCCGAACTTCACGTGAATATCTCTGAAACGATTGGCTATCTGTTAGTACAAGTTGCGCGCGCTCATCGGGCCAAGGCTCAACAGATGCTCGCCAAGCACGGCCTGCACCCAGGGCAGGAAATCCTGCTGATGCACCTGTGCGACTGTGACGGGCTGATGCACTCGGAGATCGCGCAATTGCTCGACGTCACACCTGCTACGGTTTCGAAAATCGTGGACAGAATGGAAGCCAGCGGGCTGGTGCGGCGGCAGACGGATGCAGACGATCAGCGTGTCTCGCATGTCTATCTCAGCGCAGATGGTCGTAAGTTGATCGAACCGAGTGAACTCGTGTGGGGCGAACTTGAGCGTGAGAGCTTTGTCAACATGACAGCGGAAGAGCGGGTCTTGCTCCGCCGGTTGCTGATGCAAGTACTCAAGAACCTAACATGAGCGCGTCTATTTTTTTGGCATAAAGCTTAGCCGTCTAATATTTCTTCGATTACCCTGTGGAGGCGCAGATGGAGAACAAACCAGTTGAACGCGTTGCGATTCGAGAGCTGTGGTGGGGAGCGCTGGTGGCCGCGGTCGCCGCTTTTGCCGCCGCCGTCGTGCTCTTTGGCATTGCCGGTTTGTTCGGCGTGCCGCTGGAAGTAATGGCGCCGCCCACCTACGAGACGCTCAGCCCGATGGAAGTTTCGTTCATCGCGCAGGCCACGATCCCGCCAGCCATCGGCGCAACCATTTTGCTGGCCCTCCTGGGCCGCTTCACCCGCCGCCCGTTCCTCATCTTTCAGATTGTCGCTGCCGTCTTCCTGTTGTTGTCCTTCGGCGGCCTGTTGAGTCTGCCGGTGAGCGGCGCGGTCAAGATCGTGCTGGGCCTCATACACATTGTCGCCGCTGGCGCGATTGTCGGCGTGCTGTCCACGCTGGGCCGGGAGATGTAGCCGGGAGGAGTGCGATGTTCACTGAGAAGGAAATCGCTTATCTCAAGTCGCAGCATCTAGCGCGCATCGCCACCGTCTCGGCTGACGGGCGGCCCGACGTGATGCCCGTCGGCTTCGAGTTCGACGGGGATGCTTTCTACGTCGGCGGGCACAGTCCCACCCACACACGCAAGTACAAAAACGTTCGGGCCGGTAACCCACAGGTGGCGTTGGTGGTGGACGATCTGGTGTCTGTCGATCCCTGGCACCCGCGCGGGATCCGGATCTACGGCGCGGCGGAATTCGTCGAGCGCGAAGGGCAGTTCGGCCCCGGCGTCTACATGCGCATCACACCCCGCGTGTCGTGGAGTTGGAGCGTCGAGAAGCCTGCCTTCGCCGAAGGTGAGTTCGCCGTCAACAAGATCGTACACAACACCTCGGAGTCATAAGGAGCGCAAGATAAATATCATTCTCTTCGGCGCAACCGGCCAAATCGGCCAGCAGATATTGAAGCAGGCGTTGGAGCGCGGCCACACGGTGACGGCTTTTGTGCGCGATGGGGCGAAGTTGGATGTGACACACCTTCACCTGACGGTCGTGGTGGGGGATGCGCGCGACGCCCGCGCGGTGGCGGCGGCCATACCGGGGCACGATGCCGTCATCAACGCGATGGGGCCAGGCGGACCTGATGTCTCCGACAAATATCTCGATATCATCACCGACGGCATACGCCATCTCCTGCAAGGGATGCGCGAAGCGGGCTTGCGACGGGTTGTGGTGCTGGGCAGCGTGGCCACGCTAAACGCAGCGCCTGCCAAACTCCTGCGCGACCTGCCCAACTTCCCCGACTTCGCCCGCAACATCTCCGGCGCACACCTTGAGGCGTGGAAGACGCTGGAAGCCTCTGGTCTCGATTGGACGGTCATCTGCCCCGCGCCGATGGTGGAGCCGGGCGAGCGCACCGGGCAATACCGCACACAGGCCGACTTATTGCTCGGCGGCGGGCCGCAGTTGAAGATTACGACCGGCGATGTTGCCGACCTTCTGCTGAACGAAGTGGAGCAGGGCAAATACATCGGCCATCGCGTCAATATCTCTTATTGACTTGTGTATCGGAAACCTTGAAGGAGCCGAACGATTGGCTATGCCAGTTACCAAAACAAGAACCAGTCGCGAGATTCCGCTGGTAATTCTGCGCCCGGTGCGGGTATGAACCTTATGATCGGAGAAAGACATGTCTGAAGAAAGACTGAATCGAGTCTTGGTTATTGGCGCTACCGGGCACCTCGGCGGCAAAGTCGTGCGCGCCCTGCTCAACCGCAACAAGAGCGTCCGCGCCCTGGTGCGCCCGGGGAGCGATGCCAGCGCCCTTAAGAAATTGGGCGTTGAGATTGTCCGGGGCGACATGATGGATCCCGCCTCGCTCAAACCAGCGATGGAAGGAATGGATGCGCTCATCACCACCGCCGCCGGGTATATGCGCCGACGCAAAACCGATACGCCGGAAATTGACCTGAAGGGCAATTTCAACCTTGCAGACGCCGCCCAAAACGCCGGGCTGTCCCGGTTCGTGTTCACAAGCATCCTCAACGCCCATCAGGCAACTTACGTTCCGCACTTCTGGAATAAGAAGCTCGTCGAGGACTATCTGGAGGAACACAGCGTTCCCTTTGTGTCACTGCGGCCCGGCGCTTTCATTGACCAGGGGCGGGATTTCACAAGCGGCGGCGTGCGCAAAGGGAAACTGATGGCTTACGTCAAACCAGATGTTCGCTTCACCCATGTGTTGACCGAAGACCTGGCGCGATATCTTGCGACGGCGGTGGACGCGCCGGAGGCGGTGGGCAAACGGATTGACATCGGGTCTGGCCGCCCTGTTTCGCTTGCCGAAATTGCGGAGGTCTTGTCTGCCTTGCTCGGCAGGCAGGTCCGCGTAGGCAATCCGCCCTGGTGGTTTTTCAGCGCGATGCTCGGTGTGATGGGTCTGTTCTCAGAGAGTATGCGAGATCTTCGCGCGATGGCTCGTTACACACAAACTGGCCAGTACGTTGCGGACACCACCCTGCAGGCTAGACTGTTTGGCGACGTGCCCCGCATCGAAGACGGTTTTCGCCGCTGGCTTGTCGGCCTCGATCTGATTGAGGCTGGCAGCGCATCGCCGCGCTGATCGGGTAACCTGTTCGGGGCTTGTGAACGATGCTTCCAGAGTGGCTTTTCAGCTGACCAAGCGTAGTTCGAATTGGCGGCACCTCTCTCGTTGAATGGCAATCGCTTGCACACGCTGGAGCCCGAGGCGGGTTCCCTCGACCCCACGCCAAGTGGTTGGAGACGCGCCCGCGGGATGCCTAACAACTCGATGGAGCCGACCCGGCCAGTCAGGTGTTTGGCTTTGGCGCGATACTAGCCTTGGCTGGCCGGGCGGCTCATCTCTGGGCCGTTAGGCGTCCCTGTGGTATCCGAGCAGAACCATGTGCTCAACGCGTCTCCATGGAGAGCGTCGCCCGCTCGCGGTGGGTGCCGTTGGCTCGAACCCGCAGCTTCCGCGCCAATTTCCACCAAGGTGGCCTGCCAGGGAAGTGTCACCCTCCTGCTCCACGAGGTCTACAGGCCGATCTCAAGGATGGTCCGTCGCCCGTCGGCCGGGGATCTCACATTCGAAGTCTTAGGTTCTGCCGCCGAACAACTCGCTGAAGCCGACCCGGCCTGCCGGGTCAGCTTCAGTGCGCTCTTCTGCTTGACTCGGGGCGTGGGGTGATGGATAGTTGGGGATGCCTTAGAGGGGCCAGTGACGGTCCGAATTGGTGCGCGAGGTCCGGGAGTCAAGTAAACCAAGCCCTGGAACCGGTATTCGCCCTGTCGGTCCGCCGGCCGAACCGGCCGGGCGGCTCATCTCGAGGCCGTTAGGCGTGCGCCGGCCGCCAGAAAGACGAAGCGGGTATGAGTGGTCTTGCCCGTCAAGAATGAAGTAGCGGCAGAGAGACCTCGCCGCAAGGCGAGGTCTCTCTGCCTTTCGGCGAGGTTCTCTTGTATTCCGTTTCTAGATTGTCTACGCGCGCTCCACACGGGGCTTGGCGATGTTGACTTTGAGTTCATTCCCCGCCAGGGAGTAGCCGTTGTACTTGCTGATAGCCTTGTCTGCGCTTTCCTGTGAAGTCATAGTGACAAAGGCAAAGCCCTTGGACAGACCACTGTTCCGGTCCTTCACCAGATCAACCGAGGTGACTTCGCCTTCCTGCGCGAACAGGGCGGTGATTTCGTCCTGGGTGGTCGACTTCGCCAGATTGCCTACGTAGATTCTGATGTCCATATCTGACTGCCCTTCTCCGGCACGGCCGGGAATTGATTCACCGCCAGCGCTTAGAGGGTCCGGCGGTATCAGTACACCGAGAGATCCGCTTTCTCAACTACACATTCAGTGTAACACACATTCCCCTTGCAGACGCGGCAGTCGTGCGCGAATTTGGAGGGAGTATCCCGCACGCCTAACCACTCGATGGAGCCCCACTCACTCCGTTCGTGGGACAGGCGGACCCGGCCAGCTCGGCGCGATCATATGAAGGAGTCTTGGCCGGGCCGCTCAGCTCGAGGCCGTTAGGCGGAGCTCTCGCCAGGAATAAGGAGGAAATAATGGGAAAAGTATTCGTTAACGTCGGGATGAGTCTGGACGGCTACATAGCACCGGAAGGGATGACTCTCGAGAATTGGGACAAACCGGATTACAAGAACTGGGCCGCCAAGTGGGGAGCGATGATGGGATGGGTGTTCAATCAGCAATACTTTCGGGAAAATCTCAAACTAGGCTCGGGCGGGGAAACTGGCTTGGTAAATGAGATGCTCAAGCAAACAACCGAGCGAATTGGTGCAAATATAATGGGGATGCGCATGTTTGAGGGAGGCGAAAGGGGATGGCCGGAGGAAGCGCCGTTTCATACGCCGGTGTATGTGCTGACACACAAAAAGCGAGCACCATGGGTACGACCAGGTGGCACAACATTCTACTTTGTGAATGACGGCATAGAAGCTGCGCTTGAGCAGGCAAGAGTAGCAGCAGGCGAACGTGATATTCGAATTGCTGGTGGCGCAAATGTGATTCAGCAATATCTGAATGTTGGCGTAGTAGATGAACTTGAAATTGCCCTTGCACCAGTGCTGTTTGGCGGTGGTCAGCGTCTCTTTGAGAATATCAGCGACAAAGTGTCTGGCTTTAAAATCGAAAGAGTGCTGGATACTCCATTGGCCACGCATTTGCGTTACGTTTGTGCATAACTCGCCTAACAACTGCTTCAACTTGATTCGCTCCTGCGTCGCTCACGAGTTAAGCAACTGTTAGGCGTCAGGCCCGCCCATCCCAAGAAGGGCCCGGCCCAATCGCCACGGACCCTGTTCATACCACCCACCCGACTCGCAGGAGAGACAACATGAGAAGAGTGATCGCATATGAATACCTGACGCTGGACGGCGTCATGGAAGCGCCCGAGAAGTGGCAGTTTCCCTACCTTACCAACGACGTCGCAGAGCTCATCACGGTGCAGATTCTCGAAGCTGATGCGGTACTGCTGGGGAGAACGACCTATGAGATATTCGCCGATTCATGGCCCTCCCGCACCAATAACGAGTTCGGCGTCGCCGACAAGCTGAACAGCATGCCAAAGTACGTCGTTTCTAGAACACTCCAGAAGGCCGAATGGCACAACTCGACCGTGATCAAAGGAGATGTTGCGAAAGAAGTAGCTGGACTCAAGGAGCAGCCCGGAGGCATCATCGCGATCATAGGCAGTGGCAAGCTGGTAAGAGCCCTCATGCAGCATGCTCTCATCGATGAGTATCGGCTCATGATCCACCCTGTTGTCCTGGGCAGCGGACAACGTCTCTTCCCAGATGGCACCCATGCTGCCCTTAGGCTCATTGAAACGAAGACTCTCAGCTCTGGTGTAGTTCTGCTTCGGTACGAGCCTGCCGCCTAACCACTCGCTGCCTGCTCAGGCCGCGGGCCAAGGGAGCGGACCCGGCCAGCTCGGCACGATGATTGGAACGTGTCTTGGCCGGGCCGCTCCCCGTACAGTACACGGGCAGGCAGCTCGAGGCCGTTAGCAGGCCGATTGCTCTTACTTCCCAGTTGACCATTCCCCAGGTTCTGGCTAGAATATAGCCAGAATGAGATACGAGATCGTTCTGGCGGCTCAGGCTGTGGAGGACTACCGGCAGCTCTCCGCCCGAGATCGATCTACCATTCGAGACGAATTGGAGCGTCATCTGCGATACGAGCCTGGCAAGGGAAGCCGGAGCAGCATCAAAAGACTGCGCGGGATCGTTCGCCCCCAGTGTCGCCTGCGCGTGGGAGGTTTCAGGGTCTTCTATGATGTGATTGAGGGTGCTGTCGAGGTTTTGGCAATTGTCCCAAAGGCCCAAGCGGATGATTGGTTGAAGTCGATCGGAGGTCGGCCATGAGGAAGGTTCCGCTCTCAGAGATCAAGGACCAGCTGTCGAAGTACCTGAAGCTGGCCAATCGGGAAGAGATCATCATCACGAAGCATGGCAGACCAGCCGGCATACTGATCGGATTCGCTTCAGAAGACGATTGGTTTGACTATCGATTGGAACATGACCCGCAGTTCCTCCGACGCATCGCTGAGGCAAGAGCCAGCGTGCGCGCGGGGCACGGTATCCGGCTGGAGGAGCTTGAGTAATGCTAGAGGCGGGAGGAGGCCAGTCCTAGCCGCCAAGTGGATTTCCGGCCTGCTAACCACTCGCTGGAGCGGACGCAGCCTCAGCGCGATTTCATGTACGATGTGGCTGTGCTGCGCCGCTCCCCGTACAGAACACGGGGCAGGCAGCTTGAGGCCGTTAGGCGGAAGAGTAGCGAGTCATGGGCATTGTCTGCACTTGCTCGAGGATGGTGGGATTTCGCCAAGTTGTCCCCCTGAGGTATGTGGAATGGCCTACAACTTGAAGCTTGCTCAGCGTGTCCGGGGAGTGCTCGGCTCCACTAAGGGCCTCTCGGAGAAGGAGCAGTTTGGGGGCGTCGCGTTCTTGGTGCGCGGCAATGTAGCCTGCGGCATCATCGGGGATGAGATGCTGGTTCGGGTAGGCCCACAGAGGCACGATGAGGCTATGAGCAGCAAGGACGCCAAGCCATTCTCCCTCACGGGCCGTCCGTCCAAGGGATGGGTTCTGGTTGCCCCATCTGGCCTGAGGTCTCCTGCAAGGCTGAAGAAGTGGGTGGAGATGGGGCTGGAGTTTGCGAAATCGCTCCCGCCGAAGTGAGGCCGCATTCGCGGGCGCGGAATGAACTTCCGCCTAACCACTCGCTGGAGCGGACGCAGCCTCAGCGCGGTTTCATGTACGATGTACCTGTGCTGCGCCGCTCAGCTCGAGGCCGTTAGCCTGCTTCGCCGAAGAAACCGTGAGGTCATCCATGGTAAGAAAGAAAACCACTGCAAGGAAGGTTGCCCGACGCCTGGACGCGATGAACGAGGTCGATGAATTCATGGCGAA
>DATDRS010000017.1:0-8851 GCA_035291605.1 Anaerolineales bacterium | reverse complement strand
ACCATCCGCCGCAGCAACGGCGCCGGGCGGTATTTGTCGTCGCCCAGGTCGCGCTGCAGCACCTCCATGACGTACAGCACCACGTCCAGGCCGATGAGGTCGCACAGCGTCAGCGGGCCCATCGGATGATTCATCCCCAGTTTCATCACGGCGTCAATCGCCTCGGGCGTGCCAATCCCCTCCTGGAGGGCAAAGATCGCCTCGTTAATCATCGGGCACAGGATGCGGTTGGAGATGAAGCCGGGCGAGTCTTTCGCCTCCACGGGCGTCTTGCCCAGCTGGCGGCATACTCCCATGATGGCGCGCGTCGTCTCGTCGCTCGTGCCCAACCCGCGAATCACCTCGACCAGAGTCATCAATGGAACGGGATTCATGAAGTGCATCCCGATCACCTTGTCCGGGCGTTTCGTCGCCCCGGCGATCTTGGTGATGGAGATGGACGAGGTGTTCGAGGCCAGGATGACTTCGGGGTGCGTCAGCGCGTCGAGGTCGCGGAAGATTGTGAGCTTGAGGTCAGGGTTCTCGGTCGCCGCTTCGATGACTAGGTCAGCCTCCTGCGCGGCCCGCAAATCTCCGGCGGTCGTGATCGCGTTGAGCGCGGCGTCTTTCTGCTCCGCGCTGATGCGCCCTTTCTCGGCCAGTTTGCTCAGCGACTTGGTGATCGTCTCCATCCCCCTTTCCAGCGCGGCGGGGATGACGTCAATCATCGTCACTTCATAACCATACGTCGCAGACACTTGAGCAATGCCATTCCCCATCGTCCCTGCGCCGATCACGGCCATGTGTTGAATGGTCATCTTTGATGCTCTTTTAAGCAGCGTGGTAATTCGTGATTTGTAACTGGCGATGGGTAATTCCCATTTACCATTTGCCCATTACTCGATTTCCACCGCCATGGCCACCGCCTCCCCGCCCCCGAGGCACAACGAGGCGATCCCGCGTTTCAAGCCCCGGTCGCGCAGAGTATGGATGAGCGTTACCAACAGCCGCGCGCCGCTCGCGCCCACCGGGTGGCCAAGCGCAATCGCGCCGCCGTGGACGTTGACCTTGCTCCAGTCCCAGCCCTTGTCCGCCAGCGCATAACCGTCGGCCAGCACCTGCGCTGCAAAGGCCTCGTTAAGCTCGATCAAGTCCACGTCCTTGAGCGCCCACCCGGTTTTGTCAAGCAACTTGGGAATGGCGCGCGCCGGGGCGATGAAGAGATATTTCGGCTCAACCGCGGCGTAGGTATAACCGACGACGCGCGCCAACGGGGTCTGACCCAACATTTCCGCCTTTGCGCGCGAAGCGACGACCACGGCTGCGGCGCCGTCATTCAGGCCGGGCGCGTTGCCGGCCGTGACTCTACCGTCCTTCTGGAACGCGGGCTTGAGCTTGGCCAGGGCCTCCAGCGACGTGTCACGGCGCGGGGCTTCGTCCGTGTCCACCACCGCCTTCTTGCCCTTCAGGTCCACCTCGACGGGCGTGATTTCCGCCTTGAATTTTCCGGCGTCCATCGCGGCCACGGCCTTCTGGTGGCTCTCCAGCGCAAAGCGATCCATCGCTTCGCGCGTCACTTCATACTCGTTGGCGATGAGCTCGGCGGCGTCGCCCATCGCCCAGTTCTCGAATGGGTCCCACAGGCCGTCGTGCAAATCGGCGTCGAACATGGTCTGATCGCCATAGCGCGCGCCCTGCCGGACGAAGACCAGGTGCGGCGCGGCGCTCATGCTCTCCATGCCGCCCGCCACGAGCATATGGGCGTCGCCTGCGCGCACCGCCTGCGCCGCCGACATCACCGCCTTGAGGCCTGAGCCGCAGACCTTGTTGACCGCGAAGGCCCCGACCTCGGGCGGCAGGCCCGCGTAGATGGCGGCCTGCCGCGCCGGACCTTGACCTGAACCCGCGGCGATGACCTGCCCCATAATCACCTCTTCGATCTGCTGCGGATCAATGCCCGCGCGTTCGACGGCGGCCCGGACGGCTACCGCGCCCAGCCGGGGCGCAGGGATCGAAGCGAGCGCCCCCATGAACTTGCCGATTGGCGTGCGCGCGCCTGAGAGGATAACTGCGTCGTTTGGTTTTTTGCCATCGGTTGTCATATTTTCCTCACCCATACGTAGGGGCAGGTCTGAGACCTGCCCCTACGGGAACCTGCTCCAGCGGGAATCGATCAGCTCGGCCAGGCTTCCCGCACCTGGCGATAGGTGTCCGAGAGGCCCTCCGGTATCACGCGCGTCCCTGCGACCGTCGCCATATAATTTGTGTCCCCGGCCCAGCGCGGGACGATGTGCATGTGGACGTGCTCCGCGATGCCCGCTCCGGCCGCCTCGCCAATGTTCACCCCCAGATTGAAGGCCTGCGGATTGTAGACGGCGCGCAACGCACCCAACCCTTCATTAACCAGCACCATGATCTCGGTGAGCGTCGGGGTGTCCAGTTGTTCCAGGCTGGGGACATGCGCATAGGGCACGACCATCATGTGCCCGTTGTTGTACGGATACAAGTTGAGGATGACAAAGGCCCGGTGCCCACGGCGGACAATCAGGTTCTCGGTGTCGCGCTCCTCAGCCGGCTTATCGCAGAAGATGCACCCGGCGGTCGAAAGTTTCCCGGTGGCTTGCAGTTTATCGCCCGTGTCTTTGTCGTCTTTGCGCAAATAGGCCATACGCCAGGGAGACCAGAGATGCTGCATCAGTTGCCTCGAAGACCGTTGCCGCATGCGGCAGATGCGATTTTACCAGACATTGGCACGGCGACAAAACAGGGTACAATACGCATCATGTTCCATGCTTCGGAACTCCTGCACGGCCTCAGCGGACTGCGCCTCGCTCGCCCCATCCATCTGTACCAACGGATCGGTTCGACCAACGCCGAGGCCTGGCAGCTGGCCGAGGCAGGAGCGCCGGA
Source organism: Anaerolineales bacterium (assembly GCA_035291605.1). Lineage (GTDB taxonomy): Bacteria > Chloroflexota > Anaerolineae > Anaerolineales > UBA6663 > DATDRS01. Next base: position 5,962 of record DATDRS010000017.1, on the reverse strand, counting down.
GGGGCTGCTGGTCGTCGCCGAGGAGCAGACCGCCGGGCGAGGCCGCGCGGGACGTCAATGGATCACCCCGCCAGGGACGGCGCTGGCCTTCAGCCTAGTCTTGCGCCCCAGCCATCTTCCGGCGCAGCACGCCGCGCGCTTTATCATGCTGGCCGGGCTGGCAGCCTGTGAAGCGATTGAGCAGACCACCGCTCTAGGCGCGACGCTCAAATGGCCCAACGACGTGCTGATCTCCCGCAAGAAGGTCGCTGGGATCTTGCTCGAAACCGCGCTGCAGGGCGACCGGCTAAGTTACGCCGTGCTTGGCCTGGGGATGAATGTGAGTTTTGCGCCCTCTCCGCTCGAAGTAGATTTCCCCGCCACCAGCTTGCAGGCCGAAGCGGGGGCCGAGGTGGACCGCCTGCGCCTGCTCCGCGCGATCATCGCTGGCCTGGAGGCTCGCTATGCTTCGGTGATGGAGGAGGAACTGTATCGTGACTGGCGCACGCGGCTGACGTTGATGAACGAACCGATCCTGGTGCGCACCGCCAGCGGGGAACACCGGGGCCGCGCGGAGAACGTGATCCCCGACGGGACGCTCATCCTCCGGCTGGATTCGGGCGAAAGCCTGCGCCTGTTTGCTGGAGATGTCCATCTGCGGCCTGTGTGATCCGCCGCTCACGCCGTATTTTGCCACTGTGGAGGCCTGACTATGTTCGACAACCTGCGACAGCAAAGCATGGAAAGCCCCGCTTACGATGAGAGCGTTTCTTCGGGTCCAGCCTCTTCGGCCTTCCAATCTCAGGGCCTGGACCTGATCCGCAGCCTCACACCGCAGCAACGGTTCATTCTTGCCCTCATGCTTTTCCTGAACGTGACCGTGCTGGGGTGCGCCGCTCTGCTCGTCTTCGAGCGGGTTGCTTTGCCGTTTTGAGAACGTCTCAACCACGCTCAAAGCCCGCGGCTCCGCTCATGGCTCAACCGTCAACGCCTCGATATTCCATAACTCGGTCGGCGAGGTGGCATCGAGGACAAACCCGAGGACCTGTCTCCGCGCAGCGGCGATTTTGACTCCGAAGAACAGCGGCAGCATCGGCAGGTCGCGCGCAAAGAGGCGCTGCGCCTCGGCGTGAAACGGCGCCGCCCGCGCCGGGTCGAGCGTGAGCAGCCCCCGGCGGCAGGCCGCGTCAAATGCGACGTTGCTGTATCCTAAGTTGTTCGCGCCCCCCGGATTGTCGTCGTCCGGTATCTGGGCCGTGGTGAATAACTCGCACGGCGGCGTACTCCCCACCCTCCAGCCGAAAACCGCCAGATCAAATCGGCGGCCAAAAATCACGCCGTCCGGCCAGTCGCCCTCCGACTCGCCGCGTGTGAGCTGATGCGCTTCAACTTCGATTCCGCAGTTCATCTTCCACTGGCGCTGGATCGCCTCCCAGAGTTCTTCTCCTCCCCCGTTGCCTGCCAGCGTCAGCCTCAAGCGCGCGCTGTCTTTATCCAGAACGCCATCCCCGTCGGCGTCCCACCAGCCGAGTTCGGCGAGCAAGGCGCGTCCACGCGCAGGCTCAAACGGCAACGGAGCCGCCTCCGGAGCGCGGAGCGGATGAGAAGCCGGCAGGTAGGTTGCGGGCGGCTCTCCACGTCGGTGGGACGAGGGGCCGATCAGCCGCGCCAATCCCTCGCGGTCGAGGCAGTAGGCAAATGCCTGCCGCGCGCGCGCATCCTGGAAAAAGTCATTCCCAACCGCACGCTTGTAATCCTCTGCCGGCGTGATCCCAAAATCCAGATGCGTCAGCGTGTTGTCGCTGACGAGTTGCACCCGGACGTCCCCCGCGGCGGTTGTGTCGCCCGCCCGGATGAGCATGTCGGCGCTCGCGTCCAACGCCGGGTTCTGCGGGACCAGGTCGCATACCCCGGTCTGCAAGTCGGCCAGCAGTGCAGTTGGATCGGCCGGGCCGATGCGGTAAGTCACGCGGTCAAGCCGGGGTAAGCCCTCGGCGGCGCGGAAGTAGTTGGGGTTGCGCTCAAAGGTCAGGTGATCCCCCCTCACCCACTCTTTCAAAACAAAAGCCCCCCACCCTACCGGGTCGCGGTTCGCGCCCTCGCTGTCGCCGATCTCGGCGGGCGTTATCCCGGCATACACGTGCTGCGGCAGTGGCGTCCAGAAGTGTGTGAAGTACAGCGGGTCAATGTAACCCGGCAGTCCCGTCCACACGGCCGTCGCCGCATCGAGCGCATGGTACGAGGCGGTGCGTTCATTCAAGTCACGGCGCGGGTTGTATGCGTCGTGGCTTTGGCTCACCTCAAACGAGAAGATCGAGTCGGCGGCGGTGAGCGGCTGGCCGTCGCTCCACAACACGCCGGGTTTCAAGCGAAAGGTAACGGTCATCTGCGGCGCGGACAGCGCGCCTTCACCACCGTAGGTGATCGTCGCGCCGTCTAACTGATTGATCGCCACACCGGCTGCCAGCGTGACTACTCGCCCCAGCGAATCCACGACTGTCTCTCCCGGGAGCACGGTCACCATATTGACGATCGCATCGCCGTCGGCCACGCTCGGCAGTTTAGTCAGCAGGACAGGCTGATGTTGATAATCACGCGCGTCAATCGGCCCGTCGTAAAGCGCGGCGAGGATGTGCTCGCGCCCGGCTTCGGGACGGGCGTAGAGGTAGAGAGACTGCGGCTCATCGGCGAGGCAGACGGTGAGGGTCTGAGGGGCAGAAGGGATTTGAGATGAGGCAGGGGCGCGGAGGAGCGGGGAAGCAGGAGTAGGGAAGTGTGTGGGTATGGGAGTTGGGGAGTGTGCGGGTATAGGTGTGGAAGAGGGAGGCAGAGAGGCGCAGGCAACCAGCAGGAGCCAAGAGAGATAAGGGGTGGCGAGCAACACATACCGCGTCACCCGCCTCCCGTCATCCGTCACTCGCCACTGGTCACGTGTCACCCGTCACCCGCTACGGGGCCAGCGCCAAATGCGTCTCGGCCTGGCTCTCCACATCACCCCGCTCCCAGAGCATGGGGTGGTGCCGGACCAGGCGCCAGTCGTCGGCCATGTCAATGTAATGCCGATGTAAGGCGTGGCCGCTCTGGCCGGTGGTGTGCGTGAGGCGGGAGTTGCGCAGATTGCCGAGATCAACAATCATCCGCATCGAGGGCAATGTCCCTACGGCGTACGGGTCGCCCGGCCTTTCTGCGTCGTCGCGCGTCATGTTCCAACTGGTATTGTTGACGATGGAATAGCCGCCCGGCGTCGAGAATGCCCCGCGATTGAACAACGCGCGGATAGGTGCGGGCGAGCTTGTGCTGCCCAGCGTCCCGTTGACAAACGTCGCCGTGTGCAGCGCCCCCCATGTCCACGTCTCCGGGTCGGCGCCCAATCGCGCTTCGAGCGCCGTATAGCCGTCGGCGAGAGCCTGACGCAGAATGTCGTCGCGCGTCTCGACTACCGGCGTGGTCGTGTTGTCCCACCAACGGCTGTTCGGCTCGGCCAGAATCTGGCGCAGGGTGAGCCAGCTGCTCCCGCCCCCGTTGGGCCGGTAATCCTCGGGCACGTCGTCGTGGAAAGTGCTCTTGAGCAGCGCGTTGAAGAAGGACATGTAAATCGCGGCGGGATGCGAGGCGAGGTCCATCTGATAATCCCAATCGCGGAGTTCTTCAACCGCCTCGGAGAGATTGGGATCGTCGAAGTACAGCTCCAGCAAATAGGGCAGCACTTCCTTCGCGCCCAGGTTCAGGTCGTCTCCCTGCATCTGCTGGATGTACGCGATGGAAATCTTCGGCTCCGAATTGATCAAGTCGATGATGCGCCGGGCGCGGTAGCCCGCATCCCATTCCAGCGAGAGCAGGTACGGGTAGCCCGGCCCGACGACGGCGTTGTTGGCGGCGGCGATGTAGCCCTCCGGCGGGTTGAAGGCATACGGCAGTTCGGTGTAGGGGATAAAGCCCGTCCATTCGTAATCATCCGTCCACCCCGGGACCGGCAGGAGGCCGTCGCCGTTCTTGCGGATGGGCGTAAAGCCGGGGCCTTGATAGCCGATGTTGCCGTCCACGTCCGCGTAGATGATGTTGTGCGGCGGGACGACCCACTCACTCAGCGCGGCGCGGAACTCTTCCCAATTCTGCGCGCGATTCAACCGGAGCACAGCGCGGTAGGTGAAACCCGCGTCGAGCGCCGTCCAGCGGAGCGCGAGGGCGTAGCCCGGGCCGACTTCCACCCCATGGATTGAGCCGGATAGGTTGCCGGCTTCCTCATGCACGTCGTTGATGATCGGGCCGTGGCGGGTGTAGCGGACAGGCAGGGACACTGCGGTCGTGTCCGTCGCCGGGTCGTACACCCCCAAATCCTTTTCCGGGTTTTCGGGATCCGGTTTGATCTTGCCCTTGACTTTGATCGTCTGGTTGACGATCGTCATATCCCGCCACTCTCCGTTGACCTCGTACTGGTTCGGGTTGGCCGGGTTGATCTTCTCGATGTACAGGTCCTGCACGTCGTAGGCGAGGAACGTCAGTCCCCAGGCGATGCGGTTATTGTGGCCGATGATGATGCCCGGCGCGCCCGCGAAGGAGAGGCCGTAGAAGTCATAGGGGCAAGCCGGTGTGACCGCCCGGCAGTGCGCGCCGATTTCATACCAGATCGAGGGCATCTGGATGCTCAGATGAGGGTCATTAGCCAGGAGCGGCTTCCCGGTGGTGGTACGCTTCCCGGCGATGACCCAACTATTGGAGCCGACGCCTTCCGTGCGAGCGCCGAGGAGGTCGTCCATCATAGCCATGCGCGCATTCACGGACTCGAAGTTAAGGCCCAGCGTGGGCAGGTTCGGAACAATGATCGGATGATCGCCGGGATACAGCGGCATATATTCGGCGGTCTTCTCCGCTCCCACTGCCTGAAGGAGGGCGGCGCGCTTGACCTCTTCGTCCAGGTTCGCGCGCAGGTCCCACGCCATCGCCTTGGCCCAGGCCAGTACACTGACCGGCGACCACGCCTCGGGCTGATAATCGAGGCCGTTGAGGGCCAGGATAGAATACTCCAGGCTCAGGTCGGCGGCGGAGCGGCCGCCGATGTAGGCGTTGACGCCCTCGGCATAGGCGTCGAGCACAGCCCGGCTGTCCGCGTCAAGCAGGCTATATTCCTGCTCCGCCACGCGCCACCAACCCACCGTGCGGAGGAACCGATCCCGGTCCAGCGACGCCTCGCCGTACAACTCGGACAAACGCCCCGAGGTGATGTGCCGCCAGAAGTCCATCTGATAAAAGCGTTCCTGCGCGTGGACGTAGCCCTGTGCGAAGAACAGGTCATGCACGTTGTCGGCGTAAATGTGCGCGACGCCGTGCGCATCCCGGTAAACGTCAACTTTCTCCGCCAGGCCGGGAACCCTCAGCGTCCCGTTCGTCTGCGGGAACGAGCGGGTCACGGTGTAAGCGCCCACCCCGCTGACGAGGATCGCCAGCGCCAGCGCCAACAGGCCGACATAGCCGAGAAACTGAACGAATTTTTTCATTCATCGCCTCCAAGAATCTCGCCTCCTGCCCTGGCCTTCGGACGTAGCACGGGGTAAGGACAAAATCGCGCCGTTTGTACCACCGCCCTGCCCTATCGTCAAACAGAGAAACCACGAAATTTTTGAGAAAAACAGGCCAAAAGTGAAGCGAAAATCCTTCGCGAATAACGAAGGGCAAAGGTATAATTAGAGAAGGGGATTGCTCTTCTTCCGAAACCTCCGGCGCGATGGAATTGAGCTATGGACGAGGCGACCAAAAAGGATTACTGCCGACACCGCCTGGAACGCTACCTCCGCGAGGTCGGCGCGCTGGAAGAATGACTTTTACGGTGAACTGAAAGGATCGTATGGAAATCGGACAGATCCAACTGATTGACATCGAGCATCAAATGCGCACGGCGTACCTGGACTACGCCATGAGCGTGATCGTGGCCCGCGCGCTCCCCGACGCCCGCGATGGCCTCAAGCCCGTCCAGCGGCGCATTCTG
>DATDRS010000016.1:0-6017 GCA_035291605.1 Anaerolineales bacterium | reverse complement strand
CGGCGAAGACTTCTGCGCCTCGATGACGGCCTTGTGCGCGGACTGGTAATCCACGTCGAGCAGGAGCAGACCTGCTTCCACGCGCGCGATGTCGAGGGCGAGGATTCCGGCGGGGGTGAGGCCGTAGGCGTGCCCGGCCTTCACCAGCGCATCCCACAGCGGCAGGGCGTCTTTCGCGTCGGCCCAGATTTCGTAGCCGAGGTCGCCCGTGTAGCCCGTGCGCGAGATGGTGACGGGGAGGCCGCTCATCTTCGTCTGCGTGAGCCGGAAGTATTTGAGGCCGTCGAGATTAGTCTCCGCGCATTGATGGAGGATGGCGCGAGAGTTGGGGCCTTGCAGGGAGAGCGCGCCAATCTTGTCGGACATGTCCTCGATGGCGACGTTCAACCCGACGGCGTTCATGCTCAGCCAGCGATAGTTCGGCTCGGCGGAGGTGAGGCGGTAGGTCTGCGCGTCGAGGCGCGAGACCGTGCCGTCGTCAATGACCTTGCCGTGCTCGTCGCACCAGGGGGTGTACATCACCTGTCCCACCACGCATTTGGACACGTCGCGCGTGACCACGCGGTTGAGCAGGCGCATGGCGTCGGGGCCGCGGAGGTGATATTTCATGAGCGGCGAAACGTCGAATAAAGCCCCCGAATTGCGGACGGCCCAGTATTCGCGCTCGTGGGTCAGCTCGTAGAGACCGGCGGTGAGGTAGCCGGACCAGCGTCTCCAAGTCTGAGTCTCGTTGATTGAAGAGGTGCGGGGGTGGAAAGGGGTCGGGAGCATAGGCGGTAATAGGTGAATCGTGATTCGCGGCTAAATCTCTCGAATCCGTGTAATCCGTTCAATCCGTTGACTCACTCCTCACGGTCTGTATCCAAGCCTTCGCGAAATCCTCTCCCCCGCTTTCTTCACCCTCCCCGCCAGCTCAGGAATCTCATCCCCCATCAACCGGTGCGACGGGCCGCTGACGCTCACCGCGGCGACGACTTCGCCTTTGTGGTTGTACACGGGCGCGCCGATAGCGGTCAGGCCGATTTCGAGTTCTTCAATCGCGGTGGCATAGCCCTGCTCGCGGATGCGCCCCAACTCGCGGCGCAGGGCAGCGGCGCTGGTGATCGTGTTCGGCGTGAGGCGGGGCAGGGCGCTTTTCAGCCGTTCGGCGCGCTCATCGGCGGGCAAATAGGCCAGGAGAACTTTGCCGGTGGAGGTGGCGTGCACAGGCCACCGGGTGCCGGTGGATTGCACACTGCCGAGCAGGTGATGACCATGAACCTCGTCGAGGATCAACGCTTCGCCGTTGCGCAGGACTTCGAGCGAGGCCGTGTCGCCCGTGGCTTGCGCCAGGGCTTCGAGCTCGGCGTGGGAGGCCGAGTGCAAACTGTTCGCGCGCAACGCTCGCCAGCCGAGGGCGATGGCTTCGGGGCCGAGTTGATAGGCCTCGCTCGGCTCGGCGCCGCTTCGCGTGAGCAGGCCGGCCTTTTCGAGCGCGGTCAGCAGGCGATAGGCGGTGGGCTTGCTCAACTTCGCCAGGCGTGTCACCTCGGCCAACGTGAGGCGCGGACGTTGGTCGGTGAAGAAGTTGAGCACGCCGAGCGCGCGGGCCACCGATTGCGTGCCGGGGTAGGGGGTGGTGCGTGATGCCATATTGTGGAATTTCATTTTGCTATGTGAAACACCCCTATTGTAACGAGGGAGGGGGGAGGCGTCAAGCCAGAAAATGCCATCGCGCCAGCCGCTTAAGCCGGATCACCTCAAGCGCGTTTCGTGCTCATCTTGCCCTCTCATCTCCGGCGTGCTACAATCGCGCCGTCCTCGGTCGAGCGGTCGCCTCTGGGCGGGCCAGAGGCGGCGTAGGGTATCCTCACCCTTCGAGAAGCGCCGCTTGACCCACAGACTTCTGTGACCAGGCATCCGTCAATCGTTTTGTGGCCGAACCGCGCCGTGTTTAATCTGACGGCGGTTGACTGATCACTGGCGTTTCTGGAGGTCGGCATGTCAGACACACAGACCTATACCCTCGTCGTCAACGGCCAACCGCGTCAGGTATCGGCCGCCCCGCAAACTCTGTTAATGGACGTGCTGCGTGACCAATTACGCCTGACGGGCGTCAAGGACGGCTGCGCGACCGGCCACTGCGGGAGCTGCATGGTCCTCAAGGATCGGGAGGCGGTGCGGTCGTGCCTGATCCCGATGAAACGAGCAGACGGCGCGGCGATCACGACGATCGAGGGTCTCGCCGGGCCGGACGGACAGCTCCATCCCATTCAGCAGGCCTACATTGACCAGGGCGCGACCCAGTGCGGGTTCTGCACTCCCGGCTTCATCATGTCCACCAAAGCGCTGCTGGACAAAAACCCCAGCCCGTCGCTCGAAGAGATTTACAAAGCACATCAGTGGAATATCTGCCGCTGCACCGGGCACAACGCCATCCTCCGCGCCATTCAACAGGCCGCCGGGCGGTCCGTGTCGCCGCTGCCCTCGGTCAAGCAGCCATTGAAAGCGATCAGCCGCCCGCTGCCGCGCCCCGACGCGGTGGACAAGGTGACAGGCCGGGGCATTTACGCGGATGACCTGTACGTCGAAGGGATGCTGCACGCGAAGGCATTGCGGAGCCAGTATCCGCACGCGCGCCTGCTCAAAGTAGATGTCAGCCAAGCGAAGGCCTTCCCGGGCGTGGTGACCGTGCTCACGGCCGACGATATTCCGGGGCGCAAGGACTGCGGCGTGCACGAGATTGACTGGCCGGTGCTGTGCCGCGTAGCGGACAAGGTGCGATACGTCGGGGATGCGATTGCGCTCGTTGTCGCCGAGACGGAGGAGAGGGCCGAACAGGCGCTGGGCCTGATCGAGGTCGAATACGAGTCTCTGCCCGTGGTCACCGATCCCAAGCAGGCTGCCCGGCCCGACGCACCGGTCCTGCACGACCCGGCGCGCCTCGAGTCGTTCGGACATGGCGCGCATGGCAACTTCCTGGCGCATTTCCACCTTGAAAATGGCGACCTGGCCAGAGGCTTTGCCGACGCCGACGTGATCGTCGAGCACGAATACCGTACGCAGACTGTCGAGCACGGTTTTATCGAGCCGGAGGCCGGGTTGGCCGTGCCGGAGGCGAACGGGCGTATCACGGTTTATTGCGGCGGGCAAATCCCGTTCAGCGACCGGAGCCAGATCGCAGCCACGCTCAATCTGCCGGAGGAGAAAATCCGGGTCGTCAACTGCCTGATCGGCGGTGGGTTCGGGGGCAAAGAGGATGTGTCGGTGCAAATCCACGTGGCGCTGGCGGCGTGGGCTGCCAGGCGCCCGGTAAAGATGGTGCTCAGCCGCAAGGAGTCGTTGCTCTTCCATCCCAAGCGGCACGCGACGATCATCAAGATGAAGACGGGGGCGACGAAAGATGGAACGCTGGTCGCGCACGAAGTTGAGATTTACGGCGACGGCGGGGCTTACGCCAGCCTGAGCAATCACGTGATGCTGCGCGCCACCACGCACGCCGCCGGACCGTACGAAGCGCCGAACGCGAAGGTGGATACGTATGCGATGTACACCAACAACGTGCCCTCCGGCGCGTTCCGGGGCTTTGGCGTCACGCAGAGCGCATTCGCCGTGGAGTCGCAGATGGATGCGCTGGCCGAGGCGCTGGGCCTCTCGCCGCTGGAGATCCGGCGCAGGAACATTTTGCGCTACGGCAAGAGGACGCTGGCCGGGCAGGAAATGACGGAGAGCTGCGGCCTCGACAAATGCCTGGAAGCGGTGGCCGCCGAGATGGAGAAGCATCCCTTTGTGGCCGTGGAGGGCGATAAGCGCCGCGCGTGGGGCGTCGCCTGCGCGTACAAGAACACCGGTTTCGGGAGCGGGGCGTACGACGCCGCCGGGGCCGAGGTCGAGGTGTTCGCGAATGGCCGGGCAACCGTGAGGGCCGGGGCGGCGGAAATCGGGCAGGGTTTGGTCGGCGTGCTGGCGCAGGTCGTCAGCGAGGAGTTGGGTGTGCCGTACGATCAGGTGGACGTGCTGGTCTCAGATACCGATCTGACCCCGGATGGCATGGCGACAACGGCCTCGCGTCAGACCTACGTGAGCGGCAACGCCGCCCGCTACGCCAGCCGGGAGGTGCGTGCTCTACTCAGTCAGACGGCGGCGGAGATGCTTGACGCGCCGCCGGAGGGTCTGGAATTTGTGAATGGCCTGGTCCGAAGTAACCCCGTCTCACGCGGGGCGGACGGCGGCCACAGTGTCGCACTGAGTGAAGTGGTGAGGACGGCGCGCCGCGAGGGCCGCCTGCCAAAAATCAGTTACCAATATGTCGCGCCGATAGTTCCCCAATATCACCATTTCGCCTTTGGGTTCGGTGCGCAGGCCGCGCTGGTGGAAGTGGATGTTAAGACCGGCGAAACAAAAGTGCTGAAGGTCATCGCCGCATGTGACGTCGGGCGAGTGATCAATCCGCTGGCGCTGCAGGGGCAGGTGGAGGGCAGCCTCTCGATGGGGCTGGGCATGGCGCTGCAGGAGAATTTTGTCATGCAGGATGGGTATGTGCTGACTGACTCACTCTACAAATGCCACCTGCCCACCATTGACCAGACTCCGGAGGTGATCTCGTTCTTCGTCGAGGAGGAGACGAAAGACGGGCCATACGGCGCGAAGGGCGTGGGCGAGTTAGCCTCCATCCCGACGACGCCCGCCATCATCAATGCAATTTATAATGCCGCCGGGGTGCGCTGTTACAGCCTGCCTGCAGATAAGAAGTGGCTGAAGGCGGCCTTGTCCCAAAGGGATGTCTCGCGAAGCGCGCCGAAGGGGCAGCGTTGACAGAGAGGCCGGCGCGGTAGCGGGCGGCAGTCAGCCTTTTCACGCGCCAAGTGTCCGTGAACAATCAGCCTCCCTGGCTCAACTGGGCGCGCACCCTGCAGGCGCTGGCGCAGACGGGCCTGACGTACGCCGGGAATCCATTTGACCGCGAGCGTTATCAAAAACTGTACGAGGTTGCGGTGGAGATGTTCGCGCTGCATACCGGCGAAACGCCGGCGACCATCGAAAACTGGTTTGCCGTGCAGCCGGGCTATGCGACGCCCAAGGTGGACGTGCGCGGCGCATGTTTTCGCGACGGCAAGGTTTTGCTGGTCCGCGAGCGTTCGGATGGTGGATGGTGTCTGCCAGGCGGCTGGGCCGACGTGGGCGACGTGCCTTCGGAGGCGACCGTGCGCGAGGTGCGCGAAGAGGCCGGATTTGAATGCGTCGCCTGCAAGGTGATCGGCGTGTTCGACGCCAACCGGGGCGGCGAGCCGTTCTCGGCCTTCCATGCGTTCAAGATCATTTTCCTGTGCGATATTACTGGCGGCGCAGCCGACCCTGATTACGAGATTCTGGCAGTGGATTTCTTTGCCCGTGACGACATTCCGGTTCTGTCGTCCAACCGGACCAGCGCCGCGCAGCTGGCGGAGTGCTTCGCGCACCTCGACGACCCGGCGCGGCCAACTGCGTTTGATTGAGAGTACCCTTTGGGTGGAAGGCTTTTGCCATGCTGATTACCAACGCCATACTCGTCACCTGGGGGAGCGAGAACCGCCTCTTGCCCGGCCACGCGCTGAAACTGGAGGGCGACCGCATCGCCGACCTCGGCCCGGATTCCGAGATGCGCGCCAAATATCCCGGCGTCGAGATGCTCGACGCGCGCGGCCAACTGGTCATGCCTGGCAGCATCTGCGCGCACACGCATTTCTATGGCGCATTCGCGCGCGGCATGGCGATCCCCGGCGACCCGCCTAAAGACTTTCCCGAAATCCTCGAGCGCCTGTGGTGGAAACTGGATAAGGCTCTGACCCTCGACGATGTGCGTTACTCTGCGCTCGTCTGCCTCGTGGACGCGGTGAAGCACGGGACGACGACGCTGATTGACCACCACGCCTCGCCCAACGCAATTGACGGTTCGCTCGACGTGATTGCCGAAGCGGTGGAGCGAGCCGGTTTGCGGGCGTGCCTGTGCTACGAAGTCACTGACCGGGATGGGCTGGAGAAGGCCAGGGCGGGCATCG
>DATDRS010000015.1:0-10314 GCA_035291605.1 Anaerolineales bacterium | reverse complement strand
TGATGCTCGGCCTCCTCAGTTGGGCGCAGGCCGTGCCGCTCAGCATGTTAGGCGCGCGGTATTTCGTGGATGCGCTCGGCGCGGCCATGCAATTCCCCTTTACTTACCACTACTCGCTGAACGGGATGTGGCTGTGGCTGGGGATCATCGTCGTCCTTTCCATGGTCGCGAGTTGGCTCCCGGCCCGCCGCGCCACGCAAATCAGCGTCTGGGAAAGTCTGGCTTACGAGTAACGCGGAATGGACAGGTCATCGCTCCGTGATAGACCGGACTTGTTGATACTGGCCGCGCTGCTGGGGATGCAGGTCTGGGCGGTCGGCGGGCCGACCGTCGTATTCTACGTCCTGGGGGGGCTGATTTATCTGGCCCTGGATTTCCTCGGCTTGCCGCTGGCGCCTGCGCCCGACCACCAAACCCGGCGGGAGACCTGGGGCTATCTCCTCAGGTGGACGCTCATCACCCTGCTGACTGTGCCTCCCATGATCCTGCTGGTGTTTGCTTTCATCACGGAGCGCCTCCAGCTGGGCGCTGAGGCAGTCGCCCGTAATGTCACTCTGGTGGACAGCGCCGTCCAGATTGAACTGGCGGCCCAAATGATCCTCGCGGGCCGGAATCCTTATGCGGAAATTTTCGAGGGCACGGCGGTTGCATTGACGCCGCCTGTGCCGGGCTATGATTTCAACCCGGCGGTGTTCCACTATGTCTACCCGCCGCTTTCATTCTTGCTCCCGGTCCCGTTTTACCTGCTGGCGCGCGCCACGCTGGGCTGGTTCGACCTGCGCCTGATTACGACGGCTTTCTTCCTCGTCGTTGCCTTTATGCTCATGCCGCAGTTGGCCGAGAGCCTGCCCCGGCGGCTGGCGCTGATGATCCTGGTCTTGTTCAACCCGGCGATTTTGCTCTACGCCGCGCAGGGCCAAAACGAGGTCTTTGCGTTTGCGTGGCTCGTGTTGACGCTGGTCTGTCTCAAGCAGCAGCGATTCACGCTGGCGCTGGTCGTGCTGGGGATCGGCTGCGCGCTCAAGCAGACGATCTGGTTCATGGTCCCATTTGCGCTCGTTTATCTATATCACCAGCAGCGCCCGGCCCGTTGGCGTAGTTGGCTGCTCCGCCACGCTGGCCTGGCCGGCGCGCCGCTGGCGCTGACCCTGCTCCCTTTCGCCATCTGGAATTTCCCGGCTCTGGCGGACGATATGCTGGGCTACGTGTCTGGGCGCGGCGCTGTCGCGTTCCCCATCATGGGCTACGGCCTGGGGCAGATCCTGCTCACCCTGGGCCTCGTCCAAAGCCCGCGGGCGGCTTTCCCGTTCTGGGCCTTCCAGTTGGCCCTCGGTCTTCCCATGTTGCTCCTCACCTTGCGGCGGTTGTGGCGCGCGCCGCGCCTATCCATGTGCGCCATCGGCTATGGCGTTTTCATGTTGGTCTTCTTCTTCGCCTCTCGCTTCTTTCACGACATATATATTCTCTTCACCCTTACGCTTGTCGCCGTGGGTTATCTGACCGACGAAGCGTAGGGGGCGGCAGCTGCCGCCCCCTACATGGCGGTTGGATGACCACCGGAACAGGGTCGCGTAAGATGCGCCTCCAAATAGAACCGCGCTCGACTTCCTGCGCCGCATCGCGTATTAACGAGCATGAGAGTACAATTAGATGGTCTGTGCGCCGTCATCTGCGCCCATTTTCCGCCAGCCAAGCCATGCGTTCCTTCCGTTGACTAACCCTCATGAGCGTCGCCTTCCGCAAAGTCTGGCGTGACCTCTGGAACAACAAAGGCCGCACCACGCTGGTCGTCCTGAGCATCGCCGTCGGCGTGATGGCGGTGGGGATGATCCTTTCGAGCAACCACATTATTTCGCGGCAGTTGGGCGCGGCGTCGCAGGGCGACCATTGGCCCAACGTGCAGATGAGCCTCGCCGGGTTGGTAGACGATGAAACCGTGCTGATCCTCTCGCGCCTGCCCGAAGTGAAGCAGATGGACGGCTACATCCAGACGAGCATTCAATGGAAGCCGTCGCTCGACGCCGAAGAATGGAAGGACGCGACGCTCATTGCGCTGGACAATTATGCGCAGCAAAGATTCAGCGTGCTGACGTTGATCGAGGGCGCGTGGCCCGGCGAGGGCGCGGCCGCCGTGTCGGCCAATCATGTGCTGGTGTATCAAGTGCCGCCGGTCGGCGGCGCGGTGTATTTCAAAGTGAACGATCGCCCTAAGCTCGTGAGGCTGAGCGGGACGCTGCGCGACCCGCTGCAATTCGGCCCGCCGTTCAGTCAGCAAGCGGCATTTTACGTCACGCGCGGCCAGATGGAACTGCTCGTCGGCTTCCGCGATTACAACCAGTTGCGCTTCGACGTCCCCGAATTCAGCCAGGAGAGGGCGCAGGCCGCCGCGAATGCGGTCGAAGAACGGCTGAAGAAAATCGGCGTGGCGGTGGGCGGCGTGCAGATTTCCGACCCGCAGCGGCATTTCTTTCAGGAGACGCTGGACGGCTTCGGGCTGGTGCTGGTGGTGATGGCGGTCGCCTCGCTGGGTTTGAGCACCTTCCTGGTCATCAACACCATCATCGCCATTATCGCGCAACAAGTGCCGCAGATCGGGATCATGAAGACCATCGGTGGGCTGCGCGGGCAGATTGCGCAGCTGTACCTCGCGGGCGTGGTCGTCTACGGCGCGTTGAGCCTCGCGCTGGCGGTGCCGCTGGGCGCGGTGGGCGGAGATTTGATCTCGCGCGGGCTGTTGACCACGTTGAATATCCCGGTGGCCGCGCTCGAAGTGCTGCCGACGGCTTTTGCGGTGCAGGCCCTCGCGGGGCTGCTGACCCCGGTGCTGGCCGCGCTCTGGCCCGTGCTGCAGGGCGTGGCGATCTCGGTGCGCGAGGCCATCGCGGCCTACGGCGTAGGGCGCGGGCGCTACGGCGGGGGCCGGATAGACAAACTCATGGGGCGCGTGAAGGGCCTGCCGCGCATGTTCACGCTCATGCTCCGCAACACCTTCCGGCGCATGGAGCGCGTGGCGCTCACCGAGATCACGCTCATCGCCGCTGGCGCGATTTTCATGATGATCACCGCGGCCAGCGCCTCCTTCGGCAACACGCTCGACGAGTTCTGGCGCGGCCTCGGCTTCCACGTCATCATCGTGTTCGAACAGTTCCAGCGCAGCGGCGAAGTCGTGCCGCTGATGGAGGCGCGCCCGAACGTGGAGCGCGCCGAGATGTGGGTGTGGCTGAATGGCAAGGCGCGCGCACCCGGGAAAACGGGCGTCGGGAACGAGTTCGACGCGCAGCTGCGCGGCGTGCCGGCCGACACGGAGATGTACGCGCCCACCATCACGGCCGGCCGCGCGCTCGACCCGCACGACGGCCATGCGATCCTGCTCAGCCAGCTCTTTGCCGCCAAACTGGGCGTGAAGGTCGGCGACCAGATTGTGCTGGACCTGCCCGGCGTGGACGAAACGACGTGGACCGTCGTCGGCACCGTGTTCGACGTGATTGACAACACGGCCTTCGTGCGGCGCGACGTCCTGCTGAACGACCTGCATCAGGTCGGGCAAGGCATCGTGGCCGAGATCCGCGCCGATACCGAAGACCCCGCCGTGCAGGAGGCGATTGCGAAGGATTTAAAGACGTATTTCGCCTCGCAGGGCACGGGCATCGTCTTCGCCCTCAGCAAGGCCGAGAACCGCCGCCAGAACGACGCCGCCTTCAGCCTGATCACGAACATTCTGCAGGTGATGACGGTATTAATGGCAGTGGTCGGCAGCCTCGGCCTGTCAGGGACGCTCTCGATCAACGTGCTGGAGCGCCGCCGCGAGATCGGCGTGATGCGGGCCGTCGGCGCGTCTTCAGGGGATGTGGGCTGGATTTTCATGGGCGAGGGGTTGCTGCTGGGGATGCTGAGCTGGGCGCAGGCCGTGCCGCTCAGCATCGTCGCCGGAAAGTTCTTCGTGGACGCGCTGGGCAGGGTCTTCGGCCTGCCCTTTCTATACCTCTACCCGGCCAGCGGCGCGCTCACCTGGCTGGCAATCGTCGTCGTCCTCTCGCTGGGGGCCAGCTGGCTCCCGGCCCACCGCGCCACGCAGATCAGCGTGCGCGAGAGCCTGGCCTACGAGTAAAGCGCGACCCGTTCATGTGGGTTTACAGGTGGTGTGGAAGGAGGCTTGGCCCCGCCTAAACAGCGAGTATTGCCGCGATAGCCCTCCGCCTAATGATGGATGACGCGTTCCATCTCCCGCCCGAAGACGGGGGCCGCCTTTTGTGCTAAAAGGACAGTAAACTAGTGATACAATCTGGCCTGGTTCGTGTCCGAAGACCCGGGTCAGAAACCCGGTTTCTTCTTCTCGTTAGAATTTTTCCGGCGAAACCCGCCCAGCCTTCTTTGCGTAGAGATTGCCAATGAACGACAACAGCCACAATAACAGCAACAACTATCTCGTCCACGTGGACAACGTCATTAAGAACTTCCAGGGACCCGCGGGCGTGATCCACGTGCTCAAGAGCGTGAACCTCCAAGTCCACCCTGGGGAATTCGTGGGGGTGCGCGGACCGAGCGGTTCCGGCAAGTCCACGCTGATCAACATGATGACGGGCATTGACCGCCCCACCAGCGGGAGTGTGCGCGTGTCCGGGCAGAACATCGAGAAGATGAGTGAGAACGAACTGGCCCGCTTCCGGGGCAAGCACATTGGCGTCATCTTCCAGTTCTTCCAGCTGCTCCCTACCCTGACGATCATCGAAAACACCATGCTGCCGATGGATTTCTGCCGCGTGTGGAAGCCCAGGGAACGCCCGGAACGCGCGATGAGGCTGCTGGAGCAGGTCAGCCTGGCCGACCAGGCGCACAAACTGCCGAACACCCTCTCCGGCGGGCAGCAGCAGCGCGCGGCGATTGCCCGCGCGCTCGCCAACGACCCGCCCCTGCTGATGGGCGACGAGCCGACCGGCAACCTCGACAGCAAGACCGCCGATATGATCATGACGCTGTTTGAGGATCTAGTCGCCCGAGGCAAGACCTTCATTATGGTCACGCACGACAACGACCTCGCCAAGCGGATGCCCCGGCTGGTGCATGTGCACGACGGGGTGCTGTATGAACAAGGGGATACCATTCCGCAAGGATGAAGGCGGAAGGACAACATGAAGACGGCGTTCCGCAAAATCTGGCGCGATCTCTGGAATAACAAGGGCCGCACCGCGCTGGTCGTCCTGAGCATCGGCGTGGGCGTGTTGGCGCTGGGGATGATCACGGCCAGCAACGCGCTCATGGATCGGCAGATGACCAAGTCGCAGGCCGCCAGCCGGCCGTCGCACGTCATCCTGTACCTGAACGGGTTGGTGGACGACGAGACGGTGAGCAGCCTCGCCCGCCTGCCCGGCGTGGAAGAGGCGGAAGGCCTGGCCGGGATGAGCCTCCGCTGGAAAGCCTCGCCCGACGCCGAATGGGAGCAGGCCTCCATCATCGCCCTGGACGATTACGAGCATCAACAATTTGACCTCGTCGAGCCGCGCTCCGGGCAGTGGCCCAACTCCAGCTCGGTCGCCGTCGAATTCAACCACGTGGCCCCCTATCACGTCCCGGCGGTGGGCGGCGTCGTGTACTTTGAGGTCAACGACCGGCCCAAAGCCGTGACGGTCGGCGGGACGGTGCGCGATCCTCAACAGTTCCCTCCCCCCTTCACCGAACAGCCGACGTTCTACGCCACGCGCGACATGCTCGTGCTGTTGGGCGGCAACCGCGACTTGAGCCGGGTGCGTTTCACGATCCCGGAGTACAGCCAGGAACAGGCGGAGGCTGCCGCCGACGTGGTCGAGCAGCGGCTGAATAAACTCGGCGTCTCGGTCGGCTTTGTGCAGACGCAAGACCCGCAACGTCATTTCTTGCAAGACATCATGGACGGGGTCGGGCTGATCCTGGCCGTCATGGCGGTCGTGTCACTCGGCCTCAGCACCATCCTGGTCATCAATACCATCAACGCCGTCATCGCCCAGCAGCTTCCGCAGATCGGCATTATGAAAACGGTCGGCGGCCTGACCCGGCAGATTGCGACGCTGTACCTGGCGGGCGTCGCCGCCTACGGACTGCTGAGCCTGGCCTTCGCGGTGCCGCTGGGCGCGCTGGGAGGCGATGTCCTCTCGCGCTGGATGCTCGGGCTGATCAACGTCCCGGCCTCTTCATTTGAGATTCTGCGACACGCGCTGCTCTACCAGATGGGCGCGGGATTGGTGACGCCGCTGCTGGCCGGGCTGTGGCCGGTGATGCAGGGTGTGGCGATCTCGGTGCGCGAGGCGCTCAATGCCTACGGCCTGGGTACCGGGCGCTACGGCCGGCGCTGGCTCGACCGGGTCCTGGGCCGCGTGCAGGGGCTGCCGCGCATGGCGGCGCTCGCGCTGCGCAACACGTTCCGCCGCGCCGGGCGCGTCGCCCTCACCGAGATCACGCTCATCGCCGCCGGGGCCATGTTCATGATGGTCATCAGCGCCCACCACTCCTTCAATCAGACCATCCAGCAGATCTTCCGCGGCTTCGGCTACGACGTCATCATCGGCTTCAGACAGTTCCAGCGGATTGACGAAGTGGTGCCGCTGATCGAGTCGCGCCCGAACGTGGAGCGCGCCGAGATGTGGGTGCTCTACACCGCCCAAGCGCGCGTCCCCGGCGCGACCGGGCCGGGCAGCGACCACGAGGTGTTCCTGCGCGGCATCCCGAAGGATACCGAATTGTTCACGCCCGAATTGACCGCGGGGCGGGACCTCAACCCGCAGGACGGCCGCGCGCTGCTGCTGAACCAGAAACTCGCCCGCAAGATGGGCCTGAGCGTGGGCGATCAGGTCGAGCTTGACCTGGGCGACGCAGGCGACTCGACCTGGACGATCGTCGGGTTGATCTTCGACCTGGCGGGGCGGGATCAGAACACCGGCTATCTCCACCGCGACGCACTGAACGTCGAGCTTGGGTCGGTGGGCCGCGCCTCGGTGGCCGAAATCCGGGGCAAGACCAAAACCATCGCCGCCCAGACCGCCATGGAAAAGGACCTGCGGGACTACTTCAAGTCGCGCGGCGTCAGCTTGAGTTTCACCGACACCGCTCTCACGGAACAGGAGAACGCGAACGCCCGCTTCAGCATCCTGACGACGCTCCTGCTCATCATGACCTGCCTGGTGGCGGTGGTCGGCAGCTTCGGGCTGTCGGGGACGCTCTCCATCAACGTGCTGGAGCGCCGCCGCGAGATCGGCGTGATGCGCGCGGTGGGCGCGTCCTCGGCCGACGTGGGTTTCATTTTCATGGGCGAGGGGCTGATGCTCGGCCTGCTCAGTTGGGCGCAGGCGGTGCCCCTGAGCGCGCTGGCGGGCAAGTACTTCGTGGAGGCCCTCGGCCAGGTGATTGATTTCCCGGCGGTCTACCACTACTCCTTCACCGGGGTGTGGATCTGGCTGGCGATTGTGGTCGTGCTCTCGCTCCTGGCCAGCGGCCTGCCCGCCCGCCGCGCCACGCAGATCAGCGTGCGCGAAAGTCTGGCGTATGAATAAGAATGTCAGGCGTCTAAGCGCCGGGCGTCATGTCAAATGACACTAGGCATGGCATGCTGACCTGTGATATTTTGTCTCTTAGCCTTTCACGTGGAGTGACCCTATGTTTCGCAAATTGCTCTTACTTGTCGTCATTAGCGGTTTTGTCCTCGCGGCCTGCAGCGGCAGCGCCACGCCGACGCCGGGCGGGGACGCGCCGCCGATCGTCTCCGACGACTTTGCCGTGATCGCCGAAGGCCGCCTGCTCCCGAAGCAGTCGGTCGCCCTCTCCTTCAGCGCGGGCGGCAAGGTCGAGGAGCTTTTAGTCAAAGAAGGCGACGCGGTGACCGCCGGCCAGGTGCTGGCCCGGCTGGAAAGCAGCGCCGCCCTGCAGGCCCAAGTGTCCCAGGCCGAGCTGGAGGTGCTGAACGCCCAGCAGGCCCTCAACGACTTGCAGACTTCGGCCGAGATCGTCAAAGCCAACGCGCAACTGGCCGTGGTGCAGGCGGAGGATGCACTGACCAAGGCCGAGCGGGAACTGCGCAACCAGCAGAATCCGGCCGGGGAAGATATGCAGGAGACCGTGACGGACGCCCAACTCGCGCTGGAGACGGCGCAGGCCACCTTGCAGTTGTCGAAAGTCAGCAACGACGTTGACGCCTACGACAACGCCGTCTTCCTCACCAACTGGTATAAGGACTACTACGAGGAACTGAAGGCCAAGCTGGATAAGGACTCGGGGAACGAGGACCTGAAAGACCGCGTCCAGCAGGCTTACAACGATTATCAGTCCCGCCTGCACGACCAGCTCACCCTGCAATTGAGCATCGAAACCGAGCAGGCCAACAAGGCGAACGCGGTCACCAAGGCGCAGGAAAAGTATGATACGGCGCTCGCCAATTGGAACAAGGCCCTGAAAGGCCCTGACACGATCAAGCTCGCTCTGGCCCAGGCTAAAACGGCGATGGCCCAGGCCACCTTGAACGACGCCCAGACCCAGTACGCCAAAGTGCAGAACGGCCCCGACCCGGAAAAAATGGCGTTGGCTCAGGCGCGCCTCAGCACCGCGCAGGCGTCGCTCACGGCCGCCCAATCGGCGCTGGCGAATGCGGAGTTGAAAGCGCCGATGGCCGGGACGGTCGTGGACCTGAATCTCAAGGCGGGCGAACAGATCGCGCCCGGCCAAGTCACGGCGACGCTGGCCGACTTTTCGGGCTGGAAGGTGGAGACGGACAACCTGACCGAGATCGAAGTCGTGAAGATCAAGGAAGGGCAAGGCGCGACCGTGGTGCTGGATGCGCTGCCCGAGGAGGAGCTGCGCGGGACGGTGGAGGCGATCAGCGGCGTGTTTGAAGAGAAGCGCGGCGATATCACCTATACCGTCGTCATCGCGCTCACCGATCAACACGCGCTTATGCGCTGGGGCATGACCTCCGAAGTCACGTTCGACAAATAACCGTAGGGGCAGACGCTTGTGTCTGCCCGGCTCTATATAACCCACCAGGCCGCCCCGACGGGCGGCCTTTTTGTTTGCCAGCGGCCTGAGATGGGGGCCGCCTGTCAGCGCCAGAGCTTGTCGTAAGGATGCTCGCTCGTGAGCAGCCGGCCGGCCTCGAACCGGCGCAGGGTGAAGGGCGAAATATCCACCGTCACCGCGCGGCCGTCCACGATTAACTCCGACAGGCACGCGCCCACGGCCGGGCCAAGCTTGAACCCGGTCCCGCTGAACCCGCAGGCCAGGTAAAAGCCTTCCGGCCCGGCCTGATCCAGAATGGCGCGTTGGTCAGGCGTGATGCCGTCGCGGCCGACGTGGGTGCTCTTGAGCGATCCGGCCTCCATGTCCGGGATGCGCCGGCAGAGGCGCTCCACCGCCCGCTCGACAAAACCCGGCGTGACGTGCTCGCTATCCGCGTCGGGCGGCTCGCCGAACCGGTTGCCGTCCTCCAGCGCCACAAGCGTCAGGCCGCCCGTCTCAGGGCGGAAATACATCGAAAGCGAGAGGTCAATCACCGTCGGGTGGCGCCGGATGGACGGCGGCCGGCGGACGTAGGCGACCTCGTGCGTCCAGGTGTCGAGCGGGATCTCGACCCCGGCCATGCGCCCGATTTCCGCCGCCCATGCCCCCGCCGCGTTGACGACCACCGGCGCATGGAACTCACCCCGATCGGTTTCCACCCCGCTCACGCGGCCGCCGGAGGTCTTGATCTTCGTCACCCGGCAGTCCTGAACGAGTCCCGCGCCGCGCGCACGCGCGGCGGCCAGAAAGGACTGAGCCGTGCTGACCGGATCCGCATAGCCGGACTCAGGCTCATAGGCCGCCAGCTCGATGTCGTCGGTGAAAAATCCGGGGGCCAGGCGCTTGACGTCGTCGGGCGTCACCAGCAAGGTGGGAATGCCGATGCGCTGGTGCATGGCGACGTTGGCGCGGAGCTGATCGCGGTAGCCCGGCGCGACGATCTGCAGGAACCCCGTACGGGTGAAGCCGCATTCGCCGCCCACCCGCTCCCGCCAGTTGTAGAAGTAGTCGAAACTCGTCCAGGCCAGCCGCGATTCGGCCTCCAGATCGTAGTGCATCCGCACCAGGCCGCTCGAACGCCCGGTCGCGCCCGCCCCCACAAACCTGCGTTCCAGCACCACGGGCCGCCAGCCGCGCTGGCACAAATGGAAGGCCAGGCTCGTGCCTGCAATGCCGGCCCCGATGATGATCGCGTCGTAGATATTCGTCGTCAATTTGTCACTCCAAAAGAGGGATTTCAGGCTCTCATCAGGCCTGCGGGCGGTTAATACGGATCAGTTTTCCGGCCAGCGGCTCATT
>DATDRS010000014.1:0-20344 GCA_035291605.1 Anaerolineales bacterium | reverse complement strand
TTTGTATTTGGACGAAACGTGGCAAGCAGAGCAAACAAGTGGTAATGAATTCTTGGTTTCTGCCACCATACGTGTTGTCACAAATAGCCCTGATTTAGTTAGCATTGTACGGTCTGATTTCTATTCACTTTGTCCCGGCGGTGTTGCTGAATTTACGGTTCTGTTAGATTCATCGTCGGTACTTCCGAAGAATCAGTGTGCGGAAAATCTCTCAAAGTGAGAGGTGAATATCAAATATTAGCGAGCCAAGTTACGGTCGGCGGGAGGATCACCCCTCCCGCCGCCGGTTCACAACCGTACGTGAGACTCGCTTCGCGGCCTCATCCGGCTTCTCAGCACACGGGCTGTTGTCATCAGCACCGCCACGGGCCATACCTCGACAGCCGGGTCAATTTGCCCCGGCTTTCTTTTCCAACCTGACTCTGCAATCCTGATGCGGAGCAACTGCGCAGGGATATGGTATGATGCGCCCCGCCTGGGATGACCGCTCAGCCAGACCCCGTTTCCTCCCAGGCCCGCCAACGATTGATAACCCGTCGCCCGCCGTGGGGGGGAGGCTGTCTCTCCACCACCGTGAGGGTCAGGGTTACCCTGACCTGGACGCTCAGTGGTCAAAGAACGACTTGCTCTTTGCCGCATAGCAGGGGCTTCAGCCGGAGTGAAACCAATCGGCTACAGAAAACTTGTGGAGGCAGACGCAGAAAAGCTATTGAGAGGCTGGGATGAATACTTTAGCGATTGAAATACAGGCCGTCAAGGCGCGAAACGTGGTCGTCACAGATGACTCGCTGACGGTTGACCTGGCGGACGGACGGACTATCTCTGCGCCGCTGGCGTGGTATCCGCGCCTCTTGCACGGCACACCTAAAGAGCGTAATACGTGGCGGCTGATTGGAAGCGGAGAAGGCATTCACTGGCCTGACCTTGATGAAGACTTGAGCGTTGCAGGTTTAGTTCTCGGCAGGCCCTCTGGCGAAAGCCAGCGTTCGCTTCAGCGATGGTTGGAAGAACGCGCCGCGAAAAGTAAGCGACGCGGGTCATCGAAAGCCGCTCAAAGTCAGGGTTTGGTCTCCAAAGGCGAAAGGCGGCCCACCAAGCGCGTGCAGCCGACGCCGCTAACGCGCCGCCCTCGCAGAGTTTCGCATCGTTCTGGCGAGTCTGCCCCGCGAAGGTTCGGGAAGGAATCGCGGCGCGGCTGACGCGGGCCGTTAGCCCGCGCACCCTCTGACTCAAGGAGGCCTGTCACGTCCTTGTTTCAGGCTGTAACCAATTCACCGGCCCTGCGCCCATTCCCGCCGATCACCGCCTCTTCCTGCCGGCGGAACTGGCTCATATACAGGTCGTAGTAGAACCCTTTCTTTGCTAACAGGTCGTCGTGTTTGCCGCGCTCGACGATCTCGCCCTGGTTCAGCACGAGGATCACATCCGCGTTGCGGATGGTGCTGAGGCGGTGCGCGATGACGAAGGAGGTGCGGCCCTCCAGCAGCCGGTCGAACGCCTGCTGGATCAGCCGCTCGGTGCGCGTGTCCACGGACGAGGTCGCTTCGTCGAGGATCAACAGCCGGGGATCCGCGAGCGCCGCGCGAGCGATGGCGATCAACTGGCGCTGCCCCTGGCTCAACCCGCTGCCCCGCTCCCCAAGCACGGTCTGGTACTTCTCCGGCAGCCGCTCGACGAACGCGTCCGCGTGCGCCAGTCTGGCGGCGGCGATCACTTCCGCGTCCGTCGCCTCCGGGCGGCCAAAGCGGATATTCTCCATCACCGGCGCGCTGAACAGGAAGGTGTCCTGCAGGACGATGCCGATCTGCCGCCGCAGGCTTTCCAGCGTCACGTCGCGCACGTCCATCCCGTCAATCCGCACCGCGCCGCCGGTCACGTCGTAGAAGCGCGGGATCAGGTTGATGATCGTCGTCTTGCCCGCGCCGGTCGGCCCGACGATGGCGATGGTCTGCCCCGGCTCGGCTTTGAACGACACTCCCTTGAGCACCGGCACACCCTGCTTATACGCCGCCGACGCCTGCGTGAACTCGACCCGGCCCACGATGGACTTCATCTCCTGCGCGCCGGGCAGGTCCTGCACCGAGGGGTTCTCGTCGAGCAGACTGAAGATGCGCTCGCCGCCCGCAATCGCGCTCTGCACATTCGTCCACAAGATAGCGATTTGCTGGATGGGCTGGTTGAAGCGCTGGACGTAGCCGAGGAAGGTGATGACCAGCCCAAGCGACACGGCCGTGCCGAAGAATGCCTCGCCCTTGAGCAGGTAGTAGCCGCCCGTGCAGGTGACGAGGGCCAGGGCAAGGTAGGAGAGCGCTTCGAGCGTGGGGGCGAGCGCAGAGGTGAACGCGACCGCGCGGACGTTGGCGTCGCGGTTGGCGGCGTTGATTTCTTTGAAGTTCTCGATGTTCTCCTCAGCGCGGTTGAAGGCCTGCACCTCGCGCACCGCGGCGATGCTCTCCTGCAGTTCGGCGTTCACGCTCCCCATTTCCTGGCGCGACTTGCGGAAGGCCCGGCGCGCCTGGTCGGAGAACCAGAAGGTAGCGAGCATCATCACGGGCGCGACCGACAGGCTGAGCAAACCGAACGGCGCGCTCTTGGCCAACATGCTATAGCCGAACCACAGCAACAGCAGGCTGCCGCTGAACACCTGGATGAGCGCGAACCCGAGCGCCTGCTCGACAGCCGTCGCGTCGTTGGTGATGCGGCTCATCAGGTCGCCCGCTTCGTGCTCGGCGTAGTAGCCCAGCGAGAGGCGGTGCAGGTGCTTGAACACGTCCACGCGCATCAGCCGCAGGACTTTCTGCCCGGCCCACATCATCACGAAGAACGACGAGCCGGTGAGCACTGCGCCTGACACGTAGAGCGTGACGATCGCCAGGATCACGCGCCCCAGCCCGGCGATGCGGTCGTCGCTGCCGAGTTGCGCCAGTTCTTGCGCCGTGGGCGCGATCATCCCGGTATAGACCGCGTTCCGCAGGGATCGCTTGACCGCGTCGTTTTGCCCGCTGTCGGCGGCGAGCCAGCAATTGCCGGCGACGGCGGCCTCGCTGGAATTTTGGTTGCCGCCTCCCCCGCCCGGGAACCCGCTGAAAGCCCCAGAAGCCGCCGGGCTGAGGTAGCAATCCACCGCCTGGCCGATGAGGTCGGGCGTAGTCACCTGCGTCCACGTGGACAGGACGACGAGGGCGAAGACCACGATTAACGCGGGCCAATATTTGCCGAAGTATCGCCCGAACCGCGCAAGCGTCTCGCTCAGGTTCTTGGGCTTCATTTGGTCTTGACTCATCAGTTGCCGCAAGCGGCTGGAATCACCGAACACGGTTATCTCCAATTCCCAATGCGCAATGCGCAATGCTCAATTGAGCGCTGTGCATTGCGCATTTCCTAAGCGGTTGCCATTTCCGGCGCTGCCTCCCCCACTGGCGCGTCGCCGACCAACTGCGAGTTATAAATCTCCGCGTAAATCGGGCTGTCTTCCAGCAGGTCGGCGTGTTTGCCGCGCGCGACGATTTCGCCCCTGTCCAGCACCAGAATCTGGTCGGCGTTCATCACCGTGCTGAGGCGCTGGGCGATGACGAATGAGGTGCGGCCCTGCATCAGCTGGTCGAGCGCCTTCTGGATTTGCGCCTCGGTCTGCACGTCCACGCTGGAGGTCGAGTCGTCGAGGATGAGGATGCGCGGGTTTAACAAAAGCGCGCGGGCGATAGCGACGCGCTGTTTCTGCCCGCCGCTGAGGGTCGCGCCGCGCTCCCCCACCGGCGTGGCGTACCCCTGCGGGAACGACAGAATGAAGTCGTGCGCCGCCGCCGCTTGCGCCGCGGCGATCACTTCGTCGTCGGTCGCGTCCGGCCTGCCGAAGGCAATGTTGTCGCGGATCGTCCCGCTGAACAGCGTCGTCTCCTGCAACACGATGCCGATCTGCGAGCGGAGCGAGTCGAGCGTCACGTCGCGCACGTCGTGGCCGTCAATCAGCACGCGGCCTTCGGTCACGTCGTAGAAGCGCGGGATCACGTTGATGATGCTGGTCTTGCCGGAGCCGGTCATGCCCAGCAGGGCGACCGTCTGGCCGGGCGTGGTCTCGAAGGTCACGCCGCGCAGGACTGGCTCGCCGCTGCCGAAGTAGCGGAAAGTCACGTTTTCGAACTTGATGCGGCCCAGCAGGGAGGGCAGGGATTGCGCGCCGGGCTTGTCGGTCACGTCACTTTTGGCGTCGAGGATTTCAAAGATGCGTCCTGCCGAGGCCGCGGCCTGTCCCAACTGTGTGATGATGAGGCCAAACTGCGCGATGGGCAGGAACAGGTAGATCAGGTAGAGCGAGAACTCCTGCCACTCGCCGATGGTCAGCGTCCCGCCGATGATCTGCCGCCCGCCGAAGTACAGGGTGGAGGCCTGCCCCAGGTTGGCGATGAGGAAGATGAATGGAAACAACAAAGTGAACACGCGCGCCACCGTGATTTGCTGGGCCAGCAGGCGGTCGGCGGCCTCCCGGAACTTGGCCTGCTCCTGCGCCTCGCGCGTGAAGGCTTTGATGACCTTGATGCCTGCCAGGTTTTCCTGGAGGAGGGTGTTGAGCGCGGACAGCCTCTCCTGCACGCGCAGGAACAGCGGTTGGCTGATCGAGCCGAAAATCAAAAACACGACCAGTGCGACGGGCAGGATGGGCAGGATGGCGAAGGCCAGCTGCACGTTGGTGGAGAACAGGATGATGAGCGTACCGACGATGAGGATGAGCGCGCCTGCCAATTGCACCAGGCCTTGCCCGATGAACAAGCGCACTTTTTCCACGTCGTCCGTTGCGCGGATCATCAACTGGCCCGTGCGGTTGCGGTCGTGATAGGAGAACGACAGCCGTTGAATCTTGGCGTACAGGTCGTTGCGCAGTTCGTAGGCCACCGCCTGCGAGTTCTTTTCCGACCAGTAGGCCTGGAGGAAGGCGAAGAGACCGCGCAGGCTGGCGAAGATTACGATGGCGACGCCCGCCGTGACGAGCGCGTCCGGCGCGTTATCTTGCCGCGCCGTCATCTCGGCCGCCAACTGGTCTTGCGTCCAGTCGGTCGGCAGCTTGAGGAACTCCAGAATCTGCGGCAGGGCCTGCGACATGGCGAAGGGCGGAATCTTGGGCAGGTTGTCCAGCACGGCCTTCGCCGCTGCGCCGTCGGTCACCCCGTCAATCACGTTTCGCACCATGCGCGGCACGGCCAGCTGCGAGAGCGTGGCGACGATGAGGAACAGATACGGCAGAGACGCCTGGCGGCGGTAGCGCCCCAGATATTGAATGGCGCGTTGCAGGCCTTTGTTGCGTGGAGCGGGGCCGCGTGGGCCGCGAAGCACCCCCGTGGGGCGGCGGTCACGCCAGTTTGAATTTTGCACAGGCATTGTTCCTTTGCTTGATGCTTATAACGTTCGATTGTGAACAGGTGATGAAGCGATTTTGAAGATATGCAGATACCTGCGTCTTCCCAGCGCTATGGGTTGAGTCGAAAACGCGCAAACGCGCGCTCGGCGAAGGCCCGGTTCAACTCCTGGGAGAACAAGATTTCAGTGGGCGGCCGGGGAGGGTTCCAACTGCTCGGCGGCCTGGGTGAGGTATTTCAGCGCAGCGACGACCGTGGCCCGTTGCTCGGCGGTGAGGTGCACCGCCAGTTTTTCTATCCACTGGTTGCGGACCTCGATGCCTTTCTGGATGAGGGCGCGGCCTTTGGGGGTGATGGACACCTGCTTGGCCCGGCGGTCGCGGGGGTTCTCGACGCGCTCCAGCAGCCCCTTCTGCACCAACCCCTCAACGAGCTGGCTGGCGGCGGCGGCGGTCACGTCGAGGTGAGCGCTGATGTCGGAGATGCCGCACTCGCCCCGGTAGTAGAGGCGCATGAGCGTGCTGAATTGGGGCATCGAGAGTCCGGAGCCTTTAACGAAGCGCATCCATTCGTGCATGGAGCGCGCCATGAACACCTCCGCCCACGCGCGCAGCGCGGCGTTAAGTTGTTTCGCTGTTGACATAGTTAATCTCTCTGATTAGTTAAGCGGCGTGAACTATATCGCCGGATTGAATATCTGGCAAGGGGGGCCGTCACCTGCCTGTTTGGGGAGGGGATTAGGATGATCTTGACTTCCGATCCAGTTCTCGTTATATTGGTCTTTGGTGGTCTATACCAGTATTTACAACAAGGGCGCCATGAGACTCCGCCGGGAAGCCCCTGACCCACTCTATATCCAAGTCAAAGACACGCTCGTGGCTGAGATCACTTCGGGCCGCTACTCCGCCCATCAGCGCCTCCCGTCGGAACGTGAACTCTCCGAAAAATACAAGGTCAGCCGCATGACGGCCCGGCAAGCTCTGCTGGACCTGGCGCGCGAGGGCCTCATCTACACACGCGTGGGCAAAGGCACCTTTGTAGCCGAGCCAAAGATTGACCAACAGTTGCGAACTGTGACTGGCTTCAGCCAGGACATGCATGTGCGCGGGAACAAGCCCTCCAGCCGGGTGCTGGAAGCCGGGGTCGTCCCGGCCACGCCGGAGGTCGCCGCAGCGCTCCGCCTCCTGCCCGACGCCGAGGTGATTGTCCTTGCGCGCGTGCGTCTGGCCGATGGCAGCCCCGTCGCCCTAGAAACGGCTTATCTCCCCCTAGGTTTGTGTCCCAACCTGCTGCAACACAACTTTGCCGTCGAGTCGCTCTATGACGTGCTGGAAAAAGAATACCACTACAATCTCTCTCAAGCCGAGCAGACGATTGAAGCGGCCCTGGCCGAGTCGCGTGAAATCGAGCTCCTGGCGATGACGCCGCCCGCCGCCGTGCTGCGGATGCAGCGCCTGACGCTGCGCCAGGACGGCCAGCCCATCGAGTACGTGCGCTCCATTTACCGAGGCGACCGTTACAAGTTCCGTTCGCAATTGAAAACTAACTCGGCTGGCTGAGCCGTTTCGCTCCGGCGAGCGGTCGTTCCGACGCCGGTTTTTTCCAAGGTCTGATAGTCCGGCTTTCACCATGACAAAGAGAACGCGCATGAGTGTTCAACCCCAAGAGAGCGGCATTGACGGCTATTGGCGCGCCATCCAGGTCCTTCAGGCCAAAGTGATCCAAAGCCAGCGCGACCTGCTTGAGCGTGTCGCGCAGGCGATGGCCGAGACGATTCAGGGGGGGCGGCGGATTTTCGTCTTCGGCACCGGCCACTCGCATATGCTGGCCGAAGAAGCCCACTTCCGGGCCGGCGGGCTGGCGCCCGTAACGCCGATTCTGCTGTCAGGCCTCATGCTCCACGAAAGCGCCCTGCTGAGCGGCCGCCTGGAGCGCACGGCGGGTATTGTCGAGCCGCTGCTGGATCGCTACGGACCGCAGGCGGGCGATATGCTGTTTGTGTTTTCAAATAGCGGCGTCAACCACGCGCCGGTTGAAATGGCGCTGGTGGCCAAAGCGCGCGGGCTGACGGTCGCCGCAGTGTGTTCTCTAGCCTATGCCCGCGTCGCCCCGCTCTCAGCCGCCGGCAAACGCCTGTTTGAAGTCGCCGATTTTGTGATTGATAACTGCGGCGAACCCGGCGACAGCCTGATCCCACTCGCGGAGGCGCCCTGGCGGGTCGGCCCCAGCTCCACCGTCGTCGGCGCGCTGCTGTGGAACTGCCTCGTCACCGACACGGCGTTTCGCTTGCAGGCGGCCGGAGCGGCGGCGCCAGTGTACGCCAGCCTCAACCTGCCGGGCGCGGCGGAACACAACGCCGCGCTTCTGGAACGGTGGCGTCCACTTAACCCGCACATTTAGTGAACCACGGATGAATACCGGCAGAGGAGAACTCGCCGTAGGCGTTGACCTCGGCGGCACTAAAATTGCTTCGGCACTGGTCACGGAACAGGGGGAAGTCGTCGCCGCCCGCCAGACGCTCACACAAGCCGGCGAAGGCCCGAAGGCGGTGTGGGGCCGCGTGGCCGCCGAAGTCAACGCGCTCGTCGCGCACGCGCCCGGTCGAGTCGCAGGTGTGGGCATTGGCTCGCCCGGCCACGTGGACCCGCGCCAGGGCGTCGTGCGGAACGCCGTCAACCTGGGGTGGGAGGAAGCGCCGCTGGCCACCGGTGTTCGTTCACGGCTGACCATAGATTTGCCGGTGTGGATCGAGAAGGATACTAACGCCAGCACCCTGGGCGAGCACTTCTTCGGCGCGGCGCGCGGCTGCGATGATTTCGTGTACCTGTCCGTCGGTTCCGGGCTGGGCGGGGGCGTGCTTGCCAACGGCGTGCTGGTGAGCGGCGCGAATCACAACGCCTCGGAACTGGGGCATTTGTCGCTCGACCCGAATGGCCGTCAGTGCCGATGCGGCCTACGCGGGTGCGCCGAAACGGTCGTGTCGGGGGGCGGGCTGCTGGCCATGACCCGCGAAAAACTCGCCGCGCAAACTTTGCCCACCCACCTGACCGATGCGCCAGATCTCACGACGGCCGAGGTGATCGCTGCTGCCCAGGCGGGCGACGCGCTGGCGCTGGCGGCCCTGGCGGAAGTGGCCTGCTGGCTGGGGATCGTCATGGCCGCGTGCGTGGCGGTGCTTAACCCCGCCCGGATCGTGGTGGGCGGCGGGCTGGCGCTGGCAGCCTCTGATTTCTTGCTGGCCGGCGCGCAGCGCGAATTGCAGCGCCGGGTGCTTGCCAGCAGTTGCGAGCGCCTGGAAATCCGGCTCTCTCAACTGACTTCCAGCGCCGTCGGAGCTGCTTGCCTGGTGTGGCATGCGGATCGGTTAAGAGCCATGCGATAAATAAGGAGGTGATGAACCAGGGAGATCAATTTGACGCCTGATTGACAAAACCCGTTGTGCACCCCAAACTTATTTCTCTATGGAGGAGAAAAACATGCGTCACAAACCTTATCTCGGCTTGTTCCTGGCCATCGCATTGGCGCTGGCCGCCTGCGGCGGCGGGGCCGCGACGACCGCCGCCCCCCAGCCGACCGAAGCGCCCGTCGCCCTCACCATCGAGAGCTGGCGCAACGACGACCTGACCATCTGGCAGGACACCATCATCCCGGCCTTCGAGAAGCACTACCCGAACATCCACGTGGTGTTTGCGCCGACCGCGCCCGCAGACTACAATGCCGCGCTCAATACTAAGCTGACGGGCGGCACAGCCGGCGACCTGATCACCTGCCGCCCCTTCGACGCTTCGCTCGCGCTGTTCAACCAGGGTCACCTCGCGACGCTGAACGATCTGCCCGGCCTGGACAACTTCGGCGACGTGGCCAAGAGCGCGTGGATCACCGACGACGGCCAGAGCGTCTTCTGCGTGCCGATGGCGTCCGTGATTCACGGCTTCTTCTATAACGCCGACGCTTTTGAAAAGCTGGGACTGAAAGAGCCGGCGACCCTGGACGAGTTTTACGCGGTGCTGGAGGCGATTAAGAAAGACGGCACGTACTCCCCGCTGGGGATGGGCACAGCTGACCAGTGGGAAGCGGCCACGATGGGCTTCCAGAACATCGGCCCGAACTATTGGAAGGGCGAAGAGGGCCGCCAGGCACTCATCAAGGGCACAGGCAAGTTCACCGACGCGCCGTACGTGGCAACCTTCGCGGAACTCGCCAAGTGGAAGCCCTATATGCCGGCCGGCTTCGAGGCGGTCAAGTACCCGGACGCACAGAGCTTGTTCACCCTGGGCAAAGCGGCCATCTACCCCACCGGCTCGTGGGAGATCTCGCTGTTCAACAGCCAGGCCGCCTTCAAGATGGGTGTCTTCCCGCCGCCCGTGGGCAAGGCCGGCGACACCTGCTACATCAGCGACCACACCGACATCGCCCTGGGCATGAACACCAAGACTCAGCATCCCGAAGAGGCCAGGAAATTCCTCGAGTGGATGACCACCGCCGAATTTGCCGAGCTGTACAGCAACGCGCTGCCGGGCTTCTTCACGCTTGCCAATCACAAGATTACGCTGAAGGACCCCATTGCCAATGAATTCCTGAGCTGGCGCGGAACCTGCCAGTCCACCATCCGCAACTCCTACCAGATTCTCTCGCGCGGCGAGCCAAATCTGGAAAATGAGTTGTGGCGCTTGAGCGCGGGCGTGATCAACGGCACCATCACCCCCGAGCAAGCCGGCCAGGAGGCGCAAGCCGGCCTGGAGAAGTGGTACAAGCCCACGCCGTAAAGATTCGGTAAAACCAGAGGCCTGGCAGGTCTGCGCGTAGCGGGCCTGCCAGGTCTCCCGCCATACGACGAGGAGGCGCGGCGATGACATCCCCTGACACACGCAGACCCTTCCCCACTCACATCCTCGTATTCTTCATTCCGGCGGCGGCGGTTTATACCGTGTTCATGGTTTACCCGCTGTTGGACTCGGTGCGGCTGAGTTTCTTTGCGGAGAGCGGAAACAGCGAGGCGTTCGCCGGCCTGCGGAACTATGCCACCCTGCTCGCCAATCCGCTCTGGGCGCCGCGCTTCTGGGGTGCGCTGCGCAACAACTTCCTCTTCTTCGCCGTCCACATGCTGGTGCAAAATCCCGTCGCCCTGCTGTTGGCCGCCCTGCTCGCCGCGGGCGGGCGCGCGCGCGCCGTGTACCGCACCCTCATCTTCATGCCCACCGTGCTCTCGGTCGTCATCATCGGCTTCATCTGGCAATTGATCCTCAACCCGCTGTGGGGCATCGCCGAAGGCATGTTGAAAGCCGTGCGCCTGGGCTTTCTGTTTCAACCCTGGCTGGGCCAGCAGAGTACGGCGCTGGCCACCCTCTCGCTGATCTCGGTGTGGCAGTTTGTGGGCATTCCGATGATCTTGTTCTACACCGCCCTGATCGGCATCCCCGAAGAGCTGTCGGAGGCCGCCCGCGTGGACGGCGCGACCGGCTGGGATATTTTCTGGCGCGTCAAATTTCCGCTGCTGCTGCCGACGGTGGGCGTCGTCACCATCCTGACCTTCGTGGGCAACTTCAACGCCTTTGATTTGATCTTCACCATCAAGGGCGGGCTGGCTGGGCCGGAGTTCGCCAGCGACATCATGGGCACGCTCTTCTACCGCACCTTTTTCGGTTTTCAACTGCAGTTGGGCAACCCCACCATGGGCGCCACCGTCGCCACCGCCATGTTCTTGATCATCCTCAGCGGCGTGCTGCTCTACATGTTCCTTTGGCAGCGGCGCGTCACGACGTACGAGTTCTAAAGGAGGCGAGCGATGCTGAGCAGTCATCTCCGCCAGCGGATGGGCGGCCTGATTCCCCACGTGATTCTGCTGGCCTATATCCTGCTGGCGCTGTTTCCGATTTTTCTGATCGTGATCAACTCGTTCAAAGCCCGCAAGGCCATCTTCGGGATGCCATATCAACTCCCCGGCTCAGAGACGTTCAGCCTGATTGGCTACGAGACGGTATTCTCGCGCGCCAGCTTCCAGCAGTATTTCGTCAACAGCCTCGTCGTAACGGTCGTGTCGTTGGCGACCATCCTGTTCATCGGCGCCATGGCGGCCTTCGCGCTTTCGGAGTACCGCTTTCCCGGCAACGCGCTGATGGGGCTGTACCTGTCGTTCGGGATCATGATCCCCATCCGGCTGGGCACGGTCAGCATCCTGCGGCTGATGGTGGGCCTCGGCCTGGTCAACACCCTCGGGGCGTTGATCCTGGTGTACATCGCGCAGGGGCTGCCGCTGACCATCTTCATCCTCACCCAGTTCATGCGGCAGGTTCCGCACGAACTCAAAGAGGCGGCGCGCATTGACGGGGCGAGCGAGTACCGCATCTTCTGGCTGGTCCTGCCGCTGGTGCGCCCGGCCCTCGGCGCGATTGGCATCTTCACCATGATCCCCATCTGGAACGATCTGTGGTTCCCGCTCATCCTCGCGCCAAGCGACAAGACCGCGACGGTAACGCTGGGCGTGCAGCAGTTCCTCGGCCAGTTCGTGAGCGACTGGAATGCCGTGCTGGCCTCGCTCACCCTGGCGATGATTCCGATCCTCGTCCTCTACATCATCTTCTCGCGCCAGATGATGCGGAGCATCACGGCGGGCGCGGTCAAATAAAGGGGTCTGATGATTACGCATATAAAAGTAGCCAGTAGCATCCTGAGCGGAGCGGCGCGCCCTTCGACTGCGCTATGCTCCGCTCAGGGTGCGCGCCGCGCAGTCGAAGGATGCGACCGCCGCCAGAAAGGAGCATGCATATGAGAGTGGGCATCGTCGGCGCAGGTTTCATGGGCGTGACGCACGCTGCCGCGTGGGCGGAGACCCCGGCCGCCCTCGCCGGTTTCATCGCCGAGACATCGGCGGAGGCGCAGCGGCTGGCGGCGCAATATGGGGCGCGCGTCTATCCGGCCCTCGCCGCGCTCATCGCGGACGTGGACGTGGTGGACATCTGCGCGCCCACGCACCTGCATCACCCAATGGCGCTGCAAGCGGCCGCGGCGGGCAAGCACATCGTGTGCGAAAAGCCGTTGGCCCGCACCGCGGCGCAGGGACAGGAGATGATCGCGGCCTGCCGCCGGGCCGGCGTCAAGCTGCTCGTCGCCCACGTCGTCCGCTTCTTCCCGGAATATGCGCTCGCCAGGTCAACGGTGGAGAGCGGAGAGATCGGGCGGCCGGCGGTGATCCGTCTGGCACGGGGCAGTTTCCGACCCAAGAAGCCGGTGGGCAACTGGTTTCTGGATTTTGAGAAGTCCGGCGGGATGATGCTGGATCTGATGATCCATGATTTCGACTATGCGCGCTGGGTGGCGGGCGAGGTCGAGAGCGTGTTCGCGAAGAGCGTCAGCCAGGCGCAGCCGGGCGCGGCGATTGACTACGGGATGGCGATCCTCCGGCACACGAGCGGCGCGCTCTCGCACGTGGCTGGGGCCTGGGCCTATCCGCCACCCACCTTCCGCACCCGGCTGGAGATCGCGGGCGACGCAGGGCTGATCGAGTTCGACTCGGACGCCGCCGCCCCGATCCAGATGCTGTTGCAGAAGGCGAACAGTGATTCGCCGGACGTAGGCCTGCCGGCCAGCCCGTTGAGCGAAAGTCCCTACACGACGCAGATCAAGGAGTTTTACGCGGCGCTGGCCGAAGACCGCCCGACCCGCGTCTCGGCGGAGGATGGGCTGGCTGCTGTGCGGATTGCGCTGGCAGCCATCGAGTCGGCGAGGACGGGCAAAGCGGTGAAGGTGACGGAGGTGGCGCAATGAAAATCGGCATTCTCAGCTTCGCCCATCTGCACGCCGAGGCCTACATTCAAAACCTGCGCGCCATCCCCGGCGTGGAGATGATCGGCCTGGCCGACGCGGACCACGAGCGCGGCCAGCGGTTTGCGAAGCAGTTCGACGCACGCTTGTTCGAGTCGTATGAAGCGTTACTGGCTGAGAAGCCGGATGGGGTTGTCGTCTGCACGGAGAACAATAAACATCGCCCGCCGGTGGAGTTGGCGGCGGCGGCCGGCGTGCACGTATTGAGTGAAAAACCGCTGGCGATCACGCTCGACGATGCGCGCGCGATGGTCGCTGCCTGTCAGCGGGCCGGGGTCAAACTGATGACGGCGTTCCCCATGCGCTTCAGCACGCCGCTGATGGAAGTGAAGGCGCGGCTGGACGCGGGCGACCTGGGGCAGGTGTACTGCTTCAACGCCACCAACCAGAGCGAACTGCCGCGCCATCACCGCGAATGGTTCGTGGATAAAGAACTGGCGGGGGGCGGTGCGGTGATGGATCACACGGTCCACCTCGCCGACATCATGCGCTGGTATCTAAATAGCGAAGTGGTGGAAGTGTACGCGCAGACCAACCGCATCTTCCACGCGGATGCCGTGGACGTGGAGACGGGCGGCCTGCTCATGCTCACTTTCGCAAACGGCGTGTTCGCCACGATTGATTGCAGTTGGAGCAAGCCGCCGTACTATCCGACGTGGGGCGGCCTGACGTTTGAGATGGTCACCGAGCGCGGGGCGGTGCTGGTGGATGCCTTCAAGCAAAACCTGACCATCTACCGCCACGCTCTGCGCCGCCCGGCCTGGGGCTACTGGGGTTCTGACGCCAATCAGGCGATGCTGGAAGAATTTGTGGCGGCTATTCGTGACGACCGTCCGCCGCGCATAAGCGGGATGGACGGCTATCGGGCAGTGGAAGTGGCGTTGGCTGCCTATCAATCTGACGAAACTGGACAACCTGTGCAGCTTGCGTGAATTCATCAAATGCCCGACTCCATTGCAGAAATTCGTGGAGAGAAGAGAAGATTGGGACAAGAGAAAGCTAGTCGTTATGAGCGACCAATGCACCGGCTGCTGATCTTCAACGCCCACGTCTTTGGCCCAGTGGACGACTGGGAACGAGGCTGGTTGTTGACGGAGGGCAAGGGCATTCATTTAATGGGGCCGGGCCAGCCGCCCGAATATCCGCCCGGCTATGTCTCGCAGACGATTGACGCTGCCGGGTTGAGCCTCCTCCCTGGTTTCATTGACCTGCACGTTCACGGCGCGGTGGGACACGAATTGATGGACGCCTCGCCCGACGGCCTGCGGGAGATGGCGCAGTTCTACGCGCAGCACGGCGTCACCGGTTTCCTGCCCACTACCTGGACGGCCTCGCGCGAGGCGATCTGGCGCGCCTTGGAGTTGGCGGCCGAGTTGACCGGGCCGGTCCCCGGCGGGGCGACTATCCTCGGCGCGCATGTGGAAGGGCCATATCTGAATCGCGAGAAGTGCGGCGCGCAAGACCCTCAGTTTATTCGCCGGGCCGGGCAGGACGAGGCGCTCGAATTTCTAGACACGGGCGCGGTGCGCCTGCTGGCGCTGGCGCCGGAGTTTCCAGAGAACCTCTGGCTCATTGACGAGTGCGTGCGGCGGGGCGTCACGGTTTCCGCCGCGCACACCGCCGCCACGTACGATCAAATGCTGACGGCCGCGGCGCACGGCCTGCGGCAGGCCACGCACAGTTTCAACGCGATGGCCGGCCTGGGCCATCGTGAACCCGGCACGGTGGGCGCGATGCTCGCCCTGCCCCACATTCAATGTGAACTCATCGCCGACAACATCCACGTCCATCCGGCGGCCATGAAAGTGCTGGTGGAAGTCAAGGGGCCGGAGCGGGTGATCCTGATCACGGACGCGATTCGCGGGGCCGGGATGCCGGAGGGGGATTACAAGATTGACGAGCGGATTGTCCACATCCGCGATGGAGCGGTGCGCCTCCCGGATGGGCAGCTCGCGGGCAGCATCCTGACGATGGAGCGCGCGCTTCAGAACATCCTGCACGCGACGCAACTCTCGCTCCGTGCAGCCTGGCCGATGACCAGCCGGAACGCCGCGCGGGCCATCGGCCTCTCGGCCCGCAAGGGGAGCCTGGAAGTGGGCAAGGACGCCGATTTGGTGCTCTTCGACTCCAATTTTGAGGTTCAGGTGACCATCGTCGAAGGCGAAATTGTTTTTGTCTCGCCGAGGTTGAGGGTAATGGGCTATGGGACTAAGGGACGAAATTTTTGAACAACCGGCGGCGTTGCAGCGCGTGCTGGATACCCAGGTAGAAAACATCGAGCGCGCGGCGCAGGCCATTCGCGCGCGCGAGGTGAGCTTTGTGCTGCTGGCGGCGCGCGGCACCTCGGACCACGCAGGGGTGTACGCGCAATACCTGTGGGGCGCGAACAACCGCCTGCCGGTGGCGCTGGCTGCGCCTTCCCTATTCTCGTTGTACGAGGCGTCGCCGCGCCTGGAGAAGGCGCTCGTCGTCGGCATCTCGCAATCCGGGCAATCGCCCGACGTGGTGAGCGTGATCGCGGAGGGCAAACGGCAGGGCGCATTGACCCTGGCGATTACCAACAACGCCCAGTCCCCGCTGGCGCAGACCGCCGAGTTCGCGCTGGACATCAGCGCCGGGCCGGAGAAGGCCGTGGCCGCCACTAAAACGTACACGGCGGAGTTGATGGTGTTGGCCGCGCTCTCGGCGGCGATGCGCGCGGACGAAGCGCAGAAAGCGGCCTTGCGGCGCGTGCCCGAGACGGCGGCCGAAGTCCTGAAGCTCGAAGGCCAGATCGAGCAAATTGCGGCGGGCCATGCGGCGATGACCCAATGCGTGGTGTTGGGGCGGGGCTACAACTACGCCACCGCGCAGGAGTGGGCGCTGAAGCTGAAGGAACTGGCGTACGTCCTGGCCGACCCTTATTCGGCGGCGGATTTTCAGCACGGGCCGATTGCCATTATCGAGCGCGGTTTCCCCGTGCTGGCGCTGGCGCCCTCCGGCGCCGTCCTCGGCGATTTACTGGCGCTGCTGCGCCGCCTGCGCGACGAATACGGGGCGGCGCTGCTGGTGCTCTCCGATCACGACGACGCGCTGGCGCTGGGGCAGGAGAAGCTCCGTTTGCCAGCGGACCGGCCGGAGTGGTTGACGCCGCTGATCAGCATTATCCCCGCGCAGCTCTACTGCTATCACCTCACCCGCGCCAAAGGTTACGACACCGAAGCGCCGCGCCACCTGCGGAAGGTGACGCTCACCCACTGAAAGTCCCCCTTCATACGCCCGGCCTAAGCTGTGGAACGCGGTCGAATTAGGGAGTCAGGCGCGGCCGGCCGTCAGCAGGCCAATGGCGGCGACCCAGACGAGCGCCTGCACGAACACAGTCGCGCCGAAGAGGAGATAGGCCCCGGCGCGTTCGTCACCGCGCAGATGGAGCCAGATCCCACCCAGGGTGTTCAGCATCCACGCCACCCCGGCGATGACGGGGAGGAGGAAGAGGCCGGTCGGTGGGCCGAAGCGGTCGGGCTGGCCCTGTGGGTTGAAATGCAGGGCGAACTGCGGTGGAAGTTGCGGATAAATGAGCGTGAGATAGCCGGTAAGCAAAAGCACACTCGCTCCGCCGAGGACGATGAGCGCGAGCGCCAGCCGGTCGCGCCACAGCGCCCAGTAAGGCAGGGCTGGCAGAACCGACTCAGGCTCGATCTCTTCCACCGTGCCTTCGGCGCGGCGTTCAGCAATGGCGGAAATGAACGCTTGCGGGTCACTGGGCGAAAGCGCCAGCCACCCGTCGGGGTAACTGACGAGGACGAGGCCCGCCTGTCTGCCGGTCGAGGCGAGGAATTCCACTTCACCCAGGGACTCGATATTTGCCTGGCCAGCAAAATAACCGGGCCACGTGACCTCACGCGGGCGCAGAGCCAGACCTGAATCTCCTTCCGCCTCTGTCCCGGCGCGCACCTCGCCGAGCAGGCCCATGGGAATCAGTTCGCGCCGGAAGCCCCATTGGACGACCAGCGCGTTGCGCGTGACGACGTAGCGCGCGCGGGCGAGGGCATAGCAGCGATAACCGAGCCAGATCACCAGGGGGACGCTGGCAATCAGCCAACACAGAATCAGGAAGGTGAGCCAGGAGGGGAAATTGGCGCGCGCCACCGGCAGGAGGAAGAAATCGGACGCGCCGATGAGCGCCAGGGCAGTGAGGCCGATGGAGAGGCCGAGCCATTTAGAGGGAGAGAAAATCATGCTGGGGGCAGGGGTGCAGGGGAGCAGAGGAGATTTCTCCTCTGCTCCCCTGGCCTTGATCTCCCTTGCCATGTGAGTCAAGCGGTGGGTGTCTTCTCCGTCGCGTACACCGGCTGGCACCAATGCCGGTATTTCGGCACACGCCCGCGCACCACGTCAAAGTAGAGGTCGCGCAGGTCGCTCACCAGCGGGCCCATCTTGCCAGCGCCAATCGGGCGATGATCCACGCGCGTGATGGCGGTCACCTGCACGCCCGTGCCGCAAAACCACATCTCGTCGGCCAGGTACAGTTCACTCCGGTCAATCTTGCGCTCCACCACCTCCATGCCCAACTCCTCGCGCAGGAGGGTGATGGCGGTGCGGCGCGTAATGCCCTCGAGGATGTTGTCGCTGACGGCCGGCGTCAGCACCACGCCGTCGCGGAGCATGAAGAAGTTGGCCGCCGATCCTTCGGCCACGTGTCCGTCGTGGTTGAGGACGATAGCCTCGTCATAACCGGCCGCGAGGGCCTCAGTCTTGGCAAACGCCGAATTGATGTACGCGCCTGAGATCTTGCCGCGCGCCGGGATCATATTGTCGTCCACACGCCGCCAGGAGGAGACCATGACGTGCGCGCCTTCTTCGTTCTGCACGTAGCGTCCGAACGGGATGGCGAAG
This sequence comes from Anaerolineales bacterium, assembly GCA_035291605.1. Taxonomy (GTDB): domain Bacteria; phylum Chloroflexota; class Anaerolineae; order Anaerolineales; family UBA6663; genus DATDRS01. The sequence continues at coordinate 2,297 of DATDRS010000014.1, read as the reverse complement.
ATCGTGATCTCATCCGTCAGGCCTTCCAGTTTGACGCCGATGATCTCGTCGGCCTTGTAAGCCAGCGGGCGCACGTAAATATCCTCGCGGTAGCCCTCCGTGCGGAGCAGTTCCAAAATCACGTTGACCAGTTCTTCCTCCGTGTAGCCGAGGTCCATGCACAGGATTTTGGCGGATTGCAGGAAGCGGTGCATGTGGTCATAGGGACGAAAAACGAGGAGTTGCTCTTCCTCCTCGTTCCAGTAGCCGCGAATACCCCCGAAACAGCCAGTCCCATAATTGAGGGTGTGGGTCATCACCCCAACCTTGGCCTCAGTGTAGGGGACGATCCGACCTTTGAAGAAAGCGTACCTGGGCAAAGTTGCCATCTTCGTATGAGCCTCCTTGCTAAGGGTTGGGGATAGGTTATTTGTATCCCTTAGCGGGCGCATTATACTGTAATTCCGACAGAATCAACAGGAATAATTTGTACTGTTTGCACAAAATGTAACAGATGGTACTCAGAGTTCACGGATAGGACGGGTGCCGCTTGTTGATGCCGCCCACAATCGCGCCGACAGCGGTCCCCAGCACCGAGATCAGAAACAGCCCCAGCATGGAGGCCTGAAAATAGCCCTGCGCCAGCGCGTCGAGGAAGATCGTGCTCCGGATGAGGGCGATGTCCTGGGCGAAGTCGGCGACCCCCGCCCCGGCGATTATCCCGATGACGCCCCCGACGATCATCCCGGTGTAAGCGCCGACGCTGACGCCGCCTGTGGCCCCGCCGGCCCTCGCGACCGTCGCGCCGACCACCGGGCCGGTGACCAGGCCGGAGAGCGCCCCGGCGACGGCCCCAGCCAGAACCCCCTCGAGCGTGAGCGTCAAAGCCCCGACAAACGCCCCTTCGCCAATCCCCAGTATCACTCCGGCCACAGCCCCCGTGAGCAGGCTATTGATGATGAGTCCTTTAGGTGTCATGAGCATCGTATGTGCGACGCACGGGGCATCAAGGTTTCGTGTAAATCAGGCAATAACTATGATCGTACCCATAGCCATAAGGTGCCGGTATTCTCTGGTTACGCCCACGGTGGGCCACTTCGAATTCGCGCTCTCCTCTCCTCGTAAGCTCCCCAGATGCCCTCCAGCCACCACGTCACCCCGGCTTCACGATAAGGCTGAACCATCTCGGCGCCCATCTTGGGGTCGGACGGTGTTTCTTCGGCAAATGCGACCTCGAAAGGAGCAGGGCTTTCACGATGGGCTTTCAAGTAAGCCACCATCTCGCGGAGCTCTGCCGGGGTCAGTCGCTCGCCATTGACCTTCGCCGTCATCACGTAGACCCCGTCCCAGCGGGCCGCCCTTTGAAACGGCTTGCGATGCGGCCACTGCCCCGCGACCCAAATAGGTATCCGGGGTGACTGAACCGGCTTGGGAAGAAGCCTCACATTTTTGACCTGATAATGTTTTCCCTGAAAGCTGAAGGGTTCACCGGTCCACAGCCCAGCCAGTATCGCCAAACCCTCCTCCAGTTTTTCGGCTCGAATCTTGGGGCCGGCCTCTTCGCCGAAAACAGTAAAATCACTTGGCTCGCCGCCCGACTCGGCGAAACCCAATCCTGCCCCGAAGATGAGTCGCCCCTGCGACAAGTGATCTAACGACGCCGTTTCGCGGGCCACTTTCCACGGGCGGCGGCGAGGTAAGGCGGTCATGAACGCCCCGATTCGGATGCGGTGGGTCTGCATCGCGATGGCAGCCAGCGCGACCCAGGGATCAACGATCGGCTCATCCGAAAGCAGATAGTCCTGAACAAAGAAGCCATCCCAGCCCGCTCGTTCCGCTTCGGCGGCAAGATCCGCCAGGGTGCGCGGATGAGAATACGCTCCCGCAATGGATACATCCAGCCCATACTTCATAAGGAACAAGCCCCGCTCGTTACCCTTCGTTTGAAGATAGCCGCGTTGTGATGTCCATGCAACCCGATGGAATCGGACGCCTGGGCCTGGCGCTAAGCCCGCGAAGCGGGCTTGATGCTTTCCTGCACTACCCCCTAGTCTACGCCCACTTATGGCAGCAGGCAATGCCCGCTACCCCCTCCCGCCATCTGGGGGTACAATCCGGTTGCATTCCCTCGGAGCCTCGCAGTGTCAGAGTGGGTTAGCCGCACGCTCTCCAAAGTTGAGATCCAGAAACGCCTCGGGCGCGGGGGCATGGCCGAGGTCTATCTGGGCTATCACACCACGCTCAACCGCCCGGTCGCGGTCAAAATCCTGCACGGCTTCCTCTCCGAAGACGAGGTCTCACTCCACCGCTTCCGCGCC
>DATDRS010000013.1:0-10646 GCA_035291605.1 Anaerolineales bacterium | reverse complement strand
AAAGTCCTCGCGGCTCTCAAAGGCCCTCTCACCAGCCCTCGTATCCCCAAATACGGCCACAACCTGAAATATGATTACACCGTCCTGGCCCGCCTGGGGTTGAAAGTCGCGCCGCTGGCCTTCGACACGATGATCGCCGAGTGGCTCACCGATCCGGGTTCGCACAGCCTCGGGTTGAAGAAACTCGCCTTCGTCCGCCTCGGCGTCGAGATGACCGAGATCAAGGAACTGCTCGGCGCCGGCAAGAAGCAGATCACGATGGACCAGGTTCCCATCGCGCAGGCTGCTCCCTACGCCGCCGCCGACGTGGACATGACCACGCGGCTGAGGCCGGTTCTCCAAAAGGAGCTGGAGGAAAAACAGCAGGTCAAACTCTTCAGCGAGCTGGAGATGCCGCTCATCCCGGTGCTGGCCGAGATGGAAATGGCCGGCATTGCGCTTGATGCTGAGCATCTGGGTGAGATGTCGCAGGAGCTCGAAAAGCAGTTGGCGCGCATCGAGCAGGACATCTACGCGCTGGTCGGCTACGAATTCAACGTCAACTCGACCCAGCAGCTGGCCGAGGCGTTGTTTGGCAAACTGCAGCTCAAACCGGCGGATAAATCGCGCAAGACGGCGGCCGGCAAATATTCCACCGCCGCGGACGTGCTGGAGGAGATGCGCGGCCAGCACCCGGTGATCGAGAAGATTTTTGAGCAGCGCGAGATCGCCAAACTCAAATCCACTTACGTGGACGCGCTCCCTCAGGCGGTGAACCCCGCGACGGGCCGCGTGCATACCTCGTACAACCAGGCCGGGTCGGTCACGGGGCGTATTGCCTCATCAGAGCCGAACCTGCAGAACATCCCCATCCGCACCGAACTTGGGCGGCGCGTGCGCAAGGCGTTTGTGGCCGCGCGCGGGCAGCGGCTCGTCGCCGCCGACTATTCGCAGATCGAACTGCGCCTCGCCGCGCACATGTCGCAGGATCAGACCCTGCTCCGGGCCTTCCGCGACGGCGAGGACATCCATGCCGCCACTGCCGCCGCCGTGCTGGGCGTGCCGTCCCACAAAATCACCAAAGAACAGAGGCGAACGGCGAAATCGGTCAACTTTGGCGTCCTCTACGGCCAAAGCGCCTATGGCCTGATGGGCACGACCGGCCTCACGCTGGCCGAGGCCGAGAACTTCATCAAAAGCTATTTTGCGCGCTTCCCCGGCGTGAAGAAATATCTGGACGAGACGAAACGCCTCGCCGCCGAGCGCGGGTATGTGGAGACCCTGCTGGGCCGCCGCCGCTACTTTCCGGGCCTCGCCCAGCCCGCCGGGTCGCGCGAGGCCGCGATTGCCCGCGCCCGCCTGGAGCGCGAGGCCATCAATGCCCCCATCCAGGGAACCGCGGCCGATATCATCAAGCTCGCCATGCTGCGCCTCCCCGCCGCGCTCGCCAAAGCCAGACTCTCAGCCCGGATGCTCCTGCAGGTTCACGACGAGCTGGTCTTCGAGTGCCCCGCCGACGAGGTCGAAAAAACCGCGCGGGTCGTGCGCGAAGTCATGGAGCACGCCTTCACGCTGGACATCCCGCTCGGCGTCGAAGTGCGCAGCGGCAGGAACTGGGAAGACATGAAGACCAAATAACGCATACCCCAATGATCCAATGACGAAACGGGGTCATGCCTCATTTGTCATTGCTCATTCCTCCGTGCTATACTCTAATCGCTATGGCCGGCAACCGTGAAGCATTCGAGCAAGCCATGAACCGGGGCCACTCAGCGGCCTGGGAACTGCAGTGGGACAAAGCCCTCGCCTGCTACCGCGCGGCCCTCACCGAGTTCCCCAACGAACCCAACGCGCTCACCAGCCTCGGGTTTGCGCTGCTGCAATCGGATAAGCCGGAAGACGCGCTCAAGGTCTACCAACGCGCGGCCTCGCTCACTCCCGGCGACCCGGTGGCCCCCGAAAAGTGCGGCGAGATTTTCGAGCAGCTCGGACGGCTGAACGAGGCGGCGCAGACCTACCTCGCCGTCGCGGAGATTCACCTGAACCGCCGCGACATCCCCAAAGCCATAGACAACTGGAACCGCGTGGTGCGCCTGACCCCGGACAACCTCAACGCCCACTCGCGGCTGGCCCTCGCCTACGAGCGCACGAGCAAAACCCCGCTGGCCGTGCTGGAGTATATCGAAGTGGCCCGCATCTTCCAGCGCATGGGTCACAGTGAAAAGGGGATGCAGGCGGCGAATCGCGCCTTGCAGTTGATGCCGCAATCCCCCGAGGCCCACGACGCGCTTGAAAAACTCCGCAAGGGCGTCCCTCTCCCGGTGTTGGCGCAGGTCACCGCCTCCCACGCGCCCCGCCCCGGTTCGACCGGCATGCTCTCGCCCGGCGCGTTGGCGGCGCTCGACCAGAAGGCCGCTCGAACGGGCACCTCCCGCCTGGACAAAGCCTCCGCGCGGCTTGAGCGAGTCGCCTCGCCGCTGGATGCCTCCAGGGAAGTCGCCCTGGCCCAACTGGCCGAAATGCTCTTCGACGAGGACACTGACACCAGCAAAACGGCCGGGTCGGTCGCCGCCATCACCAAAGGCGCTACCGGGCTGCTCGGAAAGGGCAAACCCAACCGGGCGCAGGCCATCATGTTCCTCGGCCAGGCCCTCAACAACACCTCCAACAACGAAATCGAGGCGGCGATCGGCAACTTTGAGAGCGTCCTCGACGCCGGCCTGGAAAGCCCGCTGGTCGGCTTCATGCTCGGCGCGCTGGCGCTCGAAGCCAACCGCCCGAAGGAGGCCATCAAGCATCTGCAACCCGTGGTCGCGCGGGAGGACGTGGGCTTTGGCGCGGCTTATGGCCTGGGCGAGGCCCACCGCCGCGAAGGCAACCTGCGCGAGGCCTTCACCTCCCTGCTCGAAGCGCTCAAACGGCTGGACATGCAGCTCGTCTCGCCGGCCAGACAGGATGCGCTGGCCGAGGCCTACGAAACGGTGAACGAGTCACTCGCGCGCGCTTCGGATGCGGAGGTGGCCCGAACCGTCCCCGGCCTGGTGCAGTTCCTGTCCGGCGACGGCTGGGAAGAGCGCGCCCGGCAGACGCGCCAGCAGTTGGACGCGGCTGCAGAGGATGGGCAGGTGTCCACACTGACCGACATGCTCGCGGCGGCCGGGGGCGGTAAGGTGCTGGACAGCATGCGGCGCATCGAGCAGTATATGAAGCAGGGCTTGTGGGCCACGGCGATGGAAGAGGCCTTCTACGCGATCGAATTTTCGCCGACCTACCTGCCCGTGCATACCCGCATGGCGGAGATCCTGACGGCCGAGAACAAGCCGGCGGCCGCCAGCGCCAAATACGCCATCGTCGCCGAGAGCTACCGCCAGCGCGGCGAGAGGGGCCGGGCCGCGCGCATCATGCAGCAGGTCCTGCGCCTGAACCCGCTCGACCTCAACGTGCGCAGCCAGTTGATTGACATGTATCTGGACCAGGGCAAGCTGGAAGACGCCCTGAGCCAGTACATTGAGCTGGCCGATGCGCACGCCACGCTGGCCGACCTGGCCAGGGGGCGCGCCACGTATTCCGACGCGCTGAAAGTCGCTCAGGAGAACCGGCTCGACCCCGCCTGGAGCGTGCGCATCCTGCACAAGCTGGGCGATATAGACATGCAACTGTTGAACTGGCGCGAGGCGCTGAAGGAGTACGAACAGATCAAGACGCTGGCGCCCGGCGACGAGAAGGCGCGCCTGACGCTGATTGACCTGCACTTCCGGTTGGGCAACCCGAAGGGGGCCGTGAGCGAGCTCGACGCTTTCCTGAAACAACTGCTGGCGGCGCGGAACGTCCATCGGGCGGCGAGCGTCCTGGAAGAACTGTCCACCAACTACCCGGAAGACCTGACCCTCCTCACGCGCCTGGCGCGCATGTATCAGGACATGGGCCGCAAGATGGAGGCGATTGCCCAGTACGAAAAACTTGGCGAGTTGCAACTGAACGCCGGGCAGAATGTCCAGGCCGCGGAAACGATCAAAGCCATCATTGCCCTCGGGCCGGACGATCCGGCGCCGTATCAAGAGCTGCTGGCCCAAATATCGGCGTAAGTGAGTAGGGGCGAGGGGTTCCTCGCCCGGCGCGAGCGGCCGGTCGCCTCTACGGGATGGCCCAAATCTCATCCTGAGCGAGACGCCGACCCCGACCCCGGGGTCGGTCTTTGAAAGGACCTGGGCCGATCTCTCCGGCCGGCGGTTTCCCTGCCCGTGAGCGAGCCTATTCGGTGAACGAGTTCCTGGTTGAAATCTCCCTGCTCTTTTCCGGCCTCGACTGGCTGAGCCTCCTCGACATCCTGTTGGTGACTCTGACCATCTTCAGCTTGCTGGCGCTCGTGCGCGGGACGCAAGCGATCGTGCTGCTGCGCGGCATCATCATCCTCGTCATCGCGATCGCCCTGCTCACCGCCTTCCTGCGGCTGCGCGCCTTCTCGTGGCTCCTGCGCAGCGCCCTGCCCGCTTTGCTCATCTCCATCCCGGTGATCTTCGCGCCCGAAATCCGGCGCGCGCTGGAGCGGTTGGGCCGCGCCGGGATCATCGTGAGCTTCAACGCGCACGCCACCCCTGATATCCAGTCGGTGATTGACGCCATTGCCTCCACGGCCCAGCGCCTGTCCGAGCGGCGACATGGCGGGTTGATCGTCATCGAGCGGCAGGTCGGCCTGAAAGACTACGCCGACACGGGCGTGGCCCTCGACGCCGCCGTCACGGTGGAACTGTTATTGCAGATTTTCTATCCGAACACGCCGCTGCACGACGGCGCCGCCATTCTCAAGGATGACCGCGTCGTCGCGGCGGCCTGCATCATGCCCCTCACTTCGGGCGAGACGATCACCGACCGACAGATGGGGCTGCGCCACCGGGCGGCTCTCGGCATCACCGAAGTGAGCGACGCCGTCGCCGTGGTCATTTCGGAGGAAACCGGCAACATCTCCGTCGCCCACAATGGGCGCATGATCCGCCGTCTCGACGCCGCGCGCCTCAAGAACATCCTGGCCGCCTTCTACCGCCCGCGCGGGGGCATGTCGTGGAGCGACCGGTTGCGCCGCCCGTTCGCGCGGCGGCCGGTCGGCGCTCAGCGCAACAAAGAAAAAGAAGTCGCCGGAGATTAAGCGCACATGGGTCGCTGGTTCTGGGAAAACGTCGGCACGCTTCTGCTCTCGTTTCTGCTCGCCCTGGTCGTGTGGGTGGTGGCGGTCAACGAGGAAAACCCGACCGAGGAGCGGACTTTCGCCGAGCCGGTCGTCGTCGAGTTGATCAATATTCCCTCGGATTTAATCCGGGTCGGCTTGGTCGTCACCGAGACGACCGTCACGATTCGTGCGCCCCGCTCCACCTGGGACGCGCTCACCGCCGAGCAGATTCATCTCTCCGCCGACCTCATGGGGCAGACGCCTGGCACGTATGATATCCCGGTGAGCTGGCATCTGGATCAGCCCACCGCGCGGATCATCAAGCTCAATCCGGCGTTTATCCGCATCACGCTCGAGAGCCGCACGACGCGCGAACTGCCCATCCAGGTCGAGCCTTCCGGCGAGTCGGCGCAGGGCTACGAAGCCGGCCGCCCGCAGGCCTCCGCCTCCACGGCCACCATCACCGGCCCCTCGTCGGCCGTGGACCGCGTCAGCCAGATCCTGGTTTCGATCTCGCTGGCCAACCGCAAGCAGGATTTCGACGACGAAATCCCGCTCATCCCGGTCGACTCGTCCGGGAGACCTGTGAGCGGGGTGACGGTGGCGCCGGCCACGGCGCGCGTAATCGTGCCGGTTACGCAGAAAGCCGGCTTCCGGGACGTCGCGGTGAAAGTCATCACCCAGGGTCAGGTGGCGGCGGGTTACCGCATCACGAACATCACCGTCGCCCCGCCCGTCATTACGGTTTCTTCCGGAGATCCGCTCCGCGTAGGCGACCTGCCGGGTTATGTCGAAACCCAACCTCTGGACATTACCAACGCCAGCGACGATATTGTTCAACGTCTGACGCTGGCCCTGCCCGAAGGCGTCGCGCCGGTCGGCGAACAAAGCGTGCTGGTGCAGGTGAATATCGCGGCCATCGAGGGCAGCTTGACCGTGCCCCGGAAGCTCGAGATCCAGGGCCTGGAGCCGGGGCTGACGGCCTTGCCCTCCCCGGATACGGTGGATGTGCTGCTCCTCGGCCCGCTGCCGGTGCTCGACACGCTCAAGCCAGAAGATGTGATTGTGTTTATTGACCTCGAGGGCCTGGGGCCGGGCACGCACCAGGTGACGCCTCAGGTGAGCCTGCTGCCCGAGAAGCTGCGCGCCGAAAACATTCTGCCCGGCCAGATTGAGGTGGTGATTGAACGCGGGCGCGCCACCCCCAGCCCCACCCCCGGCGCCACGCCGACGAAGAAACCATAGCCGCAGTGAGCAGTGAGCAGTGATCCGTAACCAGTGAACAGTCAGTGGTAAACTGACGACTGGTTACTGGTTACTGACGGCTGATCCCGATATGCCTAAACGCCTCGTCGCCATCGTCGGCCGCCCAAATGTGGGCAAATCCACGCTCTTCAACCGCCTGACCGGAGAACGGCTCGCCGTCGTGGACGACGCCCCCGGCACGACGCGCGACCGGCTCGTGGCCGAGGCGGAATGGAATGGCGTGACGTTCAACATCGTGGATACCGGCGGCATCGAGCCGCTGCCGCGCAAGGCCGGCGAGGCGTCTGTGCTCTCCGAAGACTCCGCGCCGTATATTCCCCAGATGCGCGCCCAGGCCGAGATGGCGATTGCCGAGGCGGATGCGGTGATCTTCATAACCGAGGTCACCTCCGGCGTCACCGCCGCCGACCGCGAAGTAGCCGACATTCTCCGCCGCCATCAGAAACGGCAGGCCGACGGCGCGCTGGCGCCGCCGGTGATCCTGGCCGTCAACAAGAGCGAGAACTTCAAGCGCCGCGAAGAAGCCGTGGAGTTCTACGAGCTCGGCATGGGCGAGCCGATCCCTATCTCGGCCCTGCACGGCACCGGGACAGGTGAATTGCTCGACGCGCTCGTCGCCGCGCTGCCGCCGGCCGCCGGGGCTGAGGACGCGGACGCCGTGAAAATCGCCATCGTAGGCCGCCCGAACGTGGGCAAGAGTTCCTTGCTCAACCGCCTGCTCGGCGAGGAGCGCGCCATCGTCAGCCCTATCCCCGGCACCACGCGCGATGCGATTGACACGCCGCTGATTTACGACGGCGTGCCGGTGATCCTGATTGACACCGCCGGCATCCGGCGGCGCGGCCACATTGATCCGGGTGTGGAGAAGTGGAGCGTGCTGCGCGCCCTCAAGGCCATTGGCCGCGCGGACGTGGCCCTGCTGGTCGTGGATGCGACCGAGCCGTTCACCGCGCAGGACGCGCACGTGGCGGGCTTTATCCTCGACGAGCTGAAAAGCGTCGTCGTGGTGGTGAACAAGTGGGATGTGATCGAAAAAGACGAGCATACCCTGGAGGCCTATACCCAGAAACTGCGCGCCGCCTTCCATTTTCTCGATTATGTGCCCGTGCTGTTCATCTCGGCCAAGACCGGCCAGCGCTGCCATCAAGTCCTGCCCACGGCGCTCCGCGTCCAGGAAGAACGGCTGACGCGCGTGCCCACGGCGGAACTGAACCGCATTGTGCGCGAAGCCGTCATGCGGCATCCGCCGCCGCCCCGGGGCGCGCGGCAGCTCAAGATCAAGTACGCGGCGCAGGTGCGCGTCGATCCGCCCACTTTTCTCTTCCACGTGAATGACCCTAAGCTGGTGCACTTCTCCTACGAACGCTATCTGGAGAACTGTCTGCGCCAGGAATTCAGTTTCCTCGGCACGCCGCTGCGCCTCAGCTTCCGCAAGACCAACGAGCGGTAGGTTTCCACGGACCGGCAGGGTTCCCCCTCTTCATCTATCCCTAAAGCGCGATGGTCAACAAGTAGGGTTTGCCTATTGCCTCCGACCCGCCGTATAATCCATCCAATCGTTTGTTGTCCAGGAGTGTCACCTTGTCTTTCTCAACTACGCCGAGGGACGCCGCCGAAGCGCCGAATCCCTCCGAGGCCGAGGCGGCGACCGCCGGGCCGCAACCGAACTCGCTGAAATCCCTTTTCCGCGAAATTATCGAAACCGTCATCCTCACGGTCGTCATTTATGCGGCGGTCAACTTCGCCACGGGGCGCTTCCGGGTGGAAGGCACGAGCATGGAGCCGAGCGTCCATCCCGGCCAATATGTGCTGGTGGATAAGGTTTCCTACAGGCTCGGCGAGCCCCAGCGCGGCGACGTGATCGTCTTCAACTATCCTCTGGCGACCGACCGTGACTTCATCAAACGCATTGTCGGCCTGCCGGGCGAGACGGTCTCCATCACCGGCGGCGCCGTCCAGATCAACGGGCAGCCGATCACCGAACCCTATATTGCTGCCCCTTCCGCGGCGAGCGGCGCGTGGACGCTCGGCCCAGCCCAATACTTCGTCATGGGCGACAACCGCAATAGCTCTTCGGATTCGCGCAGCTGGGGACCGCTGGAGCGCCAGTATCTCATCGGTAAAGCCGTGATGATCTACTGGCCGCCGACCAACTGGGGGCTGGTTCCCCATTACATGTATGCCAGCTCCAACTAAACGCTGAGGCGCATGCCACCGCTGGAGATTTCTGAGGCTGAAGTTCGCGAGATCGTCAGCCGCATCGTGCGGCGGACGCTGGGCAATCCCCTCACCCCCCTCCCCGTCTCCTACGGAGCCACCCCTCCCCCCTCTCCACAGCCACAGATTGTAGAGAGGGGGGAGGGGCCGGGGCTGAGGGGTGAGGTCGTGGCCCTCGGCGCGGATCACGGCGGCTTCACGCTCAAAGAAACGCTGAAGGAATTTGTAGCCGCACTGGGCTACACGGTGATTGACTGCGGCGCGCACTCGACCGAGGCGGTGGACTACCCCGACCTCGCCTACGCTGTCGCCCGCCTGGTCGGCGCGGGCGAGGCTTGGCGCGGCATCCTCGTGGATGGCGCGGGCATCGGCAGCGCGATAGCGGCGAACAAAGTGCCGGGCGTGCGCGCTGCGCTGTGTTATGACCACGCGACCGCCGTCAACAGCCGCGAGCACAACGACGCCAACGTGCTCACCCTCGGCGCCGGCCTCATCGGCCCCACCCTCGCCAAACAGATCGCCGAAGTGTGGCTCAAAACCGATTTCGGCGGCGGGCGGCACGCCAAGCGGGTCAACAAAATTGTGGACATCGAGAAGCGGTTTCTGAAGGAGTGAATGAGCGGCCTCAGTTTCGAACAACACATCGATCGGCTCGACGCAGTTCGTGCTATATTCTTGATTGCTTTGCGCGGCATGACGGTGGACGAGTTCCGCCGCGTGCGCCGTCTATCCGACTACGACGTGACGCCCGAATGGGTGATCCACCATTTGATGCAGCACGAAGCCGAGCACCGGGGCGAAATCGCGGCGCTCCGCGCAGAAGCGGAACGGGCGCTTGGCATTGAACGAGTGAAAGTATGACCTTCGATCCCCAAACCGTCGAACGACTCGTCGAAACGATCACCAAACAGGTGCTTCTGCGTTTGGCCGAGGAACGGCGCGCGGCGCAGACCGGGCAACCGATGTGTGCTAGCGATTGCACGGGCGGCCTGTGCGTGCAGATGTGCATCGACCGGGTGGGAGCCGTCATCGCCGCCGGAGCCGACCGGGTTGGCGCAGGGCTGGGGGCCATCCCGCCCAGCCGGGGCATCGCCGCGAAAATCGATCACACCCTGCTCAAGCCCGAAGCCACGCCGGACCAGATCGCCCAACTGTGTTACGAGGCCCGCAAGCACGGCTTCGCCAGTGTATGTGTGAACCCTACCCACGTTCGGTTGTGTGCCCAGTTGCTTCGCGGGTCGCCGGTCAAAGTGTGCACGGTTGTCGGCTTCCCGCTGGGCGCAACGCCCCCTGAAGTGAAAGCGTTTGAGACACAGCAGGCCATCGACGACGGCGCAAGCGAGATCGACATGGTGATCAACATCGGCGCGGTCAAGTCGAAGGATTACGAACACGCCGTGCGTGATGTTCGCACCGTGGTGCGCGCCGCCCACGCCAAAGGCGCAATCGTCAAAGTGATCATCGAGGCCGCCCTGCTCACCGACGAGGAAAAGATCGCCGCCTGCCTGATCTGCAAAGAGGCCGGGGCCGATTTCGTCAAAACGTCCACCGGGTTCGGGCCGGGCGGCGCCACCGTGGCCGACGTCGCCCTGATGCGAAAAGTGGTCGGGCCGGGCATGGGCGTGAAAGCGGCCGGCGGCATCCGCAATCTGACCGACGCGCAGAAGTTGATCGAGGCCGGGGCTACGCGCATCGGCGCAAGCGCCGGAGTTAGAATCTTGGCCGAGGCGGGCGGTGAGACACAGACCGCCGCTGTGCCCGCAGGGAAGTATTAACCACAGAGGATGATATGCAAATAGCCCGCGTCATCGGTTCAACCGTTGCCACCATCAAAGACGAAAAGCTGACTGGCCGCAAACTGCTCATCGTGCGCGAGGCCGACGAAACCGGCAGCCCGGTGGGCAAACCCTACGTCGCCGTGGACACGGTGGATGCGGGCACGGGCGACCTCGTGCTGGTCGCCGCCGGTTCCTCTGCCCGGCAGACCAACATCACCAAAGACACGCCGGTGGACGCGGTG
>DATDRS010000012.1:0-8559 GCA_035291605.1 Anaerolineales bacterium | reverse complement strand
GCACCACTGCCAGCCCGGCGACCATTTGCCCTCGCTCGAAGAGTTGAGCGCGGAACTCAAAATCAGCATCGGCAAGCTCCGCGAACAGCTCGAAGTCGCCCGCAGCCTCGGCCTCGTGGATGTCAGACCCCGCACCGGCATTCGCATCGAAGAATACACTTTCCTCCCGGCGGTGCGCTTCAGCCTGCTCTATGCCTTAGCCGGCAACCCCGCCCGGTTTCAGGCGTTCAGCACGCTGCGCAATCACCTGGAAACCGCCTGCTGGCGCGAGGCCGTGGCGCTGCTGACGCCGGACGATTTTGCGCACCTGCGAGACCTCGTGCGCGAGGCGTGGGCCAAGCTCAACGGCCAGCCGATACAAATTCCCCACGCCGAGCACCGTGACCTGCATCTCACCATCTATCGCCGCCTGGAAAACCCTTTCGTCAAGGGGTTGCTCGAAGCCTACTGGGAAGCCTACGAAGCCGTCGGCCTCAGCCTGTATTCGGATTACCAGTACCTGCGCGAAGTGTGGACCTATCACGAGGCGATCGTCAACGCGATCATCGCCGGCGATTGGGACCAGGGACACCGTTTGTTGGCCGAGCACACTGCTCTCCTGCGTTACCGCGAAACCGCGCGGCCCGAGGTCCTCGCGGGAGAACCTGCTCCGGCCAGCGTTTCCCAGCCCTGACGGGTTATTGACATCTTCATCAAGGAGATTTGTGGCATGACCATCACCAAAGTTCAGTCTAGCGCGAAAGCGATGCCCGGAGCGGAGCGCGCCCCGGTGGTCAACGATTTTTCCATCAGCGTGGCCACCAAGAACGGCTCAGGCAGCCAGACCGCTAACACGACGCTGCTGCGCGCGCTGTTCAAGATGGGCGTCCCGGTGAGCGGGAAGAACCTGTTCCCCTCCAACATTCAGGGGCAGCCCACGTGGTATACCATCCGCCTCAACCACGAGAGCTTCATCGCCCGCCGGCCGCGCGCGGAAATCGTCGTCGCGCTGAACCTGGCCACGGCCTTGGAGGACCATCAGACCGTCGAGCCGGGCGGCGTGTTCATATACGCCGACGACATCAAGATCCCGCTCAACCGGGGCGACCTGACCTATTACCCGATCCCGGTCAAAAAGATCGCCGCCGAGCACGAGGCCGACGCGAAACTGCGCACGTACGTGGCGAACATGGTATACGTCGGCGCGCTGGCGCACCTGCTCGGGATTGACCTGAACGACATCGAGGCCGCGCTGATGTACCACTTTCGCGGCAAGCGCAAGCCGGTGGACTCTAACATGCGCGTCGTCCGCGCCGCGGCGGAATGGGCGGCGGCCAACCTGACGAAGACCGACCCCTACCGGGTGGAGAAGCTGGACAAGACCAACGGGCTGATGATGATTGACGGCAACACGGCCGCCGCGCTCGGCGCGATCTACGGCGGCGTCACCTTCGCCGCGTGGTATCCCATCACCCCGGCCACCAGCCTGGCCGACGCGCTCAATGAGTATCTGCCTCAACTGCGGCTTGACCCCGAGACCAGGACGCCGACGTATTCGGTCATTCAAGCCGAAGACGAGCTGGCCGCGCTCGGCATGGTGCTGGGGGCGGGGTGGGCTGGAGCGCGCGCGATGACCTCGACCTCCGGCCCCGGCATCTCGCTCATGACCGAGTTCGTGGACCTCGGCTACTATGCCGAAATCCCGGCGGTGATCTGGGACATTCAACGGCTGGGCCCCAGCACGGGCCTGCCCACGCGCGTCTCGCAGGGCGACATTATCGCGGCTTACTGGGCCGGCCACGGCGACAGCAAGCACGTCTGCCTTCTGCCCGGCTCGGTGTATGAGTGCTTCGAGTTCGGCTGGCGCGCCTTCGACCTGGCCGAGCGCTTGCAGACGCCGGTGTTCGTGTTGAGCGACCTCGACCTCGGCATGAATCAGTGGATGAGCCAACCGTTCGACTATCCCGATCAGCCGATGGACCGCGGCAAAGTGTTGACCGCGGAAGATTTGGACCGGCTCGGCGGTTTCCAGCGTTACAAAGATGTGGACGGCGATGGCATCGGCTGGCGGACGCTGCCCGGCGCCGAGCATCCACTCGCGGCGTACTTCACGCGCGGCACCGGGCACAACGAACGCGCCAGTTATTCCGAGCGCCCCGACGACTGGGTGCGCAACATGGAGCGCCTGGGCCGGAAGTTCGAAAGCGCCCGCAAGCTTGTCCCCGCGCCCGTCGAGGACCGCGTCCCCGGCGCGGACGCGGCGATCATCAGCTTTGGTTCGGCGGACCCGGCGGTTGAGGAAACCCGCGCCCGCCTGGCCCGGCAGGGGATCAAGGCTTCTTATCTGCGCCTGCGCGCCCTGCCTCTCGCGGACTCGGTCAAGGACTTCGTCGCCGCCCACCAGCGGGTGTACGTGGTCGAGCTCAATACGGACGCGCAGATGCTCCAGTTTCTCCGCCTGCATGTCCCCGAACACGCGGCGCGCCTGATCGCCTGCAACCACAGCGATGGCCTGCCGTTGACGGCGCGCTGGATCACCGACGCGATTCTGGAAAAGGAAGGTTAAGATGGCAACCGCTTCTGCCCCGGTCAAGACGAACATCATCGGCCTGACCAAAGCCGACTACAGAGGCCTCGAGTCGACGCTGTGCAACGGCTGCGGCCACGACTCGATCTCTGCCCGCATTATTGACGCCTGCTATGACCTGGGCATCCGGCCGGAGGGCCTGCTCAAGTTCAGCGGGATCGGCTGTTCGAGCAAAAGCCCCGCTTACTTTCTGAGCCGCTCGTTTGCGTTCAACGCGCTGCACGGGCGCATGCCGTCCGTCGCCACGGGCGCGCTCGTCGCCAACCACCGGCTGCTGAGCGTCGGCGTGAGCGGCGACGGCGACACCGGCAGCATCGGCATCGGCCAGTTCAAGCACCTCCTGCGCCGCAACCTGCGCATGGTGTACATCGTGGAGAACAACGGCGTGTACGGCCTCACCAAAGGCCAGTTCTCGGCGACCGCCGACGTGGGCCAGGAGCTCAAATACGCCGGGCGCAACGAGCTGCTCCCGATTGACCTGTGCCTCGAGGCGATTGCCTCCGGGTGCGGGTTCGTGGCCCGCTCGTTCGCCGGCGACCCCAAGCAGGTCACGACGCTCCTCAAGGCTGCGCTCAGCCACCGGGGCACCGCGCTCCTCGACATCATCAGCCCGTGCGTGACCTTCAACAACAAGGACGACTCCACGAAGAGCTACGCCTGGGGCAAAGCCCACGACGAGCGCATCAACGACTTCACCTACATTCCGCCGCAGGAAGAGATCACCGTGGATTACGCGCCCGGCGAGAGCCGGGAGGTGGTCCTGCACGACGACTCGAAGATCGTGCTCAAGAAACTGGACGAGAAGGCGCACGACCCGACCGACCGCATGGCGGCCATCCGCCTGCTGGAAGAGGCGCGCGACAGGCAGTTGTTCATCACCGGCCTGATCTACGTGGACACCAGCCGCCCGAACCTGGCCGAGCACGAGCGGTTGGGGGATACGCCCCTCACACGCCTGCCCGAGGCCAAGATCCGCCCACCCAAAGAGACCTTGCTGAAGATCATGGGGGACATGTTCTAGGGCACATCCCAGGTGGACTTGATCCGCTTATTGTGAATCCGTGTTCTTTCACCAGCGCCACCCTCATATGAGGGTGGCGCTTACTTGTCCTCGCGTGCATATGGATTTCTTATGATACTCATATAAAATACCGATTGACTCACGCTCAGATATGTACTATACTCCCCTATAGTATACGCGGAAAGGAGGCTGGCGTGCAGGTCAAGAACGCGGCTACGAAAGAAGACTTGAAGAAGCGGCTGCGCCGGATCGAGGGCCAGGTGCGCGGCGTGGAGAAGATGGTGGACGACGACCGCGACTGCCACGAGATCATCCAGCAGCTGGCTGCCATCCGCGCGGCGGTGCAGCAGGCCAGCCTGCTCGTCGTGCGGTCGTACGCCTCCCAGTGTTTGCTGGAGGTCCACGACGGGGAAAGCCAGCAGGCGATCATCGAGGACCTGATCGGCGTGCTGAGCAAGACGACTTGAACGGGTGATGATTGCGCAAGGCTCACCGCCCACGTCTCCGCGGGCATCCGCGAGGACGCGGACGCAGAGCAAAGGGGGAGATCACCAGGACTTGAAGGAGCAGCGAATGGCGCATAAGGATGGAGTTGTGGTCTGGAGGGAGAACGAAATATTCGACGGCACGCCCACGTCGGGTTTTACGGTGCGCATGGACGGCGCGGGCAAAGCCGGCCCCAGCCCGATGGAACTGGTGCTGCTCGGTCTGGCTGGCTGCACTGGCGCCGACGTGATTGACATCCTGCGCAAAAAGCGCCAGGAGGTCACCAGCCTGGAAGTGAGGGTGCACGGCGAGCGCGCGGCGGAGCACCCGCGGAAGTACACCCACGTCGAGGTGAACTTCGTCGTCACCGGGCGCGGGGTTGACCCCCAGGCGGTGCGCCGTTCGATTGAGTTATCCGAGACCAAATATTGCTCGGTGTCCGCGACGCTGCGCGACGGCGCGCAGATCACGACGCGCTTTGAGGTTCACGAGGCCCAAGCGGTGGCCTCGTAAAGTACAAGATTTGCTATTCTATCTACTGTGAGAAAGAGGAGACCAAAATGAATGAGCCAGTGCATGTGACGGATGCGGCGTTTGAGCAGACGGTGTTGCAGTCCCCGACCCCAGTGATCGTTGACTTCTGGGCGCCGTGGTGCGGCCCGTGCCGGCAGATCGCCCCGAGCCTGGAGAAGATCGCCAGCGAATACGAGGGCAAGCTGCTCGTGGCGAAGGTGAACACCGACGAGAACCCGGAGTGGGCCACCCGCTTTGAAGTGCGCGGCATCCCCACCATGTTGTTCGTAGCGGGCGGGAAGGTCGTGTACACCCAGGTGGGCGCGGTTCCCTTCGGCTACCTCAAGCAGATCGTGGACAAGTTCATCGAGACGGTCAACCAGCCCGCGGCCGCCAGTGCTGCGAATTGAGAGGCAGAGGCGACTTCGATAGGCCAGAGCGGCGTGTGAGTACGCCGCTCTTTTTTTCGCCAGTTCTTTGTGAGTGTTTCGGCGCGGTCGGGTATAAAATTTGGGGCGCTGGACATACACCGAAGGGACGCTGGAGAATGGACAGCCTGGATCAATTCCGCCTGAATAAACGTGTCGCCGTTGTCACCGGGGGCACTCGCGGGCTGGGCCGGGTCATGGCCGAGGCATTGGCCGGAGCGGGCGCGCGGGTCGCCGTCCTGAGCCGCCACGCCGATCAGGCCGAAGCGAGCGCGAGGGAGTTGCAGGATGCGGCTGGCCCGGCTTGCCGTGGATACGGCTGCGACGTCACTGACCCGGCGCAGGTCACCGCCGCGACCGCGCAAGTGATCGCGGACTTCGGCCAGATTGACATCCTCGTCAACAACGCGGGCATCAACCTGCGGGGTGAAATCGAGCAATTACGGCTGGAGGAATTTCGGCAGGTGATGGAGACCAATGTCACCGGCCCGTGGCTGATGTGCCGCGCGGTCGCGCCCCATCTAAAGGCGCGCCGGTATGGGCGCGTCATCAACATCGGCTCGCTGTTATCTGTGGTGGGCATCGCCGGACGCACCCCCTATGCCGCCAGCAAGGGCGCCGTCCTTCAACTCACCCGCACGCTGGCTCTTGAATGGGCGCCTCATCACATCACGGTCAACGCCATCCTGCCTGGCCCCTTCCTCACCGCCATGAATCAATCGTTGATGACCGACCCTGTCACGTATCAGGCCTTCGTAAATCAGATCCCGCTGGGCCGGTGGGGTGATCCGAAAGAGTTGAGCGGCGTCGCCGTGTTCCTGGCCAGCGATGCTTCCAGCTTTGTCACCGGGGCAGCGATTGTCGTTGACGGGGGATGGACGGCCCGCTAAACCCGTCGGCGCCCCACATTTTTCTTCGCAGCCATCAGCGTCTATTTGCGCGGCGGGGTCTTGTGCCCGTTCTCCGGGACGTCCGATCCGTAGATCACGCCCTCCACGCGCCGGACGCCGCGCCGGAGGGATGAGCGCACCTTCGCCAGCCCGTAGACCGCGCGCCGGCGCAGTTGGTTCCAGCGCGAGACCTCGGGCTTGACGGTGACATCCCATTTGACCAGCGCCGCGCCCCAGGTCAGTCCCGCGCCGAACCCGATGAGCACGGCATGGTCATTGGAGCGCAGCCGCCCCTGCTCGACGGCCTCGCAGCAGGCGATGGGGATGGAGGCCGCCGAGGTGTTGCCGTAGCGCTCGAGGTTCATGAAGAACTTCTCTTGCGGGAGTTCCAGGCTCCGGGCCGCCGATTCGATGATGCGCCGGTTGGCTTGATGCGGGACGATCAGCCGCACGTCGTCAAGCCTCAACCCGGCCTTCTGCACCACCTCGCGCGTGGCCGCGGCCATCACCCGCGTGGCAAAGCGGTACACTTCCTTCCCGTCCATCTGGATCGCGTGCAGGTGCTCGCGCACGGTGTTGAAACTGGCAGGCATCCGGCTGCCGCCCGCCGGGATGATCAGCGATGACGCGCCCGACCCGTCCGAGCGCAGCAGCGTCGAGAGGACGCCGCCCGGCACACCGCTCCCTTGCAGCAGGAAGGCCCCTGCGCCGTCGCCGAAGAGGATGCACGTGCCGCGGTCATTCCAGTTGACGACGCGCGAGAGCGTTTCCGCGCCGATGACCAGCACGTTTTGCATCGCGCCCGACCGGATGACCTGCGCGCCGACGGTGAGGGCGTAAACGAACCCGGAACAGGCGGCCAGCAGGTCGAACCCGCCCGCCTTCGTCGCCCCCAGCGCGTCCTGCACCAGGCTGGCCGTGGCGGGCATCAGATGCTCCGGCGTCGAAGTGGCGACGATGATGAGGTCCACGTCGTCCGGCGCGATGTCGGCGACCTCCAGCGCGTTCTGCGCGGCCTCAACGGACAGCGAGGCCGTGGAATCGCGCGGCCCGGCGATCCGCCGTTCGCGGATGCCCGTGCGGGTCCTGATCCAGTTGTCGCTCGTGTCCACCATGCGCGCCAGGTCGTCGTTGGTCAGCACCTTCTCGGGGACGGCCATTCCCCAGCCGGTGATGTGCGCGTAACGCTCCATGTCGCTTCGTCCTTCTTGAGCAGGGCGGGTTTTCACGCCTCGTAGCGGCTGAAGATCAGGCAGGCATTGTGGCCGCCGAAGCCGAACGAGTTGGACATCACACGGCGCAGGGTCTTCCGGCGGGCCTGGTTGGGCACGTAATCCAGGTCGCATTCGGGATCGGGGGTTTCGTAGTTGATCGTCGGCGGCATGACCGACTCGCACAGGGCCTTCACGGCGAACATGGCCTCCAGGCCGCCCGCCGCGCCGAGCAGATGCCCGGTCATGGACTTGGTCGAGCTGATCGCCAGGTCGTAGGCCGCTTCGCCGAATACCGTCTTGACCGCGGCCGTCTCGCTCTTGTCGTTGAGCGGCGTGCTCGTGCCGTGCGCGTTGAGGTAGTCCACGTCTTTGGGGCCTAGCCCGGCCTGCTTGAGCGCCAGCTTCATGCACTCCACCGCGCCCGCGCCGTTTTCAAGCGGGGCCGAGACGTGGTGGGCGTCGTTGGTGATCCCGTAGCCGACGACTTCGCCGTAGATTTTCGCGCCGCGCGCTTTGGCGTGCGCCTCGGATTCGAGCACGAGCACGCCCGCGCCTTCGCCCGCCACGAAGCCGTCGCGGTGTTTGTCGAAGGGACGCGAGGCCCGCGGCGGGTCGTCGTTCCGCGAGGAGAGCGCGCCCATGACCGCGAACCCGGCGATGGCGATGGGGATGATGGCCGCTTCCGCGCCGCCGGCGATCATCACGTCCGCTGCGCCGCGCCGGATCACCTCGGCGGCCTCGCCGATGGTGTTGCTCCCGCTGGCGCAGGCGGCGTTCATGCCCAGGTTGGGGCCGCGCATCCCGAACATGATCGCGATCTGCCCGCCCGCCGCGTCCGGTAGCATCATCGGCACCAGGAACGGGCTGACTTTGCGCGGGCCTTTCGTCCGGTACGTTTCGGCCTCCGCCATGAGCGTCCCGATCCCGCCGATGCCCGTGCCGATGTAAACGCCGATGCGGTCGCGGTTGCTTTCGTTGACGGCGATCCCTGCGTCGTTCAGCGCTTCCTGGGTGACGGCCGCGGCGAACTGGGTGTAGCGGTCCATGCGGCGCGCCTCTTTGCGCCCGAACAGGGCGGCCGCCTCAAATTCCTTCACCTCGGCGGCGATGCGCGCCTCGTGCCCGCTGGCGTCGAAGAGCGTGATCGGCCCGACGCCCGACCTGCCTGCGACGGCGGACTTCCATGAAGCCTGTACGTTATTCCCCAGCGGGCTGACGCATCCCAGGCCAGTGATGACTACTCGTGAACCCATCTCGATTGCTCCGTAATCTTTCTAAATTTCCTCGCGAATGGAAGGTTCGGGGAGTATAACACATTCACCCCCGATT
The DNA here is from genome assembly GCA_035291605.1 of Anaerolineales bacterium. GTDB lineage: Bacteria > Chloroflexota > Anaerolineae > Anaerolineales > UBA6663 > DATDRS01. The sequence continues at coordinate 112 of DATDRS010000012.1, read as the reverse complement.
CGATGCGATGCGCCCGGCGACTAGAAGTCACGGCAACAAAAGGCGCGAAGTCCGCCTGCGCGGACTAAAATCAATCGTCGGAGGGCAGCTTCGCTTTGCGCGCGGCAGGGCA
>DATDRS010000011.1:0-2143 GCA_035291605.1 Anaerolineales bacterium | reverse complement strand
CGTAATAGATGCCTTGGTCGCGCATCGGAGACAAAGACACATCAGCCACGGACCCTCTCGCCCCCGCGCTGCGGGCGCAGCGACGGCGGGTTACACGGATTACACAAAAACCATCCCCTTTCGTGAAATCCGTGTAATCCGTGGCCGATTCTTTTCTTTGCAACACAGTGCGCCCAGGCGCGTATCAGAGTCTGAACGTTATCGCTTGTATCAGGAGGCAGAAATGACGACCCATTCCGAAGCTCGACCGCGCGTGCACTGGCTGCTGTGGCCGTTCTGGGCCTTGTGGCAGTTGGTGGCCGGCATCCTGCTGCTCACCGGCCGCTTCGTCGCCATCTTGCTGGGCGTGGTCTTCATCATCGTCGGGCTGCTGGTCAGCCTGACCATCGTGGGCGCCATCATCGGCATCCCGCTGGCGCTGTTCGGCGTGCTGCTGGTAGTGAGAGGGTTGTGGTAGAAGGTTGTATCACAATTTGGTTCACGGAAGGTAACTGCTCAGCTGTCTAGCCGAGGCATGTAAGGCTGGCCAGTGAAAACGCTGGTGAGCCCATCGAGGAGCGAGTAGCCTTGCTTGCGCAACGTCGAGATGTAACCGCGAATGCGGCAGAAGTAGTCGGCGCCTTGCGGGCTACGAAAACACCCGGAGACTTTCTGTTTGACCTTAAGCATCCGCAGGTCGCGTTCCGCTTGATTATTATCAAAGGGCACCCTGAAATCATGGAGGAACGCGAGGATCGCGACACGGTGCGTCCCCAGCCGCTCGAGCAGATTTCGGGCGGGCGTCTGTTTGGGATGCCCACGCTTCCCGCTCGGTGGCGAAGGTGGGTTGGCCAGGAGACCTTCGTTCAGAAAGCGGGTGTAAGCCGCTTCGTAGCCCGCACACTGTTTGGGGGTCAAGGCGGTCAGTCCGGCGGCCCGGGCCGCCTCGACGGCGGCTTTCATGCTCAGCAGCAATTTGATCAGCGCCTGCATCCAGGGTTGCGCGGTCTCTTCGTGCAAGCCAATCAACTCGCGCAGCAGATGCGCATTGCACAAGGCATACAGCCCGGCCAGAGTCAAGTACGGGGCCCAGGCGTCATGCACCCGTCGGCCGACAAAGTCGAGCAACAGGCCAATCGCCTCGAAGGCCTTGCGGCCACGCTTGGCGTGATGGGCATAAAAGGTCAAGAGGGTCGTGCTCATCACATGCACCCAGGCAGAGCGGCCCGCGACCCGCATGCCCGTTTCGTCCACATGCGCGACAGCCACTTGGCGCAAGGCGTCGCGGATGGCCTGCTCCACCGGTGCCAAGCGGGTGTACGCCAAGCTCTGCGCACTGGTCAGCGTGCCTTCCGACGGATAGACCCCAAACAGATCGCCGAGCGCTTCGACGGTGCGCTCATAGGGCAACAACTGGTATGTCTGCAAATAGACCGCAGTGGCCTTCGTCCGAGGGCCGTATTGAACCGGCTGCGTCACGTCCGGGGGAAACTCCCCGACCGTCACCGTTTGGCACACCGGGCAGGCTTTATGCGCAGCTTGGTGCTCGGTCACTTCGGGGCGCGGTGGCGGGATCTCAATCACTTGGCGCCGGTCCCGGCCAATCCCCGGGGCGCTTTCCAAAGAAGCGCCACACCCCGCGCAGACCGTCGGCACATGCGGGACCACCGTATCCGGATCGTCCACCAGCGCGCGCGTCACGCCCGAATGCCCGGCTTGCCCGCCGCTCTTCTTGCCGCTTCGCTGGCGCAAACTGCGAGGCCGGGGCCGCTTCGCCGGCCCATCACTCGAGGGCGGCTGATGGCTGTTATGGCTGTCCTTGTTCAGACGCGCTTCCAACTGCTCAATCCGCGCTTCGAGTGTGCGAATGACAGCCTGCAAGCTATCCACCAAAGCGACGACAGCGTCTTCGCCCTGGCGATAGGCGGCGCGGACATCTTCAGGCGTGGGAAGTTGCCAAGGTTGCATTCCGCCCATTGTGCTTCAAGGACATAGGATGTGCATCTGAGAAGTGTTAGAGATTTGAAAGGCCTGTGCAGTTACAGCCCGCCTAAGATTGCCGATGTTCGTATGCTGTTGGTAGTATGCGAGGCTTTCATGCTGCTGCTCATTGGATAACAACTGAAGGCGGCCCAACTAGGGTCATACGGACGGCATAATACCT
>DATDRS010000010.1:0-13024 GCA_035291605.1 Anaerolineales bacterium | reverse complement strand
CGGTCAAGTTCATCTTGATGATCCCAATAGTAGGCTAAAGCCGAATGAATTTGGCCCAGGGTCAGGTAGGGATGCTGAAAATGTAGTTCTTCCGCGCTCCAGCCGTGCGCCATGCGCTCCAGGACAAGCTCGATCACCTTCATATTTGTCCCGGTAATGATGGGCACGTTTCCCCGGTCGAGGACAATATGTTCATAGCGTGTTTCTACATTTTCAGACATAGAACACCTCACTCAGCGCGATTGTACCACTACCCCTCAACTTTCCTCATCCGTCATATCTGTTACCTTATCCGCTGCCCGATCCATTGACCGCCTCCAGCGCCGCGCCCACGCCCGCGCCGAACCTCACCGGGTAGCCGAGGTCGTGCAGGGCGCGCTCCAGCGCGGCGAGCGCGACGACGACGTACATCGGCTGGGCCATGTGCCCCATGTGGCCGATGCGCAGCAGCTTGCCGTGCAGTTCCTTCAACCCCCCAGAGATCACCACGCCGTAACGTTTGTTCATCGTCCACTTCATCTCGTCTTCACTCACCCCCTCCGGCACTTTGATCGCCGTCACGCAGTTCGCCATGATGGATTCGCGCGTGGGCCAGAGCTCCAGGCCGAGAGCCAGCGCGCCCGCGCGGCACATATGGGCCGCGAGGTCGTGGCGGGCAAAGGCGTTCTCCAGCCCCTCCTCCAGCCGCATCGTCAGCGCCTCGTTCAGGCCCACGATGTTGGCGACGAACGCGGTGAACGGGAAGCGCCCCTCGCCCAGCCAACCCTCTTTCCAGTCCAGCAGCGAAAGATAGCCGCGCCGCAGCGGTTGGGACTTCGCCAGCATCTTCCCCCACGCCCGCTCGCTCACCGCGACCAGCGCCGAACCGGGCACGCCGCCGAGGCACTTATGCGGCCCAGCCACGGCCACGTCGAGGCCCCACTCGTCCACTTCCACCGGCATCCCGCCGAGCGACGAGACCACGTCCACGATGATCAACGCGCCGTACTGGTGAGCCAGCGCGGCAAGCTCGCGCACCGGGTTGACCGTGCCGGAGGGCGTCTCCGAATGGACGACGGCGATCAGCTTCACGTCGCCCTCGCGCTTGAGCACTTTTTCAACCTCGGCGGGGTCAATCGCCTCGTCGTAGCGAACCGACAACTCGACCACACGCCCGCCGTACCGCTCGAAATAACGCCGATAGCCCGCGCCGTACACCCCGGAGACCAGGTTCAGGCATTTGTCGCCTGGCTCGATCAGATTCGCGGCGGCGGCCTCCAGCCCCAGCACGGCCTCGCCCTGCATGATGAAGGCGTCGTGCCGGGTGCGGAAGATGCGGCCGAGTTTTTCGGTCGTGTCGCGGAAGATGTCCTGGAAGTCCGGGTCCTGGTGATAGAGCGGCGCGCGCGCCAGCGCCAGCGACACGCGCTCGTGAACGCCTACCGGCCCGGAGCCCATAGTGAATTTCACCTGCGGCGCGGGGAGATGGGGGGTGCGCCCATCATGGCTGAATGTGGAAGCCGTTTTTGGCCTGGATTCAATTTTCATGGAAGGTCACCTCGTGCGTCTATTATCCACTATAATCCTCCCCCATGCGCGCCTGGATTCGCCGTCTGCAACCCTATGGGCTTCTCACCCTGTTCGCCCTGCCCGCCTTGTGGCCCTTCACCCACCCCGGCTTCCCCCGGACGAATGATAACTTCCTGCACTATTACCGCGTGGTCGAGCTGGATCGCCTCGTCCGCGCGGGCGTACTCTTCCCTCGTTGGGCGCCCGACCTCGTGCATGGGTACGGCTACCCGGTCTTCAATTTCTTCCCCTACCTCAGCCACTACCTCGCCGAAATCTTCCACCTGCTTGGCCCGGACTTCCTCACGGCGTTCAAGGCGGCGTACGCCGCCGCCCTGCTCTGCGCAGCGTGGTTCGCCTACCGCCTCGGGCGCGAGCACTTCGGCGAAACGCCGGGGCTGGTCGCGGGCGTGGCTTACCTCTACAGCCCCTATCTGCTCTACAACGCCCACATTCGCGGCGCGCTGCCCGAAGTGACAGCCCTGGCGCTTCTCCCGTTGACGATGCTCTACCTCCGCCGCGCCGCGCAGGGCGACGGCCGCGCCGTGGCCTGGGCCGGGCTGGCCATGGGCGCGTTCATCTTCGCTCACAACGCCGTCAGCCTGCAAGCCATGCCGCTGCTCGGCCTCTATGGGTTGTGGGAAGCCTGGCCGGCCAGCCGTCGGCGACCGGTCGAAACCGGGAGGCGGCCTGTTTCCCTCTTCATTCGCCATTTTTCATTCGTCATTTTCTCATTCGTCATCGCCCTCCTTCTCTCCGCGTCCTATTGGCTGCCCTCGCTCGCGGAAATCAAGCACGTCCAATTCTCCAACGCTACCTCCAACAGCAGCATGTTTTACTTCACGCACTTCACGCCGCTGCGCGAGTTGTTGGCGCTCCCCCGCCTGCCGGTTGACCCGGACCTGCTCAACCCGCCGGTCATTCGCTCGCTCCCGCTGGCAGCGCTGGTCATCGCCAGCCTCAGCCTTCTTCGCCTTCTCTTCGCCCCTCAGACCCCCAAATTCTCTTACTCCTTCTTCGCTGCGACGACGCTCCTCGCCGTTTTCCTCGTTCTCCCGGCCTCACAGCCCGTATGGGACGCATTGCCCCTCCTGCGCCTCACCCTCTACCCGTGGCGTCTGCTGGGGTTCATTTCATTATCCATAGCCCTGCTCGCCGGTGGGCTTTTTCGCTCCCATTCATCCCCTGCCATCCGCCCTCTGCCATCCATCACTCTGCCCCTTACGATTTCCTTTTTAGTCATCGCCGGCCTCCCCTTCGCCTCCCCGCCCCTCGAGCCGGCGCCCATTCATCCAACCCTCGCGGATGTCGCCGGGTTCGAGATCCCGCCTGACCTGATCGGCACCTCGACCGCCGCCGAGTTCCTGCCCGTGTGGGTGGAGAAACTTCCCGACACGCTCCCTGCCCGCACGAAGCTGATCCACGGGGAGGAGATTGACCGTTTTGACTCCCCCCCACCGGGAACGGTCGTGAACATCGCAGCCGAGGGCGGGCGCGGCCATGCCTTCACGATCACTGCGCCTCAACCGTTCACCTTCGTGTACCGGACGTTCTACTTCCCCGGCTGGCGCGCGAGGCTGGACAGCCAACCCGTGCCCGTGCGGATCACTTACCCCGAAGGCCTGATGGCCGTTGACGTGCCGGCCGGAGATCATGCGCTGGCTTTCAGTTTCGGCGCAACCCCTCCACGCGTGATCGGCTCGGCGCTCTCGTGGGCTGGCCTCTTACTCTGTCTCTGGATCGTCAAGCCGCAAGGCTTACGGCTTAAGACCCAAGAAGCCGACTTCAGACTTCCGGCCTCAGACGCCAAATCTGGGGCTTGGCTCTTGGGATTTGGGATTTTCCTCGCCCTCGCCCGGCCCCTCGTCTACGATGCCGGGTACACGCCGCTGCTCCGGCGCGGGCTGATGCCCGAAGGGCTGGCCGGCGCAGCGCACCTGCTCAACCAGGATTTCGCCGGCGAGTTGACGCTGCTGGGGTGGGACGCGGACCGGGAAACCATCGTTGCGGACGATCCCGTCACGGTGAATCTCTACTGGAAGGCCAATCACAGGCTCGGCGTGGCGTACGGGTTCCAGCTCCGGCTGGTGGATGCGGACGGCCTGACCTGGAGCGAGGGCGATACGCCGCGCCCGCGTGATTGGCGCTTCACCCCCGGCACCGATTTCTGGCCCGACGATCAATACATCATGGAATCATACGTCCTGACTCCACTCGCCGGGGCGCCGCCGGGGGAATATTTCGTCGAGGCGAATGTTTTTGCCTATTACAACCTGCAAAGCATCGGCGCGGCGAGGGTTGGGCCAGTGACGATCAACGCGCCGTCACGAAAACGGCTCTGCCGGGATGCAGGCGAGGCCGGCTTCGACAGACTCGGCGCGCTTGTCCTGCAAGAGGCCGGGTTCAGTTCGCCGCAGGCCGCGCCCGGCAATGATATTACCGCCTCTTTGTGCTGGAGCGTTCTGTCACCGCCATCGGCTGATCTACGGGGTGAGCTGCGACTGCTGGACGCAGCCGGAAAAGCACGGGTCACGCATCCCTTCACGATCGGAGGCCGCTACCCGACTTCTCTCTGGGAGGCGGCGGACACCATCCGTGATCGGGTTGTGGTGCGCCTCCCGGCGGCGCTCGAAACGGGTGAGTACACCTGGGCGCTTGCGGCGAGCGGGGAAGCGCAGTCCGTTGGATCATTGCTCATCACCGCGCCCGACCGCACCTTCACCGCGCCGCCGGTGGAGCGCGCGCTGAACGTCAACCTGGGGCCGGTGACGCTGTTCGGGACAAACCTGACCCCTACGGACGCTGCGCCCGGGCAGCCCATGTCGGTAATGCTCGTGTGGAAGGGCAACCAGACTATATCGGCGAGCGGTTATCACGTCTTTGTCCATCTGCTGAGCCCTGAAGGCGCGCTCCTGGCGCAATCGGATGGCGTGCCCGCCGATCGGACGCGGCCCACGACCGGCTGGCTCCCTGGAGAGTTTGTGAGCGAGACACGGACGCTCAACCTGCCCGCCGACCTGCAGCCCGGAACATACACCTTGTTCGCAGGGATGTATCTCCCGGCGACGGGCGACCGGCTAGTGACCGAGGCATTCCCGGACGGGCGCGTGCCGTTGGGGATGGTGAGGGTGGGGCCTTAACCCCCACAGATGACAAGCAAATGGGGGGGTTGGGCATTTGTTCAACGCTCTAACTCGTACTACAATCGTTTGCATGAGAGCCCCGTTTTACCGCCAGCCACGGTTCGTGTGGACTATCGGCGCCATCCTCATCCTCGGCCTAGTGGTTTTGTTGTACCTGGACGACCTGCAGGCGCTCATCCGGCTGGACTTCAGCGCGGATTTCTGGCGGGCGCTCGTCTCGTTCGGGTTTGCCATCGCCGCGCCCCTGGTCGCGCAAAACCTGATCCACGCGCTGGTCTCGCAGTTTGTGATGCCCGTGTACTCGCTGGAAGAGCGCAAACAGGCGCGCGACCACTTCCTGCGCTACTCCTCAGGCCTGCCCGGCCCGGCGATTTTTGTAAAGGAAGGCCAACTGGTGGCGAGCGCCGAGGAAAAATCCAACCTGAATCTGGCGGCGGGGGTGATCCTGGTGGACAACACCAGCGGCGTGGTCCTGCGCACCGATACGCAACTGACGCGGGCCGAGGGTTCAGGGGTGGTGTTCACGCGCCCCGGCGAGTACACCGCCGGGGGCGAGGCGCTCGACCTGCGGAAGCAGGCGCGCCGCGTGGAGCAGGTGCGGGCGCTCACCCGCGACGGGATCGAGGTCAAAGTAGACATCGGCGTGACCTTCATGCTCGAAAGCGGCGAGCCGAAGCCGCTCCACGACTGGACCGACCCCAGGCAGCCGCCCTATGCGTTCAGCAAGGAGAACGCGCTCAAAGCGTTCTATGGCCGGACCTATCGGGACAACGAGCAGGGGGAGTGGGCCGAATTGCCGGCGCTGCTCGCGAATGACGTGTGGCGCGAGCAGATGATGCAGCGGGATTTTGAGTCGCTCTTCAGCTCGCGCGACACCTCGATGGCCTTGCTGGACGGCGTGCAATATCAAATCCAGAGCCGGTTGATGGGGACGGGATCGGACGAGAACTCGCGGGAAAGCCGGGTGTTGGCCGAGCGCGGCCTCCGGGTGCTGGGCGTCAGCCTCTCCGGCCTGACCCTGCCCGAGGATGTGCGCCGGAAGCACATCGAGAATTGGCGGAAAGACTGGGAGGGCCGGGCCGGGGAGATGGCCGCCGAGAAAGACCCTGGCATCCGCAAGTGCCGCCAGGAAGGTCAGGCGGCCGGCCGCGAGCACGCGCTGGTCATGCTCGCGCAGTACGTGCGCGAGCAATTGCTCAAAGGCCGGCGCCCGTCGCTGCCGGAAGCAGCGGTCAGCCTGGCCGAGGCCACGCGCCGCCTGGCCCAGGATCCGTCGGCGCAGAGCCAGCCCAACGGCAACGCCGACCTGCGGAAAATGCTTGAGGACATGGAGTTATGGGCCAAACGCCTCCAAAGCGAGTCGCCCGATCGCCGCTAAACCGCGACCTGGCCGCGCTGAAGCAGTGGTGGAACCAGCAGGTCCAGAGCGTGCTGGATCACGTGCTCTCGCGCGACGAGCATGGCCCGCAGTTCCGCTTCCAGGCCCTCATGGCCTTCATGGCGGTGGTGTGGCTGACGGCCGCGCTGGTCGAGCACCCGGTGCTGGATACCTCGGCCCTCCTCGAAGGGATGCCGGGTTTCGTGGCCTTCCTCGTCAGCCCCATCATCGTCGTCGTCGCGGCGCTGTTCCACCTGGACGTGCTGCGGCATCTGGTGGTGCCCCTGATCATGATCCTGCTCGGCTTGCGCGCCGGGGCGAAATACCTCCAGGACCTGTTTGAACTGGACGATCCGCAATTGGCGCTGAACTACCTGGTCAGCGCGATGTTCGGCGGCTCATACTCCTCGATCGAGATCAAGGACGGCCTGGTGACCGAGGCCTCGAAGGAGTCGGCGCTGTACCGGATCGGCGGGCCGGGCTACGTCAAGATTCACCTCGGCAATGCCGCGCTGTTCGAGCGGCCGGGCGGCGAGTCGATCATCTACCGGGCCACCTCAGGGACCTTCGTGCACGGCTTCGAGCGGCTGCGCGAAGTAGTGGACCTGCGCGACCAGATCCGCCGGCGCGACGACATGCTCGTCTACACCAAAGACGGCATCCCCGTCAAAGTCACCGACGTCCAGGTGGCCTTCCGGTTGTGGAGCGGCGGACAGCCGCGCAGCAAGGACAATCCCTATCCCCTCGACGACGTCGCCCTGCGCCGCGTGGTCTACGGCAAATCCATCAGCGCAGGGTTCCGCTCCGCGCCGTGGACGGAATCCATCGCGGGGATGGCGAGCGGCGTGGTCACGCGCTACATCGGCAGCCGTCTGCTCAAAGACATCATCGCGCAAAAGAGCAAAGTGAGCATGGTGCCGCCCGGCCATCAGGAGGCCGTCGAGGCGGGCGTGGTGATGAGCACGGAACCGGTGGCGAGCCTGGCCGCCCCGGCCAACGCCCGCCGCCCGCTCTCGCTCTCGTTTTACGACGAGGCGACGGCCAAACGGTTCGAGGCCGCCGGGGTGGAGCTGATCTGGATTGGCGTCGGGACGATCGAAACGCCGGAGGACGTCTCACAGGAATTGATCAACGCCTGGCAGGCCGACGCCACAGCCAAACTCAAGAGCGGCCAGTTCAAAGCCGATGATGAACGGCGCAAGGCCCGCAGCCAGACGCTCGAGCGTCTGCTTGTCTCTATCAGTGAATGGTGGCAGCGGGCGACCTTCCAGTTCTATCCCACCGGGCGCGGCAGGTCGGCGGCCAGTTCCAGCAGCGCCGAATTCTCCGACCGCAGCTGGGCTTCCGCGCTGCTGGTCACAGAAGAACAGATGCGCGCCCGCGACATGCTGCGCATGTATTCGATCAAACTGCAGGAACTCTACGACGGCCTGAAGGGACAGACCACTGGGCTGCCAGAGAAAACCAAGGAGGCGCTGGATTACATCCGCCGGCTGTCCAGCCCCACGGTGGACATTGGCGACGAAGCGCCGGCCGAGAAGGGCAAAAGCGGCGAAGCGAGCCGGCCTGCTCCCGAGGCGCAGGCGGGCAACGGTTCAGCCTCCCAGGCCGATACGGCTCAGGAGTCGCCTCACCCATCTGCCGAGCGTCTTTTCTTCGAATCACCGCCGCGCGAGAGCGATCAGAAAGACGCATTCAGCCCAACGCCCGAGGCGATTGAGGCAAGCCAGGGCGAAGCGCCTCAGCCGGCCTCCGCTCTCACATCGGGGTTTTCCGAGGGAGAAATCTATTGGTGGAATGCGCTGCAAAACACGGTCCGGGTCGTCAAGGTGGTATGGCAGGACAGCCACCCGCGCGGCGTCGTCCTCGAGCGGACGGACGGCCAAAACTTCCCGACCGGCCCGCAAGCCAGGCTCCGCGCCGATGTCTTTCGGCAACTGGTCGCCTCCGGCGAGCTCGTCAAGCAAAATTAGCCTGGACCTCGCCTCGCGCTCTCATTCGTCTTCCTAATCTTCATGCTCCCTTCCAACTTATCTGTCCATCCCGAAGTGCGGGAGGCGCTGGAGGCGCAGAAACCGGTCGTCGCCCTCGAGTCGACCGTGATCTCGCACGGCCTCCCCTGGCCGGAGAATTTCGAGCTGGCTCGCCGCCTGGAAGCGCGCGTCCGCGCGGGCGGCGCGACGCCCGCGACGATCGCCCTCCTCCGGGGCGAGGTCAGAGTCGGCCTGACCGAGGCCGAAATCGAGCATTTCGCCAGGACGCCGGGCATCTGGAAGATCAGCCGCCGCGATTATGCGGTGGCCGCCGCGCAGAAACGCGACGGGGCGACGACGGTGGCCGGGACGATGATCGCCGCGCACTGGGCAGGCATCCGGGTGTTTGCGACCGGAGGCATTGGAGGCGTACATAGAGCAGTGATCAGCGACCCGTCATCCGTCGCCAGTCGTGAGGCGTCACCGATCACGGATCACCGATCACGGATTACTTCTTACTCCCTAGATATCTCCGCCGATCTGCCCGAGCTCGCGCGGACTCCGGTGATGGTGGTCTGCGCCGGGGCCAAAGCGATCCTCGACCTCCCCGCAACGCTCGAATGGCTGGAGACGCACGGCGTCCCGGTCGTCGGCTACCAGACCGACGAATTTCCCGCGTTCTACTCGCGCGAAAGCGGCCTCAGGCTCGAAGCCCGCGCCGACACGCCCGCAGAGGTCGCCGCGATTGCGCGCTGTCTGTGGGAGATGGGTCTGACCGGGGGGCTGTTGGTGTGCGCGCCCTGCCCCGCCGAGGCCGCAAAGCCAATGGCCGAGATGGAAAGCGCGATTGCCGTCGCCCTGCGCGAAGCCGGGGCCAAAGGGGTGCGCGGCAAAACCGTCACCCCGTTCCTCCTCGCCCGCGTCTCCGAGCTCACGGGCGGCGAAAGCAAAGCCGCCAACCTCGCCCTGTTGCAGAACAACGCCGAGGTGGCGGCCGAGATTGCAGCGGCGCTTGTCAGTAGATAATCTTCACGATAAGGGTTTAGGATGGATTCTCCCTTACCCCCAGTTCTTCAGTTAGCAGGGCAGACGGCTCGTGATCTGGCGATTCACCAGTCCGGCGATCGCCACGACCCGCGCCGTGTGGTTCCGACGATGGTGACGATCCGTTTGGGAGACGGCTTGGTAACGCCGCACGCGACCGATCGTATGCTCGACCTTGATCCGCCGCTTGGCAAAGGCGGTATTGTAGGCCACGTCTTCGGCGGGACGGGGTTGATTGCGCGGCTTGCGCCGTGGCGTGGCCCCCAGACCAGCGGGATGCAATTGGGCCAAGCCGAGGTAGGCCAAGTCTCCCAAGCCCCCGATGCCACCGGGCAAGCGCTGCATCAGGCCAGAATCTTTCAGGACGGTCAGATCCGCCGTCGGCCCCGGCACACTCTCGGCCACGTCGGCAATCGTCCCCGTGTGCTCGTCAATCGCGATTTGGCTTTTGAGCGTGTGGCGCTTCTTCTTGCCGCTGTAGTAGCCATCCGCCTCCGCCCGGGTCGCCGGGCGTTGCACCGGTTGCTCGAACGTGTCAATAATCACGGCCAGTTCCGGCGTGTCGGCCAGCAGGGCGTCCAACGTGCGGCGTCGTTTCTTGCCCGGATCGGGCAGGCGCATCGTGTCGCGCCCTGCCTGTTCCAAGACCGGCACCCAGCGCCCCAACAGCCGCCCGACCGTCACGCCGCTGACGCCAAACAAGAACCCCAGCACGAGATGCACCGGGTACGTGCGCAACCAGATGACCGCCACCAGCAATTGCTCGACCGCCGCCAAGTCGCATCGGTCGCCACCGCCTATCGCCCGCTGGCGGTCAGGCCGACTCAGCCGCTTGATTTCGGCAGCCTGATACATCGGCAGGATGTCGACCAGCAGGTGCTCAAACTCACGCACTCTCAAACCGGTCAGCGACTGAAACACTTTCGGGTAACGGGTCAGATACATGTAGGTGAGTCTCATGCAGTGTAGCTTACACGAATCCGGCCTTATCGTGAATGTTATCTAGTAGATAGCCGATGGCCTATGCGCCTGGGGTGGGCGTGGGCGGGCGCGGCGTGCGAGTGGGCGTGGGCGGGCGCGGAGTCCGCGTGGCGGTCGGGGTGAACGTCGCCGTGGGCGTGCGCGGCGTGCGGGTCGGCGTGATCGTAGGTGTCGGCGTGGATTTCACGACGGCGAATTGCTTTGAGACCAGCCAGCGTTCTCCGATGAATATCTGCACCTCGTAGGCGCCCTCCTGCCACCACAGCTTGTTGTAATCGTAGCTGGAGAAGCCGCAGCCTCCCGTGCTCCCATCCCACAGGTGCGTCTCCACGAAGATCAACTGCCCGTCACGGTACCACACGCCCGACCACTGCGCGCCCGGCAGCCAGTTGTCGTAGTAAAAGTGGGCGTGGATCGTCTTGGGCACCTGGTCAAAATAATCGGCGCTGGATTGTGTCGCGCAGTTGTCCCGGAGTGAAAAGCGCATGTCGGCGGCGACGGCTTCCGGCGGGGGCGTGACGGTGACCGTGCCCGGCGGAGTGACGAAGGCCAACGGCAAGGCCGGCGTGGGGCTGAGCGTCGGCGGCAGCGTCTCCGTCGGCGGCAAAGTTTCTGTGGGAGGCAAAGTCTCCGAGGGGATTGGGGCGAGCGTCAGGGTCGGCGTCGCGGTCGGCAGGGGCGGCGTGAGCGACGGAGTCAACGAGGCGGCGGCAGTCGGCGTCGGGGCGCGCACCAATTCCATGGCCGCTCCTCCGAGGCCGAACACGACGCCTGCGGCGATCAACAACCCAACGCTTGTGAACAACAATCCCCAGCCGCGCTGGATCATCTGGCGGCGCGCCTGGAAGAAACGGGCCTTTCGGGAGCGCCGCAGGGAGAGCGCGCCGCCGAAGGCGGCCAGGAGGCCGCCGAGGAGCAGGAGCGCGGCAGCCCAGGTGACGTAGGTTTCGGTGGACTGATGAAGCATGATGCGCTTTTGTAAGGGCGAAGCATTCGCGCCCCAGCGGGCCTGGTTTGGCGGTTGGCCGAAGCGCGAATGCTTCGCACTGGCCGCGCGATTATAGCATGAGGCCAGCCCCCCGGCTCTCAATCAAGACTGATCAAGGAGATAAAGAAGTCCTGAACAAACGGCGATTGCCTCTACCCCTCGCTTGTGCTAGAATTTCTTCATCGTCGCGGAAAGATTGGAGAGACAACATGGTGGAAGTAACGATTGACAGTATTCGCGTCAGCCTGATGTCGCAGCATCGCGTGGTCATCCTCAAAGATGTGGACAGCGACCGCTACCTGCCGATCTGGATCGGCATGTGTGAGGCGGATGCCATCACCGTGACCCTGCAGGAAGTCGAGGTCCAGCGCCCGCTCACCCACGATCTGCTCAAGAACGCCATCACGGACATGGGCGGCGAGGTGGATCACATTGTGATCTCCGATCTGCGCAACGACGTGTTCTACGCGCGCATCGTCATGGAGGCGAACGGCAAGCACCTGGAGATTGACTCGCGCCCCTCGGATGCGCTGGCGCTCGCCGTGCGCCTGCACGTGCCGGTGTTCATCGAGGACGCCGTGATGGAGAAAGCCGCCGTGCATCCCGAGGACGAGATGGAAGCCGAAGGCGCGGCCCCGGCGGGGGAAGAAGGCAAACTGGACGCGTTCAAGGACTTTGTGGACTCGCTCGACCTGGACGACATCGAGGGGAGCAAGGGCGAGGACAGCGAATAAGCCCCCGGCTTGGGCCGGGCCGCAGCCCGGGCGGACGCCGCGCCCCAGCTTTATGACCCTGCCCCGGCGGCCAGCGTTCATCACACCACGGCAACTTGCATGACTGACTCCGCCCGCGTGGACTTCGGCCCTGCTGCGCAACGCGCGGCGCTCTATTCGCTCGAGGCCGAGGAGGCCGTCCTGGGCTGTGTGCTCATCAACCCGGACGCCTATTTTGAAGTCGTCCCCGTCCTCAGGCCCGAAGACTTCTATCTGCACAAACACCGCTGGATCTGGGACGCTTTCGTGCGCCTGCACGACCAGCGCCAGCCGGTGGATTTCATCACCGTCGGCGAAGAACTGGAGCGCCGCAACCAGTTGGAGGAGGTGGGCGGCGCCGCCTTCCTCACCCACCTGGTCAACACCGTCCCGACCTCCCTGCACGCCGAGGCCTACGCCCGGATCGTCCAGCGCGAGGCCATGCGGCGGCGGCTGTTGGAAGCGGCCACCACCGTCGCCAAGCTCGCCTACAATGAAGATCAGGACATCAACCAGATCGTGAACGACGCCGAGGCGGCGGTCTTCGCCGTCGCCGAGCAGCGGCTCACCAAAGACGTCACGCCCATCAAGCAGGCCATCAGCGCCTACTACGACCGCGTCCAGTACCTGATTGAGCATCGCGGCGAAATCCTCGGCGTGCCGACGGGTTTCATTGACCTCGACAAGCTGCTGGGCGGCCTGCAAAAATCTGACCTCATCATCGTGGCGGGGAGGCCGGGCAGCGGCAAGACGGGCATGATGCTCAACATTGCCAAGCACGCGGCGCAGATCCACAAGAAGCGCGTCGCCATCTTCTCGCTCGAAATGTCGACCGAGCAGCTCGTCCAGCGCATCATCGCGCAGGAGACGGCGATTGACTCGCAGCGCCTGCGCCTGGGCGAGGTGCGCGACGAGGAACTGCCGCTCTTCGTGCAGGCTATCAACGTCTTGAGCGACATCCCCATCTTTCTCGACGACACGCCCGCGCTGACGCCCCTGCAACTGCGCGCCAAGTGCCGCCGCCTGGACCAGGAATACGGCCTCGACCTGGTCATCGTGGACTACCTGCAGCTCATGCAGGGCGAGGGGCGCAGCGAGAACCGCGTGCAGGAAGTCTCGTACATCTCCCGCAACCTGAAGGCGCTCGCGCGCGAATTGAACGTGCCGGTGCTGGCCGGGGCGCAGCTCTCCCGCGCGGTGGAGCAGCGCACCGACAA
>DATDRS010000009.1:0-35822 GCA_035291605.1 Anaerolineales bacterium | reverse complement strand
TGTGGGCGCCAGGCATGAGGGGATTATAACGGAGATTGGTAATTAGAGATTGGAGATTTGTGATTGCGGATTTGGTTGTATAATCGCTCACCAGCGAGGCCATCATGCTTGCTCAAACTCCGGTTAGCACAATTGAATACCCCGCCTCGGATGGAAAACCTATGGGCGAAACAGGCATCCACGTCAGGGCGATGACTGACCTTTATACCATGCTGCGCGCCTTCTTCCGCCACCGGCCCGACGTATACGTCGGGGCGAATATGTTCCTATATTACGAGGAAGGCAACCCGAAGAAGGTCGTTGCGCCAGATGTGTTTGTGGTGTTCGGCGCGGCTAACGCACACGTCGAGCGGCGGTCGTGGTTTGTGTGGAAAGAAGGCAAGGCGCCGGACGTGATTTTTGAATTCACCTCAAAGAGCACGAAGGAAGAAGATACCGACCTCAAGCGGGCGCTCTACGAGCAATTGGGCGTGAGCGAGTACTTTTTATTTGACCCGCTCGGCGAGTATCTGCAGCCAGGCCTGCAGGGTTTCCGGCTGGCAGGGAAGCAGTACCAGCCAGTTCCCGTGCGACGCGACGAACTCAAGAGCCAGGGGTTGGGCCTGGTGTTCCGGGCGGTGGGCAGTGAACTCCGGGTGTTTGACCGGGCCAGCGGGACGCGCCTGCTGCCGCAGCCGGAACTGGCGGACGCCAATTTAGAATTGCGCACGCAGTTGGACGAAGCGACGGCGAATGCGGAGCAAGAGGCGTTGGCGCGTCAGCAGGCCGAGGCTCGCGCTGAGGCCGAGGCGCAAGCGCGCCAGCAAGCCGAAGCCCGCGCCGAGCAAGAAGCGCAAGCCCGTCAGGCTGTCGAAGCCGAACTCGCCCGTTTGCGCGCCGAGCTCGCCCGACTCAAAGGCGAGAACCCTTCTCCATAGCATCCCTCTCGACCATCATTCGATACATCTTCACCGTCTCCTCCGCCACCCGCTTCTGCGTGTAACGCTCCAGCACATGCGCGCGGCCTTTGGCGGCGAGGCTCTCGCGCAAACTCGCCTCGTTCATCAATTCGCGTAGCCGCGCGGCGAGCGCGTCCACATTTTCTTCAGGGAAGATCAGGCCCGCGTCCCCGACGACGTTGGGAATTTCACCCGAGTCCGAGCCAATCACCGGCACGCCGCACGCCATGGCTTCGACGAGCACGCGCCCGAACTGCTCCTTCCAGTTGGGCCGCGCCCGCGAGGGCAGGACGACGCAATCCAGCTGAGCATAGAAGTCAGGCATCTGGGTGGAGGGGATGAGCGGGTCGAAACTCACGCGTTGGCTCAGCCCCAGTTGCGCGGCGAGGCGGTGCAGGCTCCCGCGCTCCGGGCCGGCGCCTTGAATGCGGAGGCGAGCATGAGGCGGGAGTTGGGCGAGCGCTTTCAGCAGAATATCCACGCCTTTCTCAGGGACGAGGCGGCCGGCGTAGCCGAGAATGAAAGCGTGAGGCGTGGGGCGGGGGGCAGGGGGCGGGGGGCGGGGGATGAAGATGTCTGGGTCAATGCCGAATTGTGGGATGACTCTGATTGGCCCTGTGTAGCCTTTCGCCCGCCATACGGCGAGCGCCTCTTGATTGCCGACGATAGCGGCGTCGGCGTGTCGGAGGACGTAGCGTTCCATCCGGTTGAAGGGAAACGGGTAGCGGCGCAGGAGGTTCTGCCAGGAGAAAAAGAGCGTTTTGGCCTTGTGTTTTCGCGCCAGGCGGAGCGCGTGCCAGGTGGCGAAGTTGTACGGCTCTTCGTCAATGTGGATGACGTCGGGGCGGAGACGCGCGATCAACGCCCCGAGGCGCGGGAAAAAGTGCAGGTGAAAACTGCCGTTGAGCGCCATTGGCTCGACGACAAGTTCGTAGCCGCACGTATAGGCGCGTTCGAGGCGGAGCACGCCGCGCTCGTCGCGCCATTCGGGCGGGACGGCCGCGGTGAGCTGGATATCGGCGCAGGCGGCGATCTCCTCCAGTTTGCGCTGGTACGCGCCGACGACGCAGGCTTTGGAGATCATGAGGACGCGCATTGGGAGGGCAGTATAAAGCGTGAGGCGTGGGGAGTAAAGCGTGAGGCGTAGGGTGTGCGGCGTGAAGTATAACTGTGTGCTGGAGGGGATGGATCACGGATCACGAATCACGAGTTGGCCTCCACCTATCCCCGCAGTATAATCACCACATCATTATTTTGACATTGGATCATTGGTCATTTGCCCTTCGGAGGCCCCTCTACTATGCCCAGCAAACTCTGCCCTCACAGCCTCGGCGATCACCCGGATGTGCGTCTGCTGGCCGAGGCGGGATGCCGGGGCGTCAAGCTTGCCGGGCGGTTGGACATTGCAGCCGATCTGTTGACGGCGCGGCCCGACCTGATTTTGTTCGGGCGCGTGGACAGCCCCTACGACCCTCTCGCCGCGCAGCGGGCCGGCGTCGAGCCGGAGGCGGCTGTGCGAGAATTCGTCGCCGGGCAGCAGGAGCAGTATCGCCGTAACCCGCTCATCCGCATCTGGGAAGGCCCGGCGATGCCCGGCCTGAACGACAGCAGCGACCCCGCGAACATGCTGGCGATGGCGTGGTACGCCGCCTTTGAAGCCGAGCGCCTGCGCCTCCTGGCCGATATAGACCTGCGCGGCGTGGCGGGCAACTTCACTACTGGCGCGCCCGACCTCGACCTGTGGCTGGCGTTCTTCCCCGCGCTCGACGCCGCCGACCGCTACGACGGTTTCCTGGGTTTGCAAGAATACACCTCGCCGTGGATGTGGTGGCTCACGGGAGACTATCAGATGGCCAACTGCGAGGGCCGCCCGGATTTTCGCGGCGAGGGCGACACGGGCTGGCTGACGCTGCGTTACCGCAAAGTCTATCGCGATTATCTCGACCCGAACGGCTTTGGCCGCGTCCCGTTGTTGATCACCGAATGCGGGCTGGCGCGCGTGGATCGGGTGTGCCCCGGCCAGAGCGACGGCTCCTGGCGCGATCACCTCGACTTCTGGAGTCAGCACGACGGCGCGCGCGACCCGATTGACTACTGGCGCGGCGCGCAAAACGGCGCGGAACGCGACCCGGAGCGCTACTACGCCGAGCAGCTCATCTGGTATGACCGCGAACTGCAGAAGGACGACTACGTGGTCGGCGCGGCGGTCTTCACCTTCGCCGCCGACGAGAGCCGGAAACCGTACGACCTGGCCGGGACGCGAGTCACGCAATACCTCGCCGATCACATTCACGCCGAGCGCCTGGCCGACGAGGCGATGCCAAAAGTCGTCGAGATTGCGCCTGAGCCAACGCCCGCGTTGGTAGAGGCTGTGGCTGCGATGGCGGCATCCCCCGCGCCCGCGGCGATGCCAGCTCACGTGGAGACGCTCGCCGTCCCGCCGGGGCCGGAGGCGGCGCGCGCCGCGCGGCAGGGGAATCTGCTGGTCAACGGCAGTTTCGAGGCGGGCGCGGCCTACTTCCACGACGACACGCGCGAGCTGGCCGTCCCGGTTGACTGGCAGTTTTCTTTTTACGGCGAGACTGCGCCGATCGAGTCAAAACAGACTGCGCCGTGGGGCCGCCCGATCACCGCGCTCATCAACAGCCGCTCAGTCACGCCCTCCGACCGCGCGCGCGTGTTTGCGGGCGGCGCGTATGCCTGGAAGATCTGCGGGACCAATTCTCCCGTGTGGGTGCGCCTGTACCAGGCGGTCGCGGGACTCAAGCCGGGTCAAAAGTACCGGCTCACCGTCAGCCTCCTGCCGGATTTGATCGTCCGCACGCACCCGCGCCGCGCCTATGCCGGCGATCCGCTGGCCGGGGAGGTGCGCCTGATGGCGAACTTCACCAACCTGATTTTTGATTCGGGTTGGAAGAACGGGCGCGAGGCGCCGGCCGGGCGCTACACGCAGATTTCGCTGGAGTTCGTCGCGCCGGGATCCCGCCTCGAGGCGGCGGTAGAGGTGCGCGGGCGCTGGCCGCTGCCGATGGGCGCGTGGTACATTGACGAGTTCAGCCTGGCGGCTGTTTGAAGAGATAGAATTTTTGGTGCACGGATAGCACGGGTTGCAAAGGCACGCGGATAGCACCGAATACAGGCGAGGAATGAACGTGCTGAGGCGCCCATTCCCCACGGAGTGGGCGTTGCTTTTGTTGGTCTGTGCCCTCGGCGCGGCGCTGCGGTTCTGGCGGTTGGACGCTCTGCCGCCGGGGCTGTATCACGACGAGGGCTATTACGCGCTCGACGCGCTGAAGGTCATCGAGGGGGCGCGGCCGGTTTATTTTCCGGATAACAACGGGCGAGAGCCGCTGTTCATCTACTTGCTGGCTCTCTCAATCCGCGTCTTGGGCCGCAACCCGTACGCGGTGCGGCTGCCGGCGGCCATCATCGGCGCGCTCCTGATCCCGGCAGCATATGGGCTGGGGCGCGCGATGTTCAACCGCCGCGCCGCGCTCCTGGGCGCGGCGATCACCGCTTTTACTTTTTATCCTGTGTCCCTCAGCCGGATCGGCTTCCGCGCCGGGACACTGCCGCTCGCCGCGGCTTTGGCCGTGAGCGTTACCTGGGTGGCGTTTTCACGCCGGGACGCGCGCTGGGCGGCGCTGGGCGGCGCGCTCTACGGCCTGACATTGTACACTTACCTCGCAGCGCGGCTGACTCCCCTGGCGCTCGGCCTGTTCGCGGCCTATTTCTGGTTGACCGGCCAGGCGCGGGACTGGCGGGACTGGTCTCGCTGGCTGCTCGCCTTCGGGGGGGCGGCGTTGATCGTCGCCCTGCCGCTGTTATCCTATGCGTTCCAGTTCCCCGAAGTCTTCTTCAAGCGCAGCGGCGAGCTGTCTATCTTCAGCTACGACGATTATCCACAGAGGCTGGTTCAAAACATTTTTGCCGTGCCGGGGATGTTCTGGTTCACAGGGGATTCATTCTCACGCCCGCGCCAGAACATCCCCGGCCGTCCGTTCTTCGACCCGGTGATGGGCGTATTCGCGGCGGTCGGGCTGGTGTTTTGTTTTCATCAATTGCGCCGTGTTCCCGCGGGAGCGGAGGCAAAGACAGGCCCTCGGGCAGGGGCGAGCGCTGGGGCGGGAGCAAGCCCTGCCCCTATGGTGTTGATGTTGGTCTGGATTGGGGTGATGTTGTTGCCGACGGCGCTCACGGTCGAGGCGCCGTATTTTCTGCGGGCGGTGGGCATCCTCCCGTTTGTCAGTTTCCTCCCGGCCCTCGGCCTGGAGACAACGATGCGCTGGCTGGAGACCAGAGGCCGGGCAGGGTGGGGGGCTGTGCTGGCGGGGTTGGCCCTGCTGGCGAATTTTCTGATCACGGCGCACGATTATTTCGCGACCTACGCCGGCGATCCGCACCTGTATTATTCGTTTGAGGCCGCCGCCGCATCGCTCGCCGACGAGATTAGCGCCGCGCCGGAACCTGCCTTCGTGGACAAGCGTTATTGGGATACGTACAAGTCGGTGGAGTTCTTGACCCGTGACCCGGCGCGGATGCGGTTGTTTGAGGAGGGGACGCCGCTCGCGCCGACGCCGGGCGCAACGGTATTCATCTGGCCCTACGAGGACGCGTCGCTGACTTCGCTCTCAGTCCTCCCGCAGGGGGCGCTCATTTCTGCGCGCGCCGGACCGCTTTTCAAGAATGACTTCGACGCCGAGCCTTACTCGTTTTACAGCGTGTACACTGCGCGGCCCGCTCCGGCGGGTGAGCCGCGCGCGATTTTTGAGAACGGGATGGGGCTGCAATCTGCCGAGGTCTCACGCATCCCGCGCGGCCTGCGGATCGAAATCATTTGGGCCGCGGGAGAAACGCCGGAGGGTGAGTATCACGTGTTTGCGCAGGCGCACGACGAAGAGGGAGGCGTCCTGGCTCAATCGGACGGGATCCCGGCGGAGGGCCAGTATCCGACCTCGTGGTGGCGTCCCGGCGATTTCGTCGAGGAGATCCGCGAACTGGCGCTTGATCCGGCAACTCAGCCAAAGTTAATCATTGGGTTGTATAATCCGGTGTCCGGGGAAAGATTGAAGCTGACCTCGGGGGCGGACTTCGTCGAGATCAATCCGTGAAGTCCGCGGAAATCACTCTGTCAGGAAGGCAAGTCGAATGCTCAAGAAGATTTCGTTTTACGCACTGGCCCTATTTCTGCTGCTGGGGCCGGAGTCGCCGGGCGTCGAGGCCGCGCCCCCGGCGCAATCGGGCAACTTGATCGTCAACAGCGGGTTCGAGACGACCGGCGGCAGCACCGGGGCAGCCAGCTGGCTGCCGTGGTGGTCCGAGATAGCGAAACCGGCGGATGAGTCCCTCAACTATGCCTACAAGCCTAGTTGGAACGTGGACAGCCTGAACAACAACGACGCCCAGGCGAACATCTACGCCGGGTCAAATTCCCAGCGCGTGGTCAACAATTGGGATCCGTGGTATGCCGGCGTGAAGCAGGTGGTCAGCGCGCCGGCGGGCGCGAAGGTGCGCCTGACCGCCTACGGCAAGTTGTGGGCTTCGGCGGGTGACTGGCCCGCGCCCGCCGACACGACGATCAACGCGCGGATGTTTATCGGCATCCACCCCGACGGCTCCGAGAACCAGTTCGACAACGTCGTGGTGTGGTCGGGGGCGATCAACCCGATGGGGGGCTGGCAGCCCGTCTCGGTGGAGGCGACGGTCGGAAAGGACGGCAAAGTGGGTGTGTTCCTCGCCGCCGATTACCGGGGCAACAGTCGCAAGTTCATGGCGAGCTACTGGGACGAGATCTCGCTGGTCGTCGTCGGCGCGTCAACGGGGGGCAACACGCCCGCCCCCGGCGCGACGACCGCTCCGCAGCCCACGAGCGCGCCCGTGTTCCTCACGCCTTTCACGCTGCCCACGCCCGGCCCGGACGGCAACATCATCTACATCGTCCAGCCGGGCGACACGCTGTGGCGCATTGCGGGGATCGCGGGGACGACGGTGGATCAGATCAAGGCGATGAACGGCCTGTCGAGCGAGATCATCAGCGTGGGGCAGCGGCTGATCATCGGCAAGAGCGCGGCGGCGCCGACACAGCCGCCTGCGCCGACGGCCGCTCCGGACACAGGCGGTGCGACGGCCGCTCCCAATCCGACGACCGCCCCGGCGGGGACGCAGGTCGCGAACGTCGGCGCGGCGACGGTGTGCGCGATGTTGTTCGAAGATGTGAACGGCAACGCACGGCGCGACGCGAACGAGGGGTTGGTGACCGGCGGGCAGTTCACGGTGGTGGACACCACGACGGGCGCGCCGGTGCAGACGTACACGACGGACGGCATCAACGAGCCGCACTGTTTTGAGAACCTCCCGGCGGGGGCGTATACGATCTCTTCGGCTGCGCCGGCCGGTTTCAACGCGACCACAGCTTCGACCACGCCGCTGCAGCTGGAGACCGGTTCGCTCTCCAACGTGGAGTTTGGGGCGCAGCGCAGCGCAGCGGCTAGCGGCGGCGCAGAGGATAACGCCGGGAGCCGCTCGCGCCTGCGGATCGCGCTCTTCGGCGCGGCGGGGGTGATGTTCCTGCTGCTCGCGGCCGGTGTGGCGGGGTTCCTGATTTTGCGGCAACAGCGATAGGATTCAGAGCTTCTACACGATGTTCGATCTTCCGCAGAAAGCGCAGCTCACGCAAGAACTTAAGGAACTGATCCTGCGGCCAATCCATAACATGTGGAAAAGAGGCGAGCTTCTTGCATTTGGAGATGAGAAGAGCCGACGCCTGCAAGAACAAGGACAAAGTGTATTCAATGCGCTGTTTACAGGTTTATAGCGCCTGCACCAAACGGTCGCGGCTCAACCACGCACTGGAGACTCCATGACGCGGCGCTCACCGTCGTCGGTGACCAATTTGGAGCGCTTGACTCAAGAAAGAGTCGGCGCTCTTTTTTCGCCCTTTGGTTATACAATCCGCCTCACCTTTTCTCGCGAGTGTTTTCGATGATTTCTTCTCGTTACCGCCGGATCGTCTTTTTCTTCGCGCGGGTCGTCGCCAGCCTGATTTTCTGGGAAGTGATTCTGCCGCGCGTAGGGGTGCGCGGCTGGGCCAGGCGCACGCGCTCTGCCCGCCTGCGCCGGATCGCGGTGCGCTTCCGCGCGTTGGCGATTGCGATGGGCGGCGTGCTCATCAAGGTCGGGCAGTTCCTCTCCTCGCGCCTCGACGTGCTGCCCGAAGAGATCACCGCCGAGCTGGCTGGCTTGCAGGACGAGGTGCCCCCGGAGAAGTTCGCCGGCATACGGCGCGCGGCCGAGGCCGGGTTGGGCGCGCCGCTCGTCGAAAAGTTTGCTATGTTCGAGGAGACTCCGCTCGCGGCAGCCTCGCTGGGGCAGGCGCATCGGGCCAGGCTTCGCCCTGAGAAATCGGGTGTCTCCGAAGACACGCGGTTTCTGGACGTCGTCGTCAAGGTCCAGCGTCCAAACATCGAAATGCTCATCGCCACCGACCTCGCGGCGCTGAGGACGGTAGGGGACTGGCTCAGGCGCTACCCGCCGATCGGCCGGCGCGCCGACGTGCCCGCGCTCCTGGCCGAGTTCACGCGGACGTTGTACGAGGAGATTGATTACCTGGCTGAAGGCCGCAACGCGGAGACGTTCGCCGCCAACTTCAAGGATGATTCGGGCGTGCGCGTGCCGCGCGTCGTCTGGACACACACGACGAAGCGCGTGCTCACGCTCGAAGACGTGTACGCGATCAAGATCAGCGACTACGCGGCGATCACCGCCGCCGGGATAGACCGCGCTAAGGTGGCGAAGCGGCTCTTCGAGGTCTACCTGCGGCAGATTTTCGAGGACGGTTTTTTTCACGCCGATCCCCATCCGGGAAATTTGTTTGTGGTTCGCCTCACCCCCCTACCCCCCTCTCCTGGGCCGAATGCCCAGGAGAGGGGGGAGGGGCCGGGGGTGGGGGGGGAGGTCGTCTGGCAGTTGACCTTCGTTGACTTCGGGATGGTCGGGCGCGTGCCGCCGAACCTGCGCGCCGGATTGCGCGAGCTGGCGATTGCCGTCGGGACGCGCGACTCAGCCCGGATGGTGAAGGCGTATCAAATGCTTGGAGTCCTGCTCCCGCACGCGGACCTGGCTCTGCTGGAAAGAGCCGAGGCCAAAGTGTTCGAGCGCTTCTGGGGCAAGAGCATGGCGGAGCTGCGGCAGATCAGTTACGAGGAGATGCGCGAGTTCGCCAAAGAGTTTCGCGGGTTAATGTACTCCGCGCCGTTTCAGGTCCCCGAGGACATGATTTTCCTGGGCAGGACGATCGCGATCCTCTCCGGCATGTGCACCGGGCTGCACCCGCAGTTCAACGTGTGGGAGGGCTTGGCGCCGTATGCACAGAAACTGATCGCCGAGGAAGCGACGTCGGGTTGGGAGTTCTGGCTGGACGAGATTGGGAGGTGGTTTCGGGCGCTGCTGTCCACGCCGGTTCGCCTGGAGGCGACGCTGAGCAAAATGGAGCGCGGCGAGCTGGAAGTAGTCGTGCCGCAGATCGCGGAGCAGGTGAGCCGGCTGGAACTGGCCGTGCGGCGGATGGTGGGCGGCGTGATCTTCGCCGCGCTGCTTATCGGCGGGGTGCAGTTGTATCTGGCGGAGCAGATGCTCTTTGGGGGCGCACTCCTCGCCGGGGCGGGCCTGGCGCTTGTGTGGGTGATGACCGCCGGATGGCAGAAATCGTAGAGGCGATCAGATGGCTGAAGATGAAGTAGGGGCGATCAGCTGATCGCCCCTACGGTTACACGGTTACGATTTAGTCTGTTCGCGCTCTTCCATCTTCTCCAGCGCGGCGTCAATCACGCTGCGCACGGCTTTGAGCATTTCCTTGCGCGCGGCGCGCCGGTGCTCGATGAAACCCGGCGGAAATATGGCCTCGAAACTCCTGCGCATCTCCTCGCGCGCGGCCTGCATGTGCTCCAGCGCCTCGTCAGGGATGAAATCCTTGAACGGTCTCTGGCGCTTGGTTTCCTGTTCAGACATCGTCATACCTCCTACGCATAACCCTGCTTCTATTATAGTGCAATTTCTGTCTGGGAGCACCCAGCCCTGTCAGATTTCTAAAACCTGCCAAATCTACTGAGAATTACAGGTTGAAGCTCCCCCCTGGCTTAAGCACCTGCACTTTCGACCCCGCCTCGGCCTCGACCCGTTTGGCCCACGCGCCCGCGTCCTGCGCGATCAAATCCCAGGTGTTGTAGTGTACGGGGATGACGTTCTTGGCCTGCAAGAGTTTCGCAGCGCGGAGCGCGTCGTCCGGACCCATGGTGTAGTTGTCGCCGATGGGCAGGACGGCCAAATCCAGGCCTTCTTCGCCGATTAACTTCATGTCTCCAAACAGCCCGGTGTCGCAGGCCAGATAGACTTTCTTGCCCTCGGCAGTGAGCAGGAAGCCGCACGGATTGCCGCCGTAACTCCCGTCCGGCAGGGCGGAGCCGTGCAGGGCGAGGGTGAGCTTGAGATAGCCGAAGGGGTGGTTGTGGCCGCCGCCCAGGTGTTGTGCGTGCGCCTTGACCCCCTGGCTCTCGAACCAGTTGCAGATTTCAAAATTGCTGATGACGGTTGCCCCCGTGCGTTTGGCGATGGCGACCGCATCCCCCACGTGGTCGCCGTGGCCGTGCGAGATCAAGATGTAATCGGCCTCCACTTTATCCGCCGTCGTCGGGGCCGCCGGGTTGCCGGAGAGGAACGGGTCCACGAGCAGGCGCTTGCCTCCGGCCTCCAGCATCATCGCCGCGTGCCCGTACCAGGTGAGTTTGATTGGCATGGGTGTCTCCTTTCAGTGAGGATGGATTGGCCGAGAATTCTCTGTTGATGGAGGGAGTAGGGCGTATGGCCTATTCCGTAGCGGCCGGTTTCGCAATACGCACTACGCAATACATTTCACTTCAACCCTTTCACATTCCACGCGCGCACGTCCGCCTCAATGCCCTTGAGGCTCAGCGCCGGGACTTCTTCGGCCACGACCGAATCCTTCACCAGCGCGTAGGTCGAGGCGCTGATGAGGGTCTGGTCGCCCGCCGCCGCGCCGCACAGCCGCGAGGCCAGGTTCACGTCCCGGCCGATGGCGGTGTATTCGAGGCGGCGCATCGAGCCGAAGTTGCCCATCATCGTCTCGCCCGTGCTGAGGCCGATGCCGATGGGCGGGAGCGGCACGCGGTCGCGCCAGCGCCCCATCACCTGGTGATGGGCCTTGTGCATGTCGAGCGCCAGTTTCACGCCGCGGAGGGCATGGTCGGGCTGGCGTTCGGGCGCGTTGAAGACGGCCATGACACAGTCGCCTACATATTTGTCCAGCATCCCCTCGTAGGCCAGCACCAGATCGGTGAGCGCGGAGAGGTGATCGTTGAGCACGGCCTGCAGGGCCTCCGGCGGCAAATGCTCCGACATGTTGGTGAAGCCGCGGATGTCCGAGAACAACGTGGTGACGACGGTGCGTTCGCTGGTGAGCAGGTCGCGGTCGGAGATAGACAGCAGGCGTTCCATCACCTGCGGGCCGACGGATTTGCCGAAGGCGGCGCGCAGTTTCTGCGTCTCCAGGCTCTCAAAGATAGCGGTATCGGTCTGGCTGGCGATGGCCCGCAGCATGGCCTGGTCGGTGCGGGTGAAGGCCTCGCGCCCCTTGCGGTTGACGACGCCCAGCACGCCAATGAGGCGATTCTCGAGGATGAGCGGGACGCCGCTGATCGCCCGCAGCGGCCCCCCGGAGTAGGCGCGGTTGACCAGCGCCGCCGCGCGGATCGCTTCGTCGGACACCGAGCGGATCAGCTGGCCCGCGTCCTCGGCCGTGAACAGGTTTTGATCGGTCGCGGCGCGGAGTTCGAGTTCGTTGCCTGCGCGGTCGTAGAGCATGAGGAACCCGATCTCCGCCTCGATGGCGCGGCAGACCTCGGCCAGGACGGCGTCCAGCATGGACTGGAACTCCAGGTCCTCGTCGCGGATGTGGTCAATGCGGAAGATGGCCTCCAGCTCCTGTTGGCGGCGGCGGAGCTCGCGCACGATGCGCGCGTGCTGCATGGCCGAGTCAATCTGGCTGATGGCGTCGTTCACGAGCGCCTGCTCCTCGCCGTTGAAGGGGTGATCGGCGTTGAGGAGGAGCAGCGCGCCCAGATTGCCGCCGCCGACGTTCAGCGGGGCGGCGAGGCACGCGAAGCGGGCGCGCCGTTGATCCTTCAAGACAAGGTCGGCGCTGAGGAAATCCGCGCCCTGGAGGGCCGCCGCGCGCGCAGCCAGGTCGTGGAAATATCCCTCCGTGCTGGAGTCGTACACCCCGGCGCGGTCGGTCACGGCGCGCAGCTGCAGCTCGCCCGTGTCGTCGTCACGCAGGCAGAGCAGGCACAGCTCGGCCTCGACCGCGCTGGCGAGGGTGGCGACGATGGCGGAGGTCAGCTCGCGCTCGTCGTCGGCCGAGTCGCGGATGCGGTCAATCGCCCGCATCAACTCGACGGCGCGGGTTTTCCATTTGAGTTGCTCTTCGGCGGATAGGTTCATCGCTACCTCTGCTACGAAATTACTCCCAGTTCCTTCCCGACTTTGGCAAATGTCTCTAAGCCTTTGTCCAGGTCGTCACGGCTGTGGGCGGCGGAGATCATCACCCGGATGCGCGCCTTGCCTTTGGGCACGGTCGGGAAGCCGATGGCCATGGCGAACACCCCGCGCGGAGCGTCGAACAACTGGCGGCTGAACTGCTGGGCCAGCGGCGCTTCGCCGAGCATCACCGGCGTGATCGGGGTGGTGCTCACGCCCGTGTCGAAGCCGAGCCGCTTCATCTCGGCTTTGAAGTATCTGGCGTTTTCCCACAGCCGGTCCACCAGTTCGGTGGAGGCCTCGAGCAGGTCGAGCGCGGCGAGGCACGCGGCGGCGTCGGGGACGGTGACGGCGGAGGAGAAGAGGAAAGGCCGCCCGCGCTGGCGCAGCCATTCCACCACCGTCTTGTTCCCGGCGACCACGCCGCCCACCACGCCAAAGGCTTTCGAGAGCGTCCCCACTTCGACGTCCACCTTCCCGTGCAGGCCGAAGTGATCCACGATGCCGCGCCCGCCGCGCCCCAGCACGCCCTCGCCGTGCGCGTCGTCCACCATCAGCAGGATATCTTCCTCCCGCGCGATGGCGTAGATTTCAGGCAGGGGGGCCACATCGCCGTCCATGCTGAACACGCCGTCGGTGACGATGAGCGCGCGGCGGTAGGGGCGTTCAATTGAACGCCCCTTCTCAGCCGCGATGGTTTCCATGAGATGCGCGGGGGAGCAGTGGTCGTAGGCGACGATCTTCGTGCCGGAGAGGCGGCAGCCGTCAATGATCGAGGCGTGGTTCAGCCGGTCGGAGAAGATCACGTCTTCCTTGCCGACGAGTGCAGGGATGACGGCAAGGTTGGCGTTGAAGCCGGATTGGAAAGTGATGGCGGCCTCGACGCCTTTGAACGCGGCGAGGCGCCGTTCCAGCTCGACGTGCAGCGTCATCGTCCCGGCGATGGAGCGCACTGCCGCCGGGCCGACGCCGTACTGCCGGACGGCATCCTGCACGGCCTGGACGAGCCTGGGGTGGTTGGCCAGCCCCAGATAATTGTTCGAGCAGAAGTTGAGCACCTGCCGGCCGTCCACCGTGAGCCATGCCCCCTGCGGTGAACTCAAAGTGCGGATGGTGTTGTAAAGACCTTGCTGGCGGAGGTTATCGAGTTCCTGGGTGATCCAGTCGAGTTTGGTGGACATGGTGGCTCTCAAAGCACAATTCACAATGCACAACGCTTAACGACGAGGCTTGGAGGATCGCTTGGGATGTGTGATGGCAGTTTGTGAATGGGCACGACTTGCAGCCGGAGAAGGCAAAGGCCTTTCCTTAGAATAGCCTCAATTGCTTATGCTTGCCATTCAGACGCTCTCGTGCGCGGTCACAGGCTTTCCTTGCCATTACGACATACCTCAGTTATGCCTGGTTCCCAG
The DNA here is from genome assembly GCA_035291605.1 of Anaerolineales bacterium. Classification (GTDB taxonomy): domain Bacteria; phylum Chloroflexota; class Anaerolineae; order Anaerolineales; family UBA6663; genus DATDRS01. The sequence goes on along the minus strand of DATDRS010000009.1, from coordinate 21,922 downwards.
AAAATGTTTGGATCTTTGAAGCATTGTCGCACTTTTCCCGATGGCTGCAAGTTGGAGTTTCTTCGCCCGCGGCCACCGCTTGATCGTATGCTCCCGCCTCATGGCTTCTGCGCGGGTGGGGAGTTCTTCGCTGTAGATCAGTTTGACCGGGCGACGCGCCCGGGTGTATCTGGCCCCATGCCCGGCGTTATGGACTTTGATCCGCGCGGCCACATCCATCGCCCAGCCGGTGTAGAGCGTCCCATCGGAGCAGCGGAGGAGGTAGACGAAAGGCATGGTGCTTGTGCGGCGTATTCCGTACGGCGTATCTCATACTGCACGACGTTCACGGAATACGCAATATGCAGTACGAAACATGTTACTTCTGCGCGCCTCTCCGCTTGAACAGGTTGCCCACGAAAAACCGCCCCAGGTTTTCGGTCGTGCTGGGGATGTCCACGGTCTTCGGTGGCGTGTCCCACTCGCCCTGCTCGCGCTCGGCCAGCCACCGGGCGCGGAGGGCCTGCGCTTCGGTGAGAGCGCCTTCGAGGGAGGCGGGGCTGTCCGAGGCGATCAAGGCGCGAATGGCTTTCAGCTCGGCGAGTGCGGCGTCGAGGTAGCGCAGGACGCTCTCGCGGTTAAGGGTTAACAGGGCGGGGTCGGCTAAAGCCGCCGTGGCGGCGGCAAAACTTTGATCGGCGACTTTGCGCATCTCCGGCCATCCCGACGACATGTTGGCCGTGAGCATGAGCGCCCAGGCCAGGATGGTGGGGAGCGCATCGGCCCCGCCCATTACGCCGTCATGCTCGGCCGGGTCAACAAAGTAGGGCGCGGAACCCAGCAGGGTCGAAAGGTCGCTGATGAGCTTGAGGGCCTCGGGGGCGCAGGCCGGGCCTGGGGCCAGCGCCCACAGCCCTTTGGCGAACAGGTCCGCGCGGGCGGCGTCGAGGCCCGTCTCGCCGCCGGGCAAATGCGCCGGGCTGAGGATAGGGTGGCAGGCGACGAAATAGCGTTCGGCCGGGAGCAGTTCCCTGGCCCATTCGATGGGCGGGCCGAGGAGCGAGGCCAGGCTGGCGACCACGCAGCCGGAGCGCAGGTGGGGCGCGATGACCGCCAGCGTCTCGCGGTGTTCGGCCAGCGGTTGGGCGAGCAGGACCAGGTCCACGCTGTCAACGGCGTTGGGGATCGTCCACTCGATCCGCCGCAGCAGGCCGCGGCTCTGGGCCACGCGCGAGATCTCCGGGTTGAGGTCGAAGCCGGCGACCTGCAAATCGTCGCGCGCGCTGAGCGCAGCGGCCAGCGATCCGCCGAGGCGGCCGAGGCCGAGGAGGGCGATATGGATGGGCATTGTTACAGTCCGAGAATGGTCGTGTATAGCAAACGCGCGGGCGGGCCGATGATCAGACTTAGAACGCTGCGCCCCAGGAAGACCAACGCCATCAACAGGAACGGCCCCCATTGTTCCAGTCGGGAGAGCCCGCTGTCCCACTCGGACGGCGCGAACCCACGCAGGATTTTGGAGCCGTCGAGGGGAACGATCGGGATGAGGTTGAACAACATCAGGATAATGTTTAGCAAGACAAACTCGCTGACGAGGAAGGCGGGCGAGGGGAGAACCCCCCCGGCGCCGGACGAGCCGAAGGCATTGAGTAGCCCCAGCCGGAAAGGGATAGCCGCGATAAGCGCCATGACGAAGTTGGAGAAGGGGCCGGCGGCAGCGACCAGGGCCATGCCCAGGCGCGGCCCGTTGCGGAGTTTATAGGGATTGGTGTAAACCGGCTTGGCCCAGCCGAACCCGGCGAGGAGCAGCAGCAGCGACCCAAGCGGGTCGAGATGCGCTAACGGGTTGAGCGTCAGCCGCCCCATGCGGCGCGGGGTGTCGTCGCCGAGCTGATCGGCGGTCCAGGCGTGCGCGAGTTCGTGGATGGTGAAGGCGACGATCAGCGTGAAGATGCGGGCAATCAGGGTAGGGAGGTTAAGGTCGAGCATGTGGTCTCCAGAGTGGAGGGATTATAGCACGCGCGTTAGAGAGGGGCAGCGGAGTGAGAGTGTATAATCACCGTACCTGACTGTTCGCCATCCGTGTTGCATGTTCCGTGTGCAGAAGTCGCGCATCACGTATCACGAGTCACATGCCTCTGGACCTACACCTCGACGACATCCTCCGTCTGCGCAAGCCGCACCCCTGTGGCGGGTATGAATGGCGCGTAGTGCGCCTCGGCGCGGACATCGGCCTGGAATGCCTGACCTGCCAGCGCCGCGTGCTCCTCACCCGGCGCGAGGTTGAGAAGCGCACGAAGACCATCGTGGCGCGCGGTTCGGCCTCTCAATAAGTTGTCCTCTGGCTGACGCTTCAACCGAATACAGAAGCTTAATCACCGGCTCGCAGCAATCGGACGCGAATTACACGGAGTTGAGCGGACGGCTCGCGGCTACAAGCCGTTCCCACGGCCACTCCTGCGGCGGCTCCCGCAACGAGCGGCGGAATGCGTGTGTGAAGCATCCGATCAAACCCGAAGGAGCCATATTTTGTATACATAACAGATATATTTTATCAAATTTTCAAGATTATTCATTCATCTTGACACAAAATTCATATTGAGTGTTGACAATTGAAAAAAAATATATATAATGATTCAAAATTTCGACAAAAACTTTCAAATTAATTGACATTTAGTAAGAATTTTCAAGTTTTTTTGAAAGGGAAATGAAAGATGCTCACTGATCGTGCTCTGCCAGTGCTTTTAGGCGAAAACACTTCGGAAAGGTCGCGCCGGGTGGCTGGGGCGGTGATCGGGTTGTCGCTGGGGCTGCTGTATGGAGCGACCTCCGGTTGGATCAATTCGGTCCTGCTGTGGGGAATCCCGCTCCGGGTTGACCTGGCTAAGATCACGCTTGACATTATCTCGGCGGGGGCTGGGGGAATGGTCGCCGGGTACATTGCCGCGTGGTCCCAGTCGTCGTTCAAGAGCGTCGTCGCCGGCGCGGCGGCCATTGCGCTGTTTGGCGCGGCGAAGGCCCTGGTCGCGCAGGCAGGCGGGGCGCAATTCTTCGCCCTGATCATCATCCTGGTGACGATCTTCCTCCCGTCTGTCGCGTTGTCGCTGCCCATCACATTGGTCATTCGGTTGGCCGTGAACTGGCGGGAGGACGCGCTGAGTTATGCGGGCCGGGCGCGCGCCTCGCGGCTGGCGCGCCTGTACGCCGGGCTGGCGGCGGTAGGCCTCCTCACTGGTATGTTCGCGCAGATGACGCCGGGTGAGCAGGCCGCGATCCGGCAGGTGAACGCCATGATTCAGAACGGGCTGGCGGCGCGTTCGGAGGCCGACGTGCCGCCCTCTCTGCAAGCGATTGATGGCTTTACGGCCCGCGCCCGCGGACGTTATACGCTCTCCCCGTCGGTGGACGTGAGCCAGGACCAGTCCATTGCCGGTTCGTCAGCGGTGGAGACGGTGACAGTGGACGTGCTATTTGAGGAGGGTCTGCATTTTGAATGCATGGTCGGGGCGACGCTGGCGCGCCCGTTGTGCGCGGAGAAATAGCGGCCGAGAGTTTTGCGCTTCATCAGGAGGTCAAGCATCGTGAATGATCGGTTCCATACGCTCACGGTTATCCTGCCCGGCATGATCGCGTGGTGGGGGCATTAGGCGATGCGCCCGGTCATCGGAACCTGCCCGGTCTGCGGCGAAGCGCTCACCGTCACGCGCCTGCACTGCCGTAGCTGCGACACCACCATCGAGGGTCAGTTCGCGCTAGGCGCGTTTGAGCGGCTGACGCCCGAGCAGCTCGCCTTCATGGCCACGTTCATCAAGTGTGATGGCAAACTCAACCGCATGGAAAGCGAGATGGGTCTCTCGTATCCCACGTTGCGCGCCCGGCTGAACGAGCTCCGCCGCGCTATGGGCTTCGAGATTATGCAGGACGAAGCCGCGCCTGCTGGAGTGAGCGACGAAGAGCGCCGCGTGATCCTAGACGACATCGCCGCCGGACGCCTCACCTCAGAAGAAGCCGTGAAGCGGCTGCAAGGGGGGTAATTACCAATTACTGAATACCATCTACTGCAATTGGTAATGCGTAATTAGTAATTGCCAATCTGTTTCAACAAGGAGATTACCATGACTGATGACCGCGCCGACATTCTCAACCGCCTAGCCGCTAGGCAGATTTCCGCCGACGAGGCGGCGCGCCTGTTGCGCGAACCGGCTGAGGCGCCGCAGCCGGTGAATACGCCGTCTCTGGCCAGCCGCTGGCTCCGCGTCCGCGTCACCGACCTGACGACGGGCCGCCAGCGGGTCAACGTCAACCTGCCATTGTCCTGGGTGCAAATTGGGATGAAAATTGGGGCGCGGCACAGCCCCGAAATCGCCGGGATAGATTTCGCCGGTCTCCTCCAGCAAATCCAGGCGGGCGCGAACGGCAAGATCGTCGAGGTGGAGGATCTGGAAGACGGCGAACGGGTTGAAATCTTTGTGGATTGAGTGGGCAGAGGAAGGAGGCAGAAGCAAGAAGGGAGACAACGCCGTGTGATAGCAGCGAGTCTCACTTCCTGCTTCCTGATTATCCATGGATCAAATTCTTTTCGCTACAGGTGACAAACCGGAAATCGTCGTTGACCTTGTGGGTGGCGACCTGCGGCTGACCGGCTGGGAGCGCAACGAGTTCCTGGCCGAATCCGAGGACGCGCACAGTCTGCGCGCCGAGCAGAAAGACAACCGCATCCTGCTCAGCGCCGGGGCCGACTGCGCGGTGCGCGCGCCGCGCCAGGCCTCGCTGAAGATCAGGCAGATCGGCGGCGACGCCCGCTTGAAATCTTTGGAGGGGCCGGCGGAGATCCAAAACACGGGCGGCAGCCTCGTTTTGCGTCAGACCGGCCCGCTGCTCATCAGCCATGTGGGCGGCGACATGAGCGCCAAAAAAGTGCGCGGCGCGCTGGAAATCAAGAACGCTGGAGGTAACGTTTCGGCGCGCAGCGTGAGCGGGGATTTCAGCTCCGAGAACATCGGGGGCGACCTGTACCTGCGCGATGTCAGCGCTACCGCCCGTGCTCGTTCAGTGAGCGGAGATGTCACCCTCAACATCGCTTTCAACCCCGGCGAAGGTTATGAGTTCCAGGCCGAGGGCGATATTCGTTGCCGCATCCGGCCCGGCCAGCATGCCCGCCTGACCATTCAGAGCGGGGGCGCTATCGAAGTGGAAGCGCCGGGCGCGAAGGTGGAAGGCGACGCCCGGCAGAAAGTGGTGACGCTGGGCGAGGGCGCCGCCCGCGTGAGCCTGCAGGCAGGGGGAGACGTGACGCTGACCGAAATTTCCGCCGACCCCGAGGCGATGGGCGATTTCGGCGAGCACTTCGGCGAGGAGTTCGGCGTGATGGCTGAAGAGTTCGCCGCGCAAATCGAGTCGCAGATCGAATCGCAGCTTGAGACACAAATGGCCGACTTCGAGCGGCAGTTGGAGGCAAAGCTGGGGCAGCTCGACAGCCTGGTGGGGCAGCGCATCAACGCCGAGGAAATCGCCGCGCGCGCCCGGCGCGCCGCCGAGCGAACGAGTGAGGCCGCCCGCCGCAAAGCCGAGGCGGCGCAACGCCGGGCCGAACAGAAGGCCGAAGCCGCCCACCGCCGCGCCGAGCGCAAAGCCGAGCACGCCCGGCACGCCGGCCAGGCCAAACACTTTTTCGGTTTTAGCTTCGACGCCCCGCGCCCGCCGGCGCCGCCTAAGCCGCCCTCCCCGCCGGTTGAGCCGGTGAGCGAGGAAGAACGCATGGCGATCCTGCACATGCTCGAACAGGGCAAAATCACCGTGGACGAGGCCGAGAAGCTGTTGAGCGCGCTCGAAGGCAAGGGATGACCGCAAGCTCGCTGACCGAGTCGGCCTCCCGCGACGGCCTTCAGCCGGTGGATTTCAGCCGCCACCTGGGAGGGCTGGCCGACCTCATCGAGTTGTGCTTCGCCGACGACATGGACGCCGGGGGCCTGAGCACCATTCGGGAGATGCGGTTCCTCAACGCCCTCGGCCCAGTGCTGCGCCTGCTGATGCCCCTCGGCTTCAGCCATGCGCTGTGGAACCTGGGGTTCGTGTGGATGGAATCCGGCCGCGTGATCGGGAGCGTGAGCGCGCAGCGCGCCGCGGCGCGTTCGCGCGCCTGGCTCGTCGCCAACGTCGCCGTACACCCCGACTATCGCCGTCGGGGGATCGCCTTCGCGCTCATGCAGGCGACGCTTGAGCTGATCCGAAGCCGCCGCGGCGCGGAGGCAATTTTGCAAGTGGACGACGACAACCACGGCGCGATTGAGTTGTATCGGCGGCTGGGGTTCGCGCACATGATGACGCAGACGGCGTGGCGGCGGCCAGCCCGGCTAGAAACCCCGCCTCACCAACCCGCCCCGATGGACATCCGCCTGCGGGCGCGGGGAGAGTGGGCCGACCAGTTGACGCTAGCCGCGCTGGTGCGCCCGCACGGCCTGGCCTGGAACCGACCGCTGCGCCCCGAGGATTTCGCGCCCGGCCTGTGGACGCGCCTGGATCGTTTCCTGGCCGGGCAAGGCGAGGAGCACTGGGTGGCTGAGGCGGGCCGCAAACTCGTGGGCAGCCTGACCGTGCGCCGGAACGTGGGCGACGGCCATCAACTGATCCTGCTGGTGCATCCCGATTGCCGCGGGCAACTGGAACGCCCGCTGCTGGTGCGCGGGCTGCGCCGCGCCTCGCCGCTGTGGCCGGTCCGCGTCGAGCATCCAAGCGCCGACGAGGCCGCCGACGCCGTTCTGCGCGATCTGAGCTTTCAACCGGTGCGCACGCTGCGCTGGATGCGGGCGGAGATTCGTTGAGCAGCCCTCGAGCGGAGGCGATCATGCAAGGTCAGGTGCGCATCGAAAACCTGGGCAAGACCTATCACACCAAACAGCGCAAGGGCCTCTTCAAGTCCGAAGCGAAGCGGGTCGAAGCGCTCATAGGCGTGTCGTTCGAGATCAGGCCCGGCGAAATTTTCGGCCTGCTGGGGCCGAACGGGGCAGGCAAGACGACGCTGATCAAGTGTCTCACGACGCTGCTGCTCCCGACTTCCGGCGCGGCCTGGATCAACGGCTACCAGTTGACCAAAGACGACAACCGGATCCGGGCGACGGTAGGGTGCATGCTCATGGGCGAGCGCGGCCTGTACTGGAAACTGACCGGGCGCGAAAACCTGGAGTTCTTCGGCGCGCTCTACCACCTCAGCCCGGCCGACCGCCGCCGCCGCGCCGACGAGATTATTGGACGGCTGAACCTGGGCGAAATCGCCGACCGGGCGGTGGAGACTTATTCCTCCGGCCAACGCATGAAACTGGCCTTTGCCAAGGCCTTGATCAACGACGCGCCGCTGCTCATCCTGGACGAGCCGACGAACACACTGGACGTGCCCTCCGCCCGCGAACTGCGCGCCATGGTGCGCGAACTGAACCAGGAGGGCAAAACGGTGATCTACACCACGCACATCATGGCCGAGGCGGAGACGCTTTGCGAACGCGTGGCAATCATTGACCGGGGCGAAGTGCTTGCGCTGGGGACGGTCCCGGAGCTCAAGGCCTCGCTCAACCGGGAGGCCGTCATCCGCATTGAGGGCGTGATCTCCGCCAGAGCCAGCCAGGCTGTCGAGCAATTGCCGGGTGTGGTGCGGGCCGCCACGGCAGCCATTAACGGGCTTCAGCAGCTCACCGTGGTGACGAATGACCAGGAGACAGTGCTGCCCAGATTGATCGAAACGCTCACGGCCCACCACGCCGTGATGCAAAAGATCGCGCCGGAGGAAGTGACGCTCGAAGATGTGTTCATCGCGCGCACGGGCCGGACGCTCGCGGAGGATACACAGGTGAAGTAGGACGTCTCCCGTCTTCCGTATTGCGTGTCAAAGTACAACGGAATACGCGCCACGTGATACGGATTGTGAAGAACAGCCTATGCCTACCGCCATCAGTCATCCGACCCTCGCCCAAAGTCTCTCCGCGGCGCTGGCGGAGACGCGGCTGAAGCTTTTGAACATGAGCCGCTATCCCGGCCAGCTGGCGATGGATGTCGTCATCCCCATCATCTTCGCGGCCATGCCCATGCTGTTGGGGCGGGCCGGCGGGGATAGCGCCGTCGCCAACTTTCAGGCCAACACCGGCACCCCCAACTACGTAGCCTACCTGCTGATCGGCTCGAACGCGTTTATGATCGTCACGATGGCGTTCTGGACGATCGCCTACTGGCTGCGCGACGAACAAGAGACCGGCACGCTCGAAGCCCTCTACCTGACCCCGACGTCCACCGCGACGCTGATCGGCGGGGTGGGGCTGTACAGCGCCATCCGGAGCCTGGCTTCCACGCTGATCGCCTACGTCGTCGGCTGCCTGGTGTTCGGCGTCAATCCGGTCCAGGGCGACGTGCTGCTGGGGCTGACGTTCCTCCTGGTCGGGCTGATCCCGCTGTATGCGGTCGCGATGCTGTTCGGCGCGGTGGTGCTCAAACTCAAGGAATCCAACGCCCTGATCGGCCTGATGCAGTGGGTGGTCAGCTTTCTGATGGGCATCTTTTTCCCGGTGGCCGTGATGCCTCCGCTCCTGCGCTTCGCGGCGCTGCTCTTTCCGCCGACGTGGATGACGAACGGCGTGCGCTCGGCGCTGCTGGGCGTGGGGTTCTTCTTCGGCGAGTGGTACCTGGACATGGCCGTGTTGTGGGCCTTCTTGTTGTTCACGCCGCTCTTCAGTTTCTGGGCCTTCCGCCGCGTGGAGCGGGGCATTCAGAAGAATGAAGGGATGGGGCAGTTTTGAAGCTGGAGAGTCAAGAGCAGAAACAATGGCAACGCGGCGATCTAACTCCCAACTCCAGTTCCTCACCGGCCCCTCGGCCTGGCTGAGCGCGCTGCTCGCCATGTCCAGGAAGGAATTCACCATTATGACGCGCTATCCGGTGGAATTCGTGGCTTCCTTCGGGCAGATGTTCCTCATCGTGGTGGTGTTGACGCTGGCCGGGTTGATGTTTGCGCGGGGCGGGGTGCGGGCGTCCGGCAGCGGCAGCTCGCAGACCGCCGGACTGGTGGTCTATGGCTTCGTCCTCTTCATCTTCATCAGCGATACCCTCTGGTCCATCGGCTATAACGTGCGCCGGGAGCAGAAGCAGGGGACGCTCGAACAACTGTACTTAACCCCGGCCTCCAAGTTCGCCAGCCTGCTCTCGCGCGTGGTCCTCACGCTGTTCTGGACCGGCCTGCTCTCCCTCCTCTCGGCCTGGGTGATGAGCGTGATGATCGGCAGGCTGCCGTTTGCCAACCTGCCGCTGGGCGTCCTCATCCTGGTCATGGCTTTGAGCGGGACGTTCGGGGCCGGATTTGCCTTTGCGGCCCTCACGCTGCGCGTGCGCGAGACCGGGCAGACGCTCGCCAACCTGTTCCAGTTTGCGTTCATGGTGTTTTGCGCGCCGTTTTTCCCGTTTTCAGCCCTGCCGGACTGGATGCGCGGGCTGTCGCGCCTTATCCCGCTGGCCTACGGAGTTGACCTGTTCCGCTCGACGTTGATGGGCTATCCCGAGGGCTACCCGGAGCTTGCGCCGGCCGGGGTGGAGCTGGTCGTGGTGATCCTCTTTGGCTTGCTCATGCCTGCCCTCGGTTACTGGCTGTACCGCCGCGAGGAAGACCGGGCGCGAACGAGAGGTAGTCTGTCGGAGTATTGAAACGATTGATTTCTGATGGTTGATTTGTGATGGCCAATCAGCAACCACAAATCACAAATCGAGGCAGTCATGAGCGATTCCGAAGAACGTCTGCGTGTTCTCCAAATGATCGAGGATGGCAAGATCACCGCCGCCGAGGGGCTGCGCTTGCTCAACGCTTTGAGCGGGTCGCCCGCCTCCGGCGGGGGGGCTGAGACCGCCGGGGCGTCCGAGGCCCCGGGCGGGACGACTGACATGGCCGGGTCCCCGCCTATCCCTGATATGGGCCGCTGGCGCAACTGGTGGATGATTCCGCTGGGCGCGGGCATCAGCATTATCGTGCTGAGCAGCCTGTTGATGTACTGGGCGTACACGGCGGGCGGCTTCAGCTTCTGGTTCGCGTGCGCCACGCTGCCGTTCATCTTCGGCGTGATCGCGGCAGCGCTGGCTTCGGCCAGCCGGAGCGCGCGCTGGATTCACATCCGCGTGAACACCGGGGAGGCTGCCAGGGAAGGGCCACGGCGCATCGCGCTCTCGTTTCCATTGCCCGTGCGTGTGACGGCGTGGTTCCTGCGCACCTTTGGACAGTTCATCCCCAAGCTCAAGGACACGGGCGTGGACGAGTTGATCCTCGCGCTCGAAGAGAGCACTTCGCCGGATAACCCGCTGTTTGTGGATGTCCATGAGGGGGAGGGAGGCGAGAGGGTTCAAGTGTATATTGGCTGATGGCAGATAGGGGATGGCCCATGGCGGAGGGCAGGGGATAATTATGCTCTTCGCGACACGTCCTATGCGATACGCGATAAGCCATCGGCGCTGGAGGGTAACATGGCAACGACTGAAGAGCGCATAAAGATTTTGAAGATGATCGAGGAAGGCAAGATCACGGCGGAGGAAGGGGCGAAGCTTCTCGCGGCCCTAGCGGAAAGCCGCAGGATGCCGCCCCCGCCCCCGGCGGCCATGGCCGGTTCGGGCGGCGAGGCCCGCTGGTTCCGCGTGCGCGTCACCGACATGGCGACCGGCAAGACAAAAGTCAACGTGAACATCCCGATGGGGCTGGTGAACGTGGGCATCAAGATGGGCGCGCGTTTCGCCCCCGGGTTGGAGACGGAGCAGATGGAGGCCATTGCCGAGGCCCTGAAGTCCGGCGCGATGGGCAAGATCATTGACGTGATGGACGACGAGGACGGCGAGCACGTCGAGATTTTCGTGGAGTAACAGGCATGTCTGGCTGGGCAGTGGAAGCCGAAAACTTAGTCAAGAAATTTCCGCAGAACAAGCCGACCCATGGTGCGGGCGAGGCAGGCGGGAAGAAGCAGCGCCCGTGGCCGTTCGGCCCGCGCCCGGCCCGCACGTGGTTCACAGCGGTGGATGGGGTGAGTCTGCAAATCCCGAAGGGCGAGGTGTTTGGCCTGCTGGGGCCGAACGGCGCGGGGAAGAGCACGACCATCCGCATGTTGTGCACGCTGCTGGAGCCGACGAGCGGCATGGCGCGCGTCGCGGGCTACGACGTGATTCGCGAGGCCGGCAAGGTGCGGCAAAACCTGGGCACGGTGCTGGCGGGCGAGCGGAGCATCTACTGGAAGCTGACCGGGCGCGAGAACCTGGAATACTTCGCCGCGCTCTATCACATTCCCCCGGAGGCAGCGCGCCGCCGGGTGGACGACTTGCTGGAGCGCATGGAGTTGACGGCCCGCGCCGACGACTTGGTGGAGAAATACTCCACCGGCATGAAACAGCGCATCGTGCTGGCCCGCGCGCTGCTGGCGCGCCCGCCGATCCTCCTGCTCGACGAGCCGACGCTGGGCCTCGACCCGCAGGCTGCCCGCCGCGTGCGCGAGTTAGTCAAGGAACTCCAGGCTGAGGGGCACACAGTCCTCCTCACCACGCATTACATGGAGGAAGCCGACCAGCTCTCCGACCGCATCGGCATCATTGACCAGGGGCGCATCATCGCGCTGGACACCCCGGCGGGTCTCAAGCAGCAGATCGGGCAGAAGGACGCGATCAAACTGGAGGTCGCCGGGTGGCGGTCAGAGATGGGCGGGGCGCTGCAGCAACTGTCGGGCGTGGAGCGGCTGGCGACGCACTACCTGGGGACGGACTCGCTGTGGGAGGTGAGCCTGCACACGGACGACAGCCGCGCGGTCCTGCCGGGCGTGATCGAACGGCTGGGTCGGGAGGGCGCGCGCGTGGTCAACCTGAACATCGCCCAGCCCACGCTCGAAGACGTGTTCATCCATTTGACCGGCAAGGCACTGAGGGATTGAAGGCGATGACGACAACCGCGCCCTTATCCCCCTCGTTGAGCCGGCCGGGCCTCGCCGCCGAACTGCGCGCGCTGTGGGTGATCTTCAAGCGGGAGTGGCTGATCTTCCGCCGCTACCCCTCGTGGATCGTCGCGCTGTTCATCTGGCCGGTGATCTTCCCGACGGCTTACATTTTCTCGGCGCGCGCGCTGGCCGGGCCGGACGGCGGCGGACTGGCGCTGTTCACGCAGGCGGCCGGGACGCCGGACTTCATCGGCTACATCGCGGTGGGCACGACGGTGTGGATGTGGCAGAACGTGACGTTGTGGACGATCGGGCTGGCCCTACGCAACGAGCAGACGCGGGGCACGCTAGAGTCTAACTGGCTCAGCCCGACCTGGCGTTTTTCGTTTTTGATGGGCGCGGCCCTGGTGCAGGGACTCCAACTGGCCATCTTCATCCTGGTCGCCGGGATCGAGTTTTGGCTGCTGTACGGGGTGCGCTTTCATGGCCACCCACTGCTCATCCTACTGGTCTTTCTCGCCGCCGTGCCCGCGATTTATGGCCTGGGCATTGCGTTCGCCAGCCTGGTGATCACGTCCAAAGAAGCCAATAACTTCGTGTTTCTGGTGCGCGGGCTGGTGATGATCTTCTGCGGCATCACCTTCCCGGTGAGCGTGATGCCAGGCTGGATGCAGGCCATCGCGGCCTGGCTGCCGCCCACCTACGCCATCCACGGCATCCGCAACGCCTCCTTGAACGGCGCGGATCTCGCGGCGCTGCTGCCGGACCTGATCCCTCTGACCGTGTTCGGCTTGGGCTGGCTGGCCATCGGCTACCTGGCGTTTGTGTGGATGGAACGGCGGGCACGGCAGACGGGGGCGATTGGGCAGTATTGAGGCACAGATGCAAACTCTCTCTCATCCTACTCCGCTCTCGCACGCGCGGGCGCTGTGGGCCATCACGTGGAAGGACTGGAAGCATTTCTGGCGTTACCCGCTGAACGTGGCTTCGTATATCTTCCAGCCGCTCGTCTGGCTGGTCCCGGTCTACTTTATGGGCCAGGTCTTCAGCGTGGACGGCGAGGCGCGCGGCTTCGCGGGCTACAGCGGCTCCGGGGATTATATGTCCTTCATCCTCCTGGGGACGGCGTTGAACAACTTCATCTTTGCCGTGTTCTGGGGGATGGGTTATGCGCTCAAGAACGACATGGACACCGGGGTGCTGGAGGCCAACTGGCTTCTGCCGATCCCCCGCCTGCTGTTGCTGGTCGGACACACCTTTACCAACCTGATCACCACGGCGCTGACTTCGGCGGCAATGCTGGCAATCGGGGCCTTGCTCTTCGGCTTCGCCCCCAGCGGGAGCGTGTGGCCCGCCGTGTTGACCCTGCTCCCGATGCTGATCGGCCTGTACGGCTTTGGCTTCGCCTTCGCCGCGCTGGTGATGATTCTGCGCGAGGCCAACACGCTGGTGGACGTGAGCAGCTTCCTCGTCCAGATTTTCTCCGGCGCGAACTTCCCGGTGACGGCCCTGCCGCGCTGGCTGCTGCCGCTGGCGCTGGCCCTGCCCTTGACCTATGGTTTTGACGCGGTGCGCGGCTGGCTGCTCAACACGCGCACGCTCCTGCCGCTCGGCGTCGAGGCCGCGTTGCTCGTCGCTTTCATGGCGGTGATGCTTGCGCTGGGCGTGGGGGCGTTCCGCGCGCTCGAGCGCCGGGTGCGGCAGTTGGGCACGCTGGGCCAGCATTAATTCCAGCGCCGAAATGATCAAAAAGATCCGCGATTTTTACCGCGATCCCGTCGGGCCGGTAGACGAATGTCTGACCGGCGTGTACCTGCTCATCCTGCGCGATTTCGCGCCTCTGCCTCAGCGCCTGAGGAGCGTCCTGGGGCGTTTGCGCGCAACGCCGCGCACGCTGGCCGAGGGCGGCGACCTCCTCATCCCGCGCGAAGTCCCCAAAGTGTGGGCCGAGATTGCCATCGAGTCGGCGCAGCAAGGCACAGGCCTGTTTGAAGGCTTCGTGCCGATGCTGGCGCATTCTCGACATCGTGACTGAATACCAGTTCATCCGTGGCCGAAAGAAAAATGATGCGGACCCCAACCCGCCTCCCCACTGGCATGCTCGCCTTTACCGTCGTCTGGCTCGGCCAGATTATTTCGGTGCTGGCGACCAATATGACGCAATTCGGTCTCACCATCTGGGTGTATGAGAAGACCGGCAGCGCCACTGCACTGGGATTAATGCAGGTCTTCTTCCTCGCCCCCTTCCTGCTCATGTCACCTATCGCGGGAGTGATGGTGGACCGCTACAACCGCAAGTGGATGATGATGGTGAGCGACTTGGCGGCGGGGTTGGCGACGACAGCGCTGGTGGTCCTGCAGGCGCTGGGCCTGCTGCAGGTTTGGCACCTGTACATCGCCGCGGTGATCTCCGGCCTCGGCAACTGCTTTCAGTGGCCGGCTTACTCGGCAGCCATCAGCACGATGGTCTCCAAAGGGCAATTGGGGCGCGCCAATGGGATGTGGTCGCTCATCGAGGTCGGGCCGGGGGTGTTTGCGCCGCTGCTTGCCGGGGCTTTGCTGCCCTTCATCGGCCTGACCGGCCTCATGCTCATTGACGTCACCACCTTTGTCTTAGCCATTGGCATGCTGCTGGCCGTCCACATCCCTCAGCCGCCGGTCACCGCGGAGGGGCGCCAGGGGCGGGGGAGCGTTGGGGCGGAGGCGCTTTACGGCTTCCGCTACATTTTCGCGCGCCCGAGTCTGCTGGGCCTGCAACTGGTGTTCTTCACCGGCAACCTCATGGCGAATCTCGCCTTCACCGTGCTGGCGCCCATGGTCCTCGCCCGGACGGGCAATGACGAATTCTCCCTGGGTAGCGTGCAGTCGGCGGGCGCAATCGGGGGCATCATCGGCGGGGTGATCATGAGCGCGTGGGGCGGCCCCAAACGCCGCGTGCACGGGGTCCTCATGGGTTGGGCGCTGTCGAGCCTGCTCGGCCACGTCTTGCTCGGGCTGGGACGCGGCCTGCCGCTCTGGCTCCCAGCCAGTTTTATCGGGGGGGCTTTCGTCCCGCTCATCAACGGCTCCAATCAGGCCATCTGGCAGGCCAAGGTCGCGCCGGACGTGCAGGGGCGGGTGTTCTCCGCGCGGAGGTTGATCGCCTGGTTCACCGGCCCCATCGCGCCGCTCATCGCCGGGCCGCTGGCCGACTTTGTCCTTGAGCCGGGGATGAAAGCGGGCGGTGGATTGGCGGCCGCCTTCGGCTGGCTGGTGGGGACCGGGCCGGGCGCGGGCATGGCTCTGCTGATCGTCTTCACCGGCCTGCTGGCCTCGCTAGCTGGATTGGGTGGATATCTGTTCCCGGCGGTGCGCGAGGCCGAGACCATCCTGTCTGATCACGACGCCGTGTCTGCCAAGGAGGCGGCCTCGACCCCGGCCACCGCCTGAGCGTTTCTGCGGTTATCATAGAGGCGCAGTAAGAGAGCTGGAGGCGCATCAATTCAATCAACATGGACTCCTGGAAAGGGGTTCGTAAACTTTTGGCTCACCCGCCTGCCCCCTCAGCGCCTTCCAGCTTTGCCAGGCGGCGCGCGCTGACGGGCGCGGGATACGGATTACTATCAGGCTGCGCTTACGCGTTCGTCGCCGGGACGATTGACGTCCTGACGGCGCGCGATGTGCCCCTGCGCGCGGTGACGGTGATCCAGAGCATCGCGCGCCTGCGCGGCGCCGTCGTCACGCTGGTCTTCATCGTCCTGCCGAGAGTGGGCTTGAGCGTGCTGGCGACGATCGTCTTGCGCTGGATCGTCCAACGGCACGAGCATCATTTGGAAATGAGGGGATGGGCGCGGTGGGGGAGGCAGGCGTTGTTGGTGAGCGGCGTCGTTCTGCTCGGCGCGACGCCGGGGACGTGGTCGCAGATGCCCCGTTCAGCGCACCAGGCCCTGCGCGACGTGTATGCGCTGGCGACGCATACGCTGGCCCAGGCAGCCGACGCGCCCCTGCCCACTGAGTTCAATTTTGCCCCCAACCTCCGCGCCCATGCAGGCGTCCCGTTTGTCATGGATCAGCGGCCCGCGAAGGCGACGGCCCAGAGCGTGGACGTGCGCCTCCTGTTTGCCGACGGCTACATTGTCACCTGCCTGGTGACGCCGGAGTTCGAGCAGATGTTTTGCGCCGAGGGGAAGCCGTGATGGACGGCGCTTCCTTCGACCCTCGCGCCGTTGGGCTAAACCCTCGGCGACGCGGTTTCAGCAACTTCCCACGCCAGCCTGCGTAATAATCTGTGTGTGTAAGCCCATTTCGGCAGATCACGAAAAACCTGCGCCCTGCGCCTGCGCTCCGCACAGGAGGCTTTTGTGATATGCTGAGGTTCACTCTCATTGGAGGCTGATCCATGCAAAAACTCATCCTGCGTTGGGCGATCAACGCCGTCGCGCTCTGGGTCGCCATCACGTTTGTCCCCGGCGTCCACGCCGAAAGAAGCTGGTGGACGATCATGGCGCTGGCGCTGGTTTTCGGCCTGGTCAACGCCCTCGTCCGTCCGCTCATCACTTTTCTCACCTGCCCGCTGATCGTCCTCACGCTGGGCCTGGGGACATTGCTGGTGAATACGCTCATGTTCTGGTTGACGAGCGTCTTGTCCACGTTCGTCGGCCAGCAGTTCGGTTACCCCATCGGCTTCACGGTGGACGGCTTCTGGCCCGCGTTCTTCGGCGCGCTCGTCGTCTCCTTAGTGAGCATCGTCCTCAGTCTGCTTCTCAAGGATCCGCTGGAGGGCCGGCGGCGGTGGAGGCCGAGGAGCTAACGTGATGCCTGATTACCAGGCCCGGCTGAAGGACTTCGAGCAGCGCACCGACGACGCCCTCGGCTCGCTGGAGCAGGATAACCGGTGGGCCGAGGCGCTCGCGGTTTACCACTCGGCGGGCGGTGAGGCAGATGCGCTGGGAATTCCCAAAGCCGACCCGGCGTACAAAGAAGCGCGCCGCCTCCGCGCTTATCTGTACCTCCGCGAAGCGAACGCTTTGCGCGTTCTAATTTCCCGGTCACGCGCGACGTACTTCTCAAGCGCGCCGCACGGATGAGATACCTCACCTTCGCCTCAGCCCCATCACCCCCGCCGCAAAATACATCACGCCGCCGAGGATTCCTGGCGCAAGCTCGAACGAGTAAGACGTCAGCGAGAGCGCGATGGCTTGCGGCCCGGTCAGGCCCACCTGCCCGAAGAGCAGCACGAAGAGCCCCTCGCGCACGCCGAAGCCGCTGATCGAAATCGGCAGGAGCAGGGCGATGATCGCAATGGGCAGGAACAGGAAAAACGCCCACGCGGGGACGGCCAGCCGGAGCGCCTGCGCCGCCAGCAGCGTTGACCAGATTTGCGTCAGGTTGAAGATCACCGAGATCAGCAGCGCGCTTAGAATCGCCCGCTGGCCGCAGGCGGTGATCACATTGTAGGTCTGGGCAAGCCAGGCATCGCCGGCCAGGGAGAGGGCGCGCGGAAAACACGCCGTGATTTGGCGCAGGATTTTGCCCTCGAATAGCAGGGCGCTGCCGAGCAGAACGCCCCCGGCGAGGAGCGCGATGAGGAGCGCCGTCGCCGGGGGAAGCAGGTGAAAGGCGAAAGGCAGCGCCGCCAGCGCAAGCATGAACAGCGCGATGAACCCGGTGAGCCGGTCCACCAACACGGTGCCCGCCGCCTGTGGGGAGCTCGCGCCCTCGCCGATCTCCAGCACGCGCACGACGTCGCCGCCGAAGCCGGTGGGCAGGAAGGCGTTGAAGAACGCGCCGACGAAGTACAGATGGTTCGTGCGCCAAAACGGCAGCCGCGCGCCGACGGCGTCGAGCAAAACCTGCCAGCGGTAGGCGCGGATGGGGATGCCGACGACCGCGATGAGCAGGGCGAGAGCGTAGGGGCCGGGGTCTGCGCGACGGGCCGCCTCCAGCAGGTCGGCCAGTCCTGCCTGCGCGACGATCCACCAGAACAGCGCGGCGGAAATGACCAGCCGCGCCAAGTTGAGCAGAGCCTGCCGCGTCTTAGGGTGCATAGATTTTCATCGCGCTTGCCTCGGTTGAAACCTGCTGGATGATACCATAGACACTTTGATAGCTCCTGACAGACCATCACGATACAATTTAAGGAAAGCAAACTTGTAGTCAGGATGGAGTATTGTCGCCATGCGTGAAGTAGCCATTCTCGGCGCCGGCCAGACGCCGATCGCCGAGCATTGGGGAAAATCCCTCCGCGTCCTCGCGGGGGAGGCGATCCTGGCGGCGTTAAACGACGCGCACATAGACCGCGCGGACGGATTGTTCGTGGGCAACATGCTGTCCGGGATATTGAACCGGCAGGAGAACCTCGGCGCGCTCATCGCCGACTGGGTAGGACTGCGCGGGACCGAAGCGGTGAAAGTGGAGGCCGCCTGCGGCTCCGGGGCGGCTGCGCTGCGCGCTGGATTAATGGCCGTTGGTTCCGGCGCGATGGAGAGCGCGATTGTGGTCGGCGTGGAGAAGATGACGGAAACGGTCGGCCCGCAGACGACGGCGGCCCTCGCCACGGCGGCCGACGCCGACTGGGAAGCCGCGCAAGGCCTCTCGTTCGTGGCGATCAACGCGCTCATCATGCGCCGCTACATGCACGAATACGGCTGGAAGCACGCGGACTTCGCGCCGTTCTCGATCAACGCACATGCGAATGCAGTGCACAACCCCAACGCCCGCCTGCACGACCCGATCAGCGCCGCCGATTACAACCGCGCGCGCATGGTCGCGGACCCGATCAACCTGCTCGACGCCTCGCCCATCGGCGACGGGGCCGCGGCGGTGATCCTGGTCCCGGCGGAGACGGTGCGCCGGAACGGGCGGCCCATTGTCACGATGGCCGCTTCGGCCTCCGCCACCGACTCAATCGCGGTGCACGACCGGCGCGACCCGCTCTGGCTCAAGGCGGCCTTTGACTCGGCGCAGAAGGCCTACGCCCAGGCCGGAGTCGGCCCGGACGATATTGACGTATTCGAGCTGCACGACGCGTTTTCGATCATGGCTGCGCTGTCGCTCGAAGCCTGCGGCTTTGCGGAGCGGGGGCAGGGGCCGCGCCTGGGCCTGGAGGGGCAGATCGGCCTCACAGGGCGGGTCCCCATCGCCACGCGAGGCGGTCTCAAAGCGCGCGGGCATCCGGTCGGCGCGACGGGCGTGTATCAGGTGGTCGAGGTCGTGGAGCAATTGCGGGGCGAGGCGGGGCCGGGGCAGGTTCCGGGGCGACCCTCGGTCGGCATGGCGCAGAACATCGGGGGGAGCGGCGCGACGATCCTTACGCACATCCTGCGGGCGCGATAGAGACACGTCATGTCGCGTCTCTGAACCCTTCGGCTTCCCTCAGGGTAAACTCCGCGAAGTGGTCTCCCATGCGGGCGCGGAGGCGACTTCATCGCCCTGCCCCGCACAGGGATTTGCTCCTCGCAATGACTTCTCAGTATCGGCATCTGAATCTGCGGAGGCTGCATGCTCACCGTCTCAAAGATTGATACCCGCTCAAAAGCCCAGGTCCGCCGCTTCGTCGAACTGCCCCTCCGTCTGTACAAAAATCATCCCCAGTGGGTGCCGCCGATCCTGGACGACATCGCGTTGATGCTCAACCGTCGGAAACACCCGTTTTACGAGCACTCGGACGCCGATTTCTTTATCGCCGTGCGGGACGGGCGCGACGTGGGCCGGGTCGCCGCGCTCGAAAATCGCCGCTTCAACGACTATCACCAGACGCGCCAGGCGCAGTTCTATCTCTTTGACTGCGAGGACGACCAGGAAGCGGCGGCGGCGCTCTTCGACCAGGTTTCGCAGTGGGCCAGGGCGCGGGGTCTGAACCGCCTGGTCGGCCCGAAAGGTTTCGGCCCGCTGGACGGGTATGGCCTCCTGGTCGAGGGCTTCGAGCATCGCCAGATGATGACGATGATGAACTACAACTACGCGTACTACCCGCGCCTGCTTGAAGCGCTCGGCTTTGAAAAAGAAGTGGATTTTATCTCGTGTTACCTCGGCGCCGACATCTTTCACCTGCCGGAGCGCGTGCACAGCATCGCCGAGCGGGTCCAGCAGCGCGGCGCGCTGCGCGTCAGGCGTTTCGCCAGCAAGCGCGAACTCATCGCGTGGTCGAGCCGCATCGGCGAGGCCTACAACAAGGCTTTCGTGAACAACTGGGAGTATTACCCCCTCACGCCGAACGAGGTGAAATTCGTGGTGGATAACCTCATGCTGGTGGCCGACCACCGGCTGATCAAAATCATCACGCACGCCGACGAGGTCGTGGGCTTCCTCTTTGCCTTCCCGGACGTTTCGGCGGCGCTTCAGCGCATCCAGGGCCGCCTGTGGCCGTTCGGCATCGTGGATTTGCTGCTCGAGATGCGCCGCACGAGGTGGGTCTCGCTCAACGGCGCGGGCATCCTGCCGGAGCACCAGGGGCGCGGCGGCAATGCCCTGCTGTACTCCGAGATGGAGAAGACCATCCGCGAGTTCAAGTTCGAGCACGCCGACCTGACGCAGGTGGCCGAGACCGCCGTGCAGATGCGGCGCGACCTGGAGAACGTGGGCGGCAAAGCGTACAAGAACCACCGGGTGTATCATCGGGATGTGTAGAGTACCAGAAACCGGGTTTCTCGCAGAAACCGGGTTACTGGTAGAAGTGGGCTTATAATGCGGCCAGCATGATCCGCGTGCGCCTCTTCTGGCTCCTCTCGCCCCTCCTCCTCGCGCTCGCGGGTTGCATTGTCATCGTCCAGGCGCCTCCGGGGACGCCCACGCTCGCGCCGCCGGTCCTAACCGCCACGCAGATCCCACCGACGCTTCTCACACCCATGCCAGCGGTGATTGGCGTAGCGACGGCAGGAGACCTGCCCACGGCGCTGCCGACGTTCACGCCCGCAGCTGTCGGCACGTCTCTACCGCCGGGGACTTTCACGGCTACCCTACCATTCGCCTCGACCCCGGTCACCGCCTCGGGGCCAATTTCCATCACCCTGTTCACCGCCTCACCCGCCGAAGTTCGCCCCGGCGAACTGATCACGCTGACCTGGGAGGTCTTCGCCGAGCAAGCGACGCTCTGGCAACTTGATGCCCTGGGGCGTCTGAGTATTTCTTATACGATCCCGCTGTCTGGCACGCTCGTGATTTCGGCCTCCGAAACGGCGCGGAATGAAGCGGATTTCGTCCTGTTTGCGACCTCGGGGCAGTCCTCCGCGCAGGCCTTTGTCTCGGTCAGGATCAGTTGCCCGGATGCCTGGTTCTTCCCAAATCCCCCTGCGGATTGCCCCAGCTCGCCGCCGCATTACACGACGATGCAGGCCGAGCATTTTCAGCGCGGCCTCATGCTGTGGACGGAGTGGAACCGGCTCATCTACATTATCTATATGGATGACCTCCGGCCGCGCTGGGAGGCGCGGGTTGACGCGTGGACGGAGGGCATGCCGCCGGATAACCCGGCGATCGTCCCACCTCTGGGCTATTACCAGCCTGTGCGCGGTTTCGGCGTGGCCTGGCGGGACGAGCAAGCCCCGGCCGGCGCGCGCGTCCGCGACCGGCTGGGCTGGGCCACCGACGAGGAGTTCCCCGTCAGCAACGCTGCGTTCCAATGCGATGCGCGGGCCAGATACAGCCGCTGCTACATCACCGGGCCGAACAGCCAGATCTATGCGCTTGAGCCGGAACTCTCCGGCTGGTTCGTGTGGGCCGGGCCAACGCCAACGCCACAGCCCGGTGGCGCTCGATCCTGACCGCTCGCGGCGGGGCAAGTTCAACTCGCGCTGGCGCGTTATCGTCAACGTGACGCTAGAAGAATTGTTCGCCTGGGAGTTTTGACTCCCTCCCCATCGGGACTATACTTCGCTCCAACCGTAACTTCCCATTCTCACCCCCAGGAGGTCTGCCATGCTCGTCCCACTCTCCGTCCTCGAATTTCGTGACCGCGCTGAGATGTACTTCCGCGACAAAACAGGCGTGATTGACGGCGACAAACGCTTTACTTACGGCGAATTCGCTCAACGCAC
>DATDRS010000008.1:0-3341 GCA_035291605.1 Anaerolineales bacterium | reverse complement strand
CATGTTCGACGCCGGGCAGAGCGCGGCGTACATGCAGCTGGCGGCGTGGGAGATGGGCGTCGGTTCGTGCCTGGCGACGATCTACGAGCAGGATAGAGCGCGGGCGATCCTCGGCATCCCCCCCGAGCAGCACGTCAACGTTGCGATTTCCTTCGGTTATCCCCAGCCCGATCAGGTTCGGCCGGCGGTGGTGAAGAGGGGCGGGCGGAGGCCGTTTAAGGAAGTAGCACATTGGGAGAGATGGTGAAAGCTGGAACGCGAAGGCCGTGAAGGGCGCGAAGATTGATGAGGAGGGTAAATGGAGATTGAAGTGATTGCCAAAGACATCGTGGATGCGGCAATCAAGGTGCATAAAGCCTTGGGGCCGGGGCTGCTCGAATCGGCGTATCGGGAATGCCATGCTTATGAGTTGCGCCAGCGAAAATATCAGGTGGAGACGGAGGTCGCCCTGCCGATTATTTACGAAGGCTTGCGCCTTGAAGCTGGCTACCGCCTCGACACCTTTGTGGAACGGCTGGTCATTATTGAACACAAGGCAGTCGAAAACCTCCTGCCGGTGCATGAGGCCCAGTTGCTCACTTACTTGAAGCTCAGCCAATGCCGCCTGGGATTTCTCTTGAACTGGAACGTCACGCTGATGAAAAACGGCATCCATCGTTTTGCCAACAACCTGTAGCAACCCTTCTAAAACCCTTTGCGTCCTTTGCGCGACCTTCGCGTTCTTTGCGTTAATGCTCTGCGACCATCCCCAAAACACCTATGACTCAACTTCTCCTCATCCGACACGGCGAAAACGACTACACCAAGAAAGGCCGGCTCGCCGGGTGGACCTCCGGGGTCCATCTCAACGCCGCCGGAGAAAAGCAGGCCGAGGCTTTAGCCGAGCGCCTGGGCAAAGCGCCCATCAAGGCCATCTACTCCAGCCCGCTGGAGCGCGCGCGAGAGACGGCAGCGCCGCTGGCGAAGGCGAAGGGACTGCCGGTGTTCGTCCGCTCGGGGCTGGGCGAGGTGCAATACGGCCAGTGGACGGGCAGGAGCCTGAAGGTCCTCAAGCGCACGAAGCTCTGGCTCACGGTTCAGCACAACCCGGCGGCGATGGAGTTTCCGGAGGGCGAGACCTTCCGGGCGGTGCAGGCTCGCGCGGTGGACGCGATCGAGAAGATCGCGCGCGAGCACCCGAAAGACCTCGTGGCTGCGTTCTCCCACGGCGACGTGATCAAACTGGTCGTCGCGCACTACCTCGGCGCGCCGATTGATCTGTTCCAACGGATCATCATCAACACAGCGTCCATCACGATGCTTAACTTGGGCCAGAGCCATCCGACTTTGGTAAAATTGAACGACACTGGCTCACTGGGACCTTGATGAGGAGAGCACATGGCAGGCACGTTGTTCGAGTTTAATCCGGTCACGCACATCACGACAGGCTACATCGGCCAGCCGGGCAAGCGCGTGTTCTACCTGCAGGCGCTCAAGGGACGCGAAGTCGTCACCCTCATCGTCGAGAAACAGCAGGTTGAGGCGTTGGCCTACTACGTCGAGCAGTTCCTGGCCGAGCTCAAGGAAAAACACCCCGAGCTGCCGGACGCCTCGCCCGACTACGACGCGAACCAGATGGCGCTCAAGCTCCCGGTGGACCCGACGTTCCGCGTGGGCCAGCTGGGCCTGGGCTACGACGCCGACCGGGATTTGCTGGTCATCGTCGCGCAGGAAGTCCTGGTCGAGGGGCGCGATCCCGAGGAGGCCGGCACGGCGCGCTTTTTCGCCACGCGCGCGCAGCTGCGCGCGCTCGGACAATTTGGTCTGAAGCTGGTCAAAGAGGGCCGCCCGATCTGCGGCAACTGCGGCCAGCCCCTGGACCCCGAAGGCCACTTCTGCCCGAAGAGCAACGGGCATGCGCACTAAACGTATTGCGTAGCGCGTATTGCGTAGTAAGACGCTCCACGGAATACGCAATACGCACTACGCGCATTCTGCGCGCCTCTCATGCCCTCTGATTCAGCCCCTCGCCCCGTCAGCCTCGAGGTCATCCTCACCCTGCTGCAGCAGGGGCGGATTGACATGCAGGGCCTGCTCCCCAACGGATCGAACTATACCTTTTTCGTCGGCGTGGGCGACGGTAAACAAAAAGCCTTCGCGGTGTACAAGCCGACGAAAGGCGAGCAGCCGCTGTGGGATTTTCCGAGCGAGACGCTGGCGCTGCGCGAGGTCGCCGCTTTCCTGGTGAGCGAGACCCTCGACTGGTGTTTCGTGCCGCCGACGGTCTACCGCGCCGAAGGCCCGCACGGGGCTGGCTCGCTCCAGCTCTACATCCAGGCCCAGCCGGAAGCGCATTACTTCAATTTCGCAGAGAAAGACAAACCTGAGCTGCGGCGTGTAGCGCTGTTTGACCTGCTCATCAATAACGCCGACCGCAAAGGCGGGCACGTGATCAAGGACCTGACGGGCAAGGTCTGGCTGATTGACCACGGCATCTGCTTCCACGCCCAGCCCAAACTGCGCACCGTGATCTGGGATTTCGCGGGCGAGGCGATCCCCGACGCGCTGCTGGACGACGTGCAGGAGTTTCGCGCCCGGCTGGACAAGGAACAGGATTTGAAGGCCGCCATCGGCAGCCTGCTCGAGCCGGTTGAAGTCTCGGCGCTGCGCCGCCGCGCGGACAAGCTGTTGAACACGCGCCGTTACCCCGAACCCGGGCCGGGGCGCAACTACCCCTGGCCGCCGCTTTGATTGCGGATTGACCGCGCCCTCTCAACGTCCCAGATGCGTGGTGATGAACAGCAGTTGATTGTTCACCTGCCGTGCCAGATTTTTGCCGTCCAGGTGGACAAGCGCGATTTGCCGGACTACATCGGCTCGGAAACCGATTTGTATCGCCTGGCTTTCTGGCGCTTGCTGGACGAACTGGACGCGGAACTGGCCCGGCTCAATCAGCCCGGAATGCTGATGCTGGATATGCGGTCCGACATGCACTCCAGCGTCCAGGATCGCCGCGTGATTGACGCCTACCGCGAGTGGATCGGCTCGCGCATGGGCCTGCAATTGGCGGATTTCGTGGCGTATCTGGTGGATTGGTCGTCCAACGAACAGACGCCGTCCCGCCGGAGCGGGGAATTGCAGGAGGCCGTTGCTAAACTCCGACACAAGATGCGGCTCGTGCGCACCCCTTAAAAAAAGAACCCACAGCTGGTTACGCTGTGGGTTGTCTGAAGATAGGGTCTGACAGGCGCACGGCGTTCCAGCCGCGCCATTGATCCCCGTGCAGTCCGGGGCACCTCGTCATTGATAATTATAGCCGCTTTATTGAGCCCGTCAATGCTTTCCGAAGGCCAGGGCTTTTC
>DATDRS010000007.1:0-4378 GCA_035291605.1 Anaerolineales bacterium | reverse complement strand
GCGCAGTTGGAGGAGGTATTCGTCGCCCCCCAGCGCGTCGCGCACGACAATGCCGATGACCAGCGTCACCGCGACGGCGGCGATGGGGTAATAGAAGCGCGAGCCGAGGCGCACCAGCCAGCGGTGCGGCGCGAGGAAGGGGTCGTCGGTGCGTAAACGGGTTGGGCGGTGCATAGGGTCTCCAGCCCTCACCCCCAACCCCTCGCCCATTTGGAAAAGCACAAATGCGAGAGGGGAGCGGCGGGTTAGCGCTTCCTATACTACAGCAAAATGCGGCTAAAAGGCCAATTCCAGGCGTGCGTGAGAAAGTGCGCCCCAGCGGCACGGAGGTGCGCACGAGGGGGCAATCAGAAGCCAGTCGTCAGAGGTCGGAAGGCGGAGGGTCTGCACCCTAGCGAAAATTAGATACAATGGGCACATGGAAAATCCCATCGAACCCCGCCGGGTGGTCGTGACCGGCATGGGCGTGATCAGCCCGGTGGGTCTGGATGTGCCGACCGCCTGGCAGAACGTGGTCGCCGGAAGGTCGGGCATTGGGCGCATCACGCTGTTCAACGCCGACAACCTGCGTGTGAAGATCGCGGGCGAGGCCTGGGGTTTTAACCCCACCGACTACATGTCGCCCAAAGAGGCGCGGCGCGCCGACCGTAACGTGCAGTTTGCCATCGCCGCGGCGAAGGAGGCGCTGGCGCAGGCCAGGTTGTCCATCACCGACGCGAACGCCGACGAAGTAGGCGTGCTCATCGGGTCCGGGGCGGCCGGGATTTGGACGTACACCGCGCAGCAGGCGATCATGGACGCACACGGCCCCCAGCGCCTCAGCCCGCTGCTGATCCCGATGATCACCGTGGACTCGGCCTCGGTGCAGGTGAGCATCCTCACCGGGGCGCGCGGCCCGAGCTACGGCATCGCCTCGGCCTGTTCGACGGGCGGGGATTCGATTGGCGAGGCGTTGGAGATCATCCGGCGCGGCGACGCGGAGACGATGATTGCGGGCGGGACGGAGGCCGCCGTGCACCGGCTGGGCATCGCGGGCTTTGACCAACTCGGCGCGCTCTCACGGCGGAACGAGGCGCCCGCCGAGGCCTGCCGCCCCTTTGACTTGAGGCGTGACGGCTTCGTGTTGAGCGAGGGCGCGGGGGTCTTGATCCTCGAATCGCTCGCCCATGCGCAGGAGCGCGGGGTCGAGCCGCTGGCCGAGGTGCTGGCTTACGCCTCCACCTCCGATGCAGCGCACCTGACGAACCCGGACGAGAACGCGACCCAGGCGGCGCGGGCGATCACCAGAGCCTTGTATAAGGCCGGCGTCAAGCCGGAAGAGGTGGACTACATCAATGCGCACGGAACCGGGACGCCGCTCGGCGACGTGTTCGAGGTGCGGGCGATCAAGCGCGCCCTGGGCGAGGCGGCCTACCGCACGCTGGTCAGCTCGACGAAATCCGTCACCGGGCATCTGCTCGGCGGGGCCGGGGCGGTCGAGGCGATCTGGTGCGTGATGGCCCTGCGCGAGGGCGTCATCCCCCCCACCATCAACTATGGCACGCCTGATCCGCAGTGCGACCTGGATTTCGTGCCCAACGCGGCTCGCCGCGCCGACTTGCGCGTGGCGCTCTCGAATGCTTTCGGCTTTGGGGGGCACAACACGATATTGGCGCTGAAGCGGTGGGGTTGAACCCCCTATTCGGCTGTGGCCTCGGTCCCGGCTTTGCCGCCGCCCTGCCGCATGATGTACTCCTCGACAAACAGCAGGTTGGCGCCCGCGCGCCGGACGATGCTGAGCAGCGTCTCCATGCTGGAGACCTCCTCCAACTGCTCGGTGACGAACCACTGGAGGAAGTTCTGCGTGATATGGTCGTTCTCCTTGACCGCCAGGTCTACGAGCGCGTTGATCTGCCTGGTCACGGTGACTTCCCAATCCACCGAGAGCTTCACGGCTTCTTCCGCCGAGGCGAAACTGCTCTTGGGGGCGGGGACGGCCGGGATGACGACCCGGCCGCCTGCGTCCACGATGTAGTTCACGAAGCGCATGGCGTGCATCCGCTCCTCTTCGGCCTGGCGGTAAAAGTGCTTGGCCAGTTCCGGCAGGCCGTCGCCGTCGAAGTAGGTGGCGATGGAGACGTACTGGAGCGACGCGCCAAACTCGCGGCCGATCTGCTCGGTAAGCGCGGCGTTCATCTTGTCACTGATTAGCATAGGGCCTCCTGTGGTGTGGGTGATTGCCGGAAATGCGTTCTGCGCGAGAAAACTGGTCAGCCACTGGATTATAACCTCATTGGCGGCAAAGTCACCCATCCTGGCAGCAACTTCTAACGAAGATCATCCCCGCGCCGTGACAAAGTGCGCGGCCTCAGCGTATTTCCACTCTGGGCAGATCCTCTTGCGGCCTCAGCATCGCGGCGTTAGAGACGTTGAATGACCAGAGGTAGGTTTGCCCGTTGGCGATGACCGTGACGGTGTACCGCTCGCCGGGGGCGAGCGGGTCGCGCGGGATGATCACGATGGCATCGCGCGCGCCCAATACAGCCCGTGCCACACTCTGTTGGTCAGGATCAGGATTAAAGTACGTGGTTTCGTCGAACCAGCAATGCTCGAGCGAGGAGCCGTCGCGCCGGGTGACAATTGTGGACGTGACGACGGGTGTCAGGCTGCCATTGCCAATCTGCAAATAGATGGGCATGCCCGTGGGCGCAACATAGCCTGGGCAACTCGTGAGCGGTTCGGGAAACTCGAAGCCGGTATAGGCGCGAAGGTAAGTTGTCGCCTCGTTGCCTGGCCACATGATTGGGAAGGAGATGTTGGACGGGATGTCGGAAGCCAGGCCCCGGATCACATCCAACACCGCGCCCATTTTCCAGTCAACCGGCCCCGACCCGGTTCCGGCTTCGCGGAAGCTGCCAAAGCCGACCTGCAACAGCGCCGGATCAATAATGGAGATGCCGTGGAACGGACCGCGCATCCACAGGTCAATGGCGTAAAAATCTGTCGCGTTGACGTCGCTGCTGACCACGATGTTGCTATTCGCCCCGGCCAGCACCCCCTCCTGACTGAAGCAGGGCGCGCCGGGGCCGCCCGGCTCGTCGTGGCCGAGGTAATCGTTCTTGACCATATAGCAGGCATGCTGCTGAGCGCCATAACTCCACGCCGCGTTTTCGGTCACCGGCGGCAGGCCGGCGACGGCCCGGTAATAGTTCACGTAGGCCAGCCATCCGGCTTCCGGAGGCGGAGGGGTTAGGGGATTCACGATCGTCGTGTCGCTGGCGCTGTTGTTGCTCGGATCACTGTCGCCCACTCCGGCGGGCGGTGCGATGGAGGCAGTGTTCGTCGTATTGCCGTTAAATGTGCCGCTGGCCTCGAAAGTCGCCGCGCCCCCCACGGGCAGGTCAACCGTCGTATGGATGTCGCCGCTCCCGCCGGGCGCGCCACAACTCGCGCCGCCGGCGGCCGTGCACGTCCAGTTGACACCCATGATATTCGCCAGGAACACATCGCTCACGATTGCGCCAGTCACGAGATCGGGGCCGTTGTTGGTGACGACGATGGTGTAGGTGATGACCACGCCGACTTCGGCGGTCGCCTGCCCGTCGGTCTTGCTGATGGTCAAATCGGCCCGGATGGGCTTGGTGACCAGGGGTAGATAAACAGTGTACGTTATGGCCTGCGTCAGCGCCGGGGTAGTCGTCGGCGTGGCCGTCGGTGTTGGCATTGACGTCGCCGTTGACGTTGCCGTCGGTGTTGGCGTTGACATCGCTGTTGACGTGGCCGTCGACGCCGCCGTTGACGTGGCCGTTGACGCCGCCGAGCAGGTGTAGAGGCGCACGTCGTCCAGCCACCATCCCCAATCGTAAATGCCTGAGTCCAGCCCCATGCGCCAGCGGAAGCGCACGCTCTGTCCGGCCAACGGGGCGAGGTTCAGGCGGCTGGAGAGGTAGCCGTGGCTGTCGGCCAGGAACGCCGAGCGCCCGGCCAGCGGGTTGCTGTAGCCTGAGTCGATGACGCCGTCAGGGCCGTTGAAGTCAAACAGCCCCCCGGCGTCGTTCCACGCCGCGCCGCCGTCCACGCTGTACTCCACCACCCCGCCGTCGTAATTCGGATCCTCGAATCCGTAGGCGTGAGCAAAGTGCAGATAAGACCCCGCCGGGAGAATCACGCTCGTATTCATCGCCGCATACGAGTCAGAGATCGCCGCGGGGGAGTCGTCCGCGTAAAGGAAGTGGAGGCCGGAATGGGCAAAACGCCCGTAGGGTGAGTCGTACTGCCAGCGGCTCGTCCCGCTGAGTGCGCCAAACGTCCAGTTGCCAGCGCCGTTCTCCAGATCGTCAAAGAACAGGTTGACGGGCAATTGCCCGGCCGGGCACACTGGCGCGTCCGGGTTGTAGCC
>DATDRS010000006.1:0-3147 GCA_035291605.1 Anaerolineales bacterium | reverse complement strand
ACCAGCAGCACGCCGTCCAGCTTCGAGGCCAGCAGGGCCGCATCGGTCACGGCGACGATCGGCGGCGCGTCGAAAAGCACGATGTCGGCGCGCGATTTGAGACTGGAGATGAGCGATTCCATCCGGCGCGAGCTGAGCAGGTCGGCGGGGTTGGGCGGGAGGGGCCCGGCGGGCAGGAGGGACAGGCCCTCGACGCTCGTGGCCGCCAGGGGCGGCTCGTCCACGCCCGAAGGGTCCAAAATCATCGAGGTCAGCCCGGGCCGGTCGGGCGCGCCGAAAATCTCGTGCTGGCGCGGGCGGCGCAGGTCGCAATCTACCAGAATCGTCTTGCGTCCCCCCTGCGCCATCGTCACCGCGAGGTTGGCGAGCGTCACGCTCTTGCCCTCGTCCGGCGCGGCCGAGGTCACCAGCAGCGTGGTGAGCGGACGGTCGAGGCTGGAGAAAATGAGATTGGTGCGGAGCGTGCGGAACGCTTCCGCGGCAGGCGAGCGCGGGTCGGTGAGGGTGATGAGGGAGTCTTTCATAAGGGTTGGCCCAATAACCAACTACGGATAGCGAACGAGGGAGATTAGAGATTGGTAATTGGCGATTGATGATTGGTTATTTCCTTCTTCCGGCTGGCGCGGCGGGGATGGCTCCCAGGACCGAGAGGGAGAGCGCCCGCTCGACGTCCTGCGGCGACCGGAGGACGCTGGCCTCGACGTATTCGAGGCCGAAGATGACCACGCCGCCGAGCAGCACGCCGAGGATAGCCCCGGCGAGGGTGTTCACCGACTTCTTGGGGCGGTCGAGTTCGTAGCGCGGCGGGTCGAGCAGGAAGGCTTCCACGCGGTCTTCCCGGCGCGCGATCGCGTTCTGGTCGTTGCGCCACTGTATAAACAGGTCGGCCCACTTCTGCGCGATGTCGTTCGCCAGGTCGCCGTTCTCGTTCTTCACGTCAATCTGGATCACGAAACGCGAGTCGTCCGAGGCGATGGTCACGTCGCCCAGCAGGGATTCGTCGGCGCGGTCCAACTGCAATGCGGTGATCACCTTCTGCGCGTTGGTGCGTGTGCTCATCCACGCGACGTACGAGCGCAGCAAATTCTTGGCGCTGGTCGTCAAGCCGAGGTCCGGGCGCGCGGGCTGAACCAGGATGTGCACCGTGGACTTAAACACCGGCGTCTGCACCGCGCTGAAGACGTAAGCGCTCGCGGCGGTCAGCACAGCCATCAGCGCCAGAATCCATCCCCGGCGGCGCAGGAGGCGGAAGTAATCAGTCAATGACATGCGTTATTCTCCAAAGCGGCGGGATTCTACCATGCTTGGAAGGCGGAGGTTGGAGGTCAGAGGTGGAAGGTGAGATTTTTAGAGCCCAGCCCAATTTCTCACTTCCAACGTCTCACCTCTCACTTCCTAACTCGCGGGATTTCCGCGATCACCCGGATTCCCATCCTCTCCAGCTCGGAGCGTTCCCGTACAAACGGGTCGAGATAGTGGGCCGCGAGGGCGAGGGCCAGGCCGACGGCCAACCCCAGCCCGGCTTTAAGCGGCAGGTCCAACTGCGCCCGCAGCGAGGGCGGAACCGGGGCAATCCCCGGCCGGTCGAGTGGCACGACCTGCGCGGGCTGCCCGCCCAACTGGGGGAATACGACCCCATTCTTTTCCTGCAGCACTTTCGTCACGGCCTCCGCCATCGCCGACAACTGCTCCGCGTCGCCCCACGTCAGATAGATGACCAGCACGCTCCGCGCATAGTCGCTGGCGATGGCGCCGTTGAGCGCGCCCGCCGGGAGGCTGACCCCGCGCGCGGCCAACTCCGCGCTCACCGCTTCGGCGAACGCGCCCGTCCGCGCCCACTCTTTCAAGCCGGAGACGATGTATTCGGAGGTGAGCCAGCGATAATAGTTGGGATCGTAATTCGGGCTGGAGGCGATGGCCTCGGGCTGGCCGGCCGTGAAGCGCAGCGCAGTGGTGAATGAACCCTGTGGAGCGCGATAGGTGGCAAGCCCGTAAACGCCCACGACCAGCGGCGGGAGCAGGATGAGCCACCACCAGCGCCAGGCGACTTTGAAGTATTGGCGAAGCTCTGTTCCGCTCAATTCAGCGCCTCCTGTCGGCGATGAACGCCGTTATTTGTTCTCGGAAAGCCGCCGCATCAAACTTCTCGGCCGAAGCCCGAACGGCGGCCGGGTCAAAGCGCAAATCACAGAAGCGTCGGATCGCCGCGCTCAACGCCTCAATCGTTTGCTCGTGGAACAATGTCCCGTTGACGCCGTCCTGCACGATGTCGAGCGCGCCGCCGCCGGCAAGGGCAATGACCGGCCTCCCGGCGGCGAGCGCCTGCACCGGCGTGATGCCAAAATCCTCTAGTCCCGGAAAAATGAAAGCCCGGCAGCGCGCCATGAGCTCGGGCAGGTCGGCCTCAGGCACGCGGCCCAGGAATTTTATCGTAGGTCCGGCCATTTTCTCCAACCGGGCGCGGTCGCGCCCGTCCCCGCCGACGAGCAGCGGCAGGTTGAGCGCCGTACAGGCCTGCACGGCGAGGTCAACGCGCTTGTACGGGATCAGCCGCCCGAGGCTGAGGAAGTAATCTCCCGCGTCCGCGCGGGGCGCAAAGCGGCGGGTATCTACCGGCGGAAAGATGATCGTCGAGTCGCGCCCGTAGAAGTGGGCGATACGCCGTTGAACTTCCGACGATATGGCGATGAAGTGATCCACGCGCTGCGCGGCGGCCTTGTCCCACCGCCGGAGCCAGCTCAACAGCGGCCGCAACAGCCGGCGCTGCGCGCGTCCCAGGCCCTCGCGGGCGGCGTAATCGTCGAAGTTCCACACATAGCGCGTGGGGGTGAGGCAGTAGCAAATGTGCACGGTCGTAAACCCCGCCGGCTTGCGCACGCCGTGGCAGAAGCCGCTCTTGTTCGAGAGGATGACGTCGAAACCGGCGAGGTCGAAACGCTCGAAGGCGAGAGGATAGAGCGGCAGATAGGGCTGGTGATGGCGATGCACGCCCGGCAAGCGGTCCATGAACGAGACACGGATGGGCCACGCGCGGTAGTGCGCCGGCATCGCCTCCGGCCAGTAGATGGAAGTGAAGATCGGCGCGCCGGGGAACATCGCGACGAGCGCTTCGAGCACGTCCTCCGCGCCGCCGAGTTGGTTGAGCCA
>DATDRS010000005.1:0-10055 GCA_035291605.1 Anaerolineales bacterium | reverse complement strand
GCTCGTCGCCATCCTGTTCGCGGGCGTGCGCCTCGGCGCGCAGATCGGCCTGCAGACCAGCGTGCACATCCCGCGCGAACTGGGCGGCGGCATCATCGCGCTGATCATCCTCTTCGTCGCCGCGGAGAATTTTTATCGAGGCTGGATCAATCGGGTGAAAGAAGGGGTGAAAAGACTCGCGGCGAGGAAAGCGTGAGACGTTATGGAAGGTTTTACTGACGCGCTCACCTTTGATCTCATCCGCTCCGGGATGCGTCTGGCCACGCCTATTCTGTTGGCGGCGCTGGCCGGGGCGCTCTCCAATCGCGCCGGGGTGCTGAACTTTGCGCTGGAGGGCAAGATGCTCCTCGGCGCATTCCTCGGCATCCTGGCCGCGTTCTGGTTCCAGAACTCGTACCTCGGCGCGCTGGCGGCGATGCTGGCCGGCGCGATGCTGGGCGCGATCTTTGCCTTCGTGTATCTCCGTTACCAGGTGGACTTGATCATCCTCGCCATCGCACTCAACCTGTTCGTCGCCGAGATGACGGTCTTCTTCCTCCGCACCATGATCGGCGACGTGGGCTCGTGGTCCGATCCCAGCATCCGCCAACTGCCGGACCTTGAGATTCCGGTGATCCACAATCTGCCCTTCCTCGGCCCTATCCTCAGCGGGTACAACGCGATTGTCTATTTTGCGTGGTTCGCCGCGCTGGCTCTGTACGTGATCTTGTTCCACACCAGGTTCGGGCGGCACGTGCGCGCGGTGGGCGAGAACCAGGACGCGGCGGAATCGCTGGGCATCAACGTCGCCCGGGTCAAGTTTTTCGCACTCGTCCTTGGCGGCGCGCTGGCCGCGCTGGGCGGCGCGTTCCTCTCGGTGGGCCACCTCACGCTGTTCACGCGCGGCATGAGCAATGGGCGCGGCTTCATCGGCCTCACCGCTGCACTCTTCGGCTTCAATCATCCCATCGGCGCTTTGTTTGCCAGCCTGCTCTTTGGCGGGGCCGATGCGCTGGCCGTGCGCCTGCAAAACGTGACCAAGATCCCGCCCAGCCTGATCCAATTCCTCCCGAACGTTTTGGCAATTGTGGCGCTGGTGCTGGTGGCTCTGCGCATTCGAGGCTCAGAAGCATTGGCCCGCCGCCGCTTCCGCCAGCGAGCGAGACAGCAGTTAGCACGCGAGAGGGCGAATTCATGAGGCCCGTGGGCTGTTCAACGGCGATTTTTGCGGCGACAGCCGGAAGGTTGTGTTCACGGAACGGGCCGCTGTAAAGCATGGCCGAGGTTTTCGCCTACGGCGAAGTCGGGATAGACAACATCATCCGCGTGCCTCATCTGCCCACGCTGGAGCTTGCGGCGTTCCCCACCTCCGACACATATCACATCGGCGGCGCGGCGGCGAACACGGCGGTGACGCTCGCGGCCTGGGGCGTGCGCGTGAGACTCGCCGGCAACGCCATCGGCGACGACGAGCGGGGGCGGTCGCTGCGCCAGTGGTTGAGCGCGCATCCCGCCCTTGATCTTTCTGATCTCGAAATCCGCTCCGGCCTCGCCACGCCCTTCTGCCGCATCCTGGTCCTGCCTGACGGCGAGCGGGCGATCCTGGTGTTCGGCTATCCCCAGACGCCGAAGACGTCGCTGACCTCGGCGATGCTCGACGGCGCGCGCTTTTTGGCGCTCGACCTGTACGGCGGCGCGGAGCACGCGGAGGCGGCCCGTACGGCCCGCGCGGTCGGCGTGAAGACGGTGGTGGGGGACGTGATCTGGCCCGACCATTCAGTTTTGCCCCTCGCGGACATCGCCACGAACTCAGCCGCTTTCATCCGGCAGGAGTTTCCGGGCGCTGATCTGCTGGCGCACGCGCTCGAACTGCGCCGCATCTCCGGCGGGATCGTCGTCACGACCGACGGGTCGAACCCCGTTCACGTCGTTGACCGGGACGGCGCGCAGTTCTGGCTTCAACCGCCCCGCGTGGAAGTAGTGGACGCCACGGGCGCGGGCGATGCCTTCAAGGCCGGGTTAATTTATGGCCTGCTTCAGGGCTGGGAACTGCGCCAGGCCGCGCGGTGGGCCGTGGCCGCCGGCGCGCTCAAAGTGGGAAGGCTGGGCGCGTCGAGCCAGCCGCCGGGCGTGGAAGAAGTGACTGCGATGAGTGAGAGAGTGAGGGACGGTTAAGCCTGTGGAATACCACATCCGCTGCGACCCCAAAGATATTTCCCGCTATTGCTTCACACCCGGCTCACCCGACCGGGCGAAAAAGATCGCCGCGCACTTTGAGGCGGCCAAATTCGTCAGCGACAGCCGGGGGTATCTGGTGTATTCGGGCCAGTATGAGGGCATCTTCATGACCGTGTGCGCGACCAACATGGGCGGGCCGACCGTGGCGATTGCGCTCGAAGAACTGGCGCACATGGGCGCGGACACCTTCATCCGCGTCGGGTCGTGCGGCGTGTTCAAGGAGGGATTGGGGCCGGGCGACATCATCATCTCGACCGGGACATACCGGGCGGGCGGGACCTCGCTCGCCTACCTGCCGCTGAACTTCCCCGCCGTCCCCACGTTTGACGTGACGCTCGCGCTTAAAGAGTCTGCCGCCGAGCTGGGCTATCCGGTTCACACGGGATTGGGCATTGCGGGCGATGCGTTTTACGCGCCCCGCCGCCAAACCGACGAAATGTTTCGCGAGATCGTCAAAGCCGGGGTGATCTCGGTCGAGATGGAGAGCGACACGCTGTACATCGTGGGCGCGTACCGGGGGTGGCGCACGGGCGCGCTGTTCGCCTCGGACGGCGCTCCGGGCCAGGTCAAACCCGAATCGGGCGAGGCCGCCTTCCGCGAGGGCGAGGAACGCTCCATTCAAATCGCCCTGCGCGCGATGGCGAAGATTGCGCGGCGGGATGCCGCCAATCATTGACACCCTCTCACAATCCCCTTATCATTCCCGCGCTTTGGGGAGAAAGGTGACGAGAAGGTCGCCTCTCAGCTCCCGTCGCCCGCCGCGCGACGCGCGTCACGAGGTAAAGCATGGAAATCGGCCTGATCCGCAAGATCAACATAGATAACGAGATGCAGACCGCGTACCTGTCGTACGCGATGTCGGTCATCGTGGCGCGCGCGCTCCCCGACGCGCGGGACGGCCTCAA
Organism: Anaerolineales bacterium; assembly: GCA_035291605.1. Classification (GTDB taxonomy): domain Bacteria; phylum Chloroflexota; class Anaerolineae; order Anaerolineales; family UBA6663; genus DATDRS01. Next base: position 6,933 of record DATDRS010000005.1, on the reverse strand, counting down.
GCCGGTGCAACGGCGCATCCTCTACGCGATGCACGACATGAACCTGCGCCCGGATGGGGCGTACAAGAAATCCGCGCGCATCGTCGGCGAAGTGCTGGGCAAATACCACCCGCACGGCGACGCCTCGGTGTACGAGGCGATGGCGCGCATGGCGCAGGACTTCTCGATGCGCTACCTGCTGGTGGACGGGCAGGGCAACTTCGGCTCGGTGGACGGCGACGAACCGGCGGCCATGCGCTACACCGAGGCCCGGCTGGCGCGCATGGCGATGGATGTCCTCGTGGACATCGAGAAGAACACGGTTAATTTCGGCCCCAACTTCGACGACACGCTCACTGAGCCGCAGGCCCTCCCTTCGGCCATCCCCAACCTGCTCGTCAACGGCGCGAGCGGCATCGCCGTGGGCATGGCGACCTCCATCCCCCCGCACAACCTCGGCGAGATCTGTGACGCGCTGATCTTCATGCTCGACCGCTGGTCGAAACTCGACGACGTGACCGTGGACGACCTGATGAAGTACGTCAAAGGCCCGGACTTCCCGACCGGCGGCGTCATCATCAAGGCGAAGGACGACACGGAGGGCCTGGCGGCGGCCTATGGTTCCGGGCGCGGGCGCATCCTGGTGCAGGCCAAAGTCCACGCCGAGGATATGGGGCGCGGCAAGAGCCGCATCATCGTCACCGAACTGCCGTACCAGACGAACAAGTCCGCGCTCATCGAGCGCATCGCCGACCTGGCGCGCGAGGGATCACTCGAAGGCCTCGCCGACCTGCGGGATGAGTCCGACCGGCAGGGGATGCGCATCGTCATCGAGCTGCAAAAGACCGCCGAGCCAGACAAGGTCATCCGCGAGCTGTTCAAGCGCACCCCCATGCAGGGGACGTTCAGCATTATTAACCTCGCGCTGGTCAACGGCGAGCCGCGCCTGCTCACGCTCAAGCAGGCCCTGCGCGTGTTCCTCGACCACCGGCTGGAGGTGGTGCGCCGCCGGAGCGAGTTTGACCTCGCCCGCGCCAAAGAGCGCGCGCACATCCTCGAAGGCCTCCTCACCGCGCTCAAGTATCTGGACGAGGTCATCCGCCTCATCCGTGCCGCGAGGGATTCGGACGAGGCTCGCGCCAAGCTGATCAAACGCTTCAAGTTGAGCGAGGCGCAGGCGACGGCCATCCTCGACATGCCGCTCAAGCGGCTGGCGGCGCTGGAGCGCAAGAAGATCGAGGACGAGCACAAGGAGAAACTCGCGCTCATCAAACACCTCGAAGGCCTGCTGGCCTCGCCGAAGAAGATGCGCGAGGTGATCCAGGATGAGCTGCGGCAGGTCAAGCAGAAATACGCCGACAAGCGCCGCACGCAGATCGTGGAAGCCGGCGAGACGCCGCGCCAGGCGTTGACAACCGCCGACCTCACGCCGCAGGAAGATGTGTGGGTGACGGTTTTGCAGAGTGGCCTGATCTCGCGCACGCCGCCCAACAAAGCCCCGAAGGGATCCGGCGAGGCGCCGCTGGCGCTGCTCGCGGCGAACACGCGGGACACGCTGTATCTGATCACGCTGAAGGGCCGCGCCGCTTCGATCCCTGTCTATTCATTGCCGGAGAAAGAGGACGCCTCGGAAGGGACGCCGTGGGCGAGCCTGTCGGCCCTCGACGCGAATGCCCGCGTGGTCGCCGCTGTCGCCGTTAGTCCGGACATGGTGCGCGTGGCAGAAGCGGCTAAAGCCGCCACTACCAGTGAGAGTGAGCAGTCCACGGGGGGCGTGTATTTGTTCCTCGGCACCTCTGGCGGGATGGTCAAGAAAATTTCCGCCGCCGACCTGCCGGGGCCGTCGTCGCAGGTCTACAATGTGATGAACGTGGCCGAAGACGACGGCGTAGTGGGCGCGCGGCTGACGACGGGCGGCGACGAAGTGCTGCTGCTCACCTCGCAGGGGCGCTCGATCCGGTTCAAGGAGGAGGAAGTCCGCGCGATGGGGTTGAGCGCGGCGGGGGTGATGGGCATCAAGCCGGGCGCGCGCGACGACCGCGTGGTCGGGCTGGAGGTGGTGAAGGATCGCGCGGAGGTCTTCATGCTCAGCGACGCGGGCATGGGCAAGCGCACGGCGATCAAGGAGTTCCCTACGCAGGGACGCTACGGCGTGGGCGTGACCGGAGCCTCGCTCGCCGGCAAGCAGAAGTTAATCGGCATGTGCATCGGCTATTCGGACGACAAAGTCATTGCCGTGACGAGCAAAGGCAACGTAAAGGTGTTGAAGTGGGAGGAGGCTGGGCGGCGGGGACGCGCGGCGCGCGGCGCGCCAGTGGTGAAACTGAAGGACAAGGAGTCGGTTGTGCGCCTCGTGCCGATGGTGAAGCAGATTGAGATGGCCGAGCCGGAACCAGAGAAGAAAGCGAAAGCAAAGAAATCAGAGAAGCCCACGCCGAAAGAGAGGGCTAAGTCGAACACAAAGAAAGCGCCTGCCTCGCGTTCGACCGCGAAGAGGCCGGCGCGGAAGAAGTAGTCAGCGAGACCCCGAAGGCTTCCGCGAAGCGCCTTCGGGGTCTTTTTGATTAAGGAAACAGACAGCCTGTCCTGTGGCATCTCCACGCCTCCCTGGTTGCCCCGCGTAGACGCCCCACGATCTAGCGAAGGACACCAACCTACAAAATTCCCGACCAGTCGGGACACAGCCCCCATGACACGGGAAAGCCTCGCATGATAGGCTGTGAGCATCCTTGAAAACGAGGATCCTACATCTCATCACTGGCCATCACTCTATTCGCCGCCGAGACGGCCAGTGGTCAGATATAGGTTTACATGTAGACCGCTGTTGCACAGAAGAAAGGAGCTTTACGATGACCACTATGCGCGTTCTTGGATTGAGAGTCTACCTGGCGTTGCTCCTGGCTATGGCCGGAGCGCTGGTGCTGGCCGGGCCGGCCCTGGCGCATCCCCACGAAGCCGAGCCCGCCCACGACGGGGCCGGCCAGGAGCTGGCCAACGGGCAGAACCACGGCCCGTTCGACGCCAGCGGGGTCACCTGCGGCGGCGATCCGGCTGCCTACGGTCTTGAGTCGGCTCATCATGGCCCGGACTCGGGCACTCCCGGCAACGCAGATGGATGCTATCAGGTGGACTCGATGCCGCCGGGCACCGACGACACCAATCCAGCCATCAATTGACGGACGCGGACCAGCCTGGGGCGACTGGCGCCAGTCGCCCCAGGCTGGTTGCTTGGCCGACGCGCTAACAAGACAAGATCTCGCCCGCCGGCAGCTCGGCACGAATCCGGCCAGCAACGTCGCATGATAGGCTGTGGGTGTCTGCTGAATGAGAAACCCCTTCACATATCGTGCCCACAAATACTGTGTGCACAAACGGAGAGGATTCACAATCATTGTGTGTGGATGAACAGCTTCCCCTTAACGGCGCCCGGCTCAGAAATGAACCAGCGCCCGTGACGTGGAGGAAAAAATGAAACGGCGACCTGTTTTCTTCATCTCGCTCTTGGAGCTGGCGCTCATATCCGTCAGCTTGAACAGCGCATTCGCCTCGGCCATGACCCTGACCAGCGCACTCGCCAACCCCTGCATACCACCGCCCTCCGGCATGGTGAGTTGGTGGCCGGGCGATGGGAATGCGAATGACATTCAGGATGGGAATTCAGCGACACAAACCATCGGCACGCCTCAGTTCGTCGCAGCGCAAGTCAGTGAAGGCATGAAATTCGATGGGGCGAGTGGGTTTGTCGTCCCGAACAACACCAACTTAAACTTTGGCACAAGCGGCTCCTTCACCTTGGACGCGTGGGCGCGTATTGATGGTATTTCTTTAGTCCGTGATGATGCTCTGGTTGACAAACGAGATACTCCGGGCACGGGGTATCTGCTCGATCTGGTTGGATCGCCTTCCGCAACTGCACTCCGATTTTCTATTCGGGAGGGAACCAACTCTGTTAACGTACAGACAAATGTCATCGTAGATAATGCCTTTCATCACGTTGCCGGAGTGGTGGATAGAAACAACCAAACGATTTCGATCTATCTGAATGGTGTGCTTCAACAGACTTCGAGCATCGCCAGCATTGGCAATATCTCGAATAGTGTCCGTCTGTTCATCGGTCATCAATCACTGGATTCTCCCTTTACCCTCTTGCAGCCTTTCAACGGCGTTATAGATGAACTCGAGATCATTAACCGCGCCCTGTCCGCGTCCGAAATCCAGGCCATCTTCAACGCGGGTAGCGCGGGCAAGTGCAAGACGACTCTGACACCTACGCCGACATCCACGCCGAGCAACTGCATACCACCCCCTTCCGGCATGGTGAGTTGGTGGCCGGGGGATGGGAATGCGAATGACATTCAGGATGGGAATTCAGCGACACAAACCATCGGTACGCCTCAGTTCATCCCAGCGCACGTCAGTCAAGGCATGAAATTCGATGGGGCAAGTGGGTTTGTCGTGCCGAACAACGCCAACTTGAACTTTGGCACCAACGGCTCCTTCACCCTTGACGCGTGGGTGCGTATTGATGGTATTTCTTCAGTCGGTGATGATGCCCTGGTTGACAAACGCGACACGCCGGGCACAGCCTATCTGCTGGATCTGATTGGGCCGCCCTCTATTGCCGGACGCGTGCTGCGGTTCTCCATTAATGATGGCTCGAACCGCGCCGATGCACGGACCAGTCCCATCCCCGATAATAATTTTCACTTGGTGGCCGGCGTCGTTGACCGCAATGCCAGCACGCTCTCAATCTATCTTGATGGTGTACTTCAACAAACTTCGAGCATCGCCGGCGTTGGCAATATCTCGAATAGTGCTCGACTGTTCATCGGTCATCCATCCCTGGATTCACCCAATACCCTCTTGCAGCCTTTCAACGGTGTGATAGACGAACTCGAGATCATTAACCGCGCCCTGTCCACGTCAGAAATCCAGGCGATCTTCAACGCGGGTAGCGCGGGCAAGTGCAAGACGACCCTGACACCAACGCCGACATCCACGCCGAGCAACTGCACCCCACCGCCCTCCGGCATGGTGAGTTGGTGGCCGGGGGATGGGAATGCGAATGACATTCAGGATGGGAATTCGCCGACACAAACCATCGGCACACCTCAGTTCATCCCAGCGCACGTCAGTCAAGGCATGAAATTCGATGGGGCGAGTGGGTTTGTCGTACCGAATAACGCCAACTTGAACTTTGGCACCAACGGCTCCTTCACCCTGGACGCGTGGGTGCGTATTGATGGTATTTCTTCAGTCCGTGATGATGCTCTGGTTGACAAACGAGATACTGCGGGCACGGGGTATCTGCTCGATCTGGTTGGATCGCCTTCCGCAACTGCACTCCGATTTTCTATTCGGGAGGGAACCAACTCTGTTTACGTACAGACAAATGTCATCGTAGATAATGCCTTTCATCACGTTGCCGGAGTGGTGGATAGAAACAACCAAACGATTTCGATCTATCTGGATGCTGTGCTTCAACAGACTTCGAGCATCGCCAGCATTGGCAATATCTCGAATAGTGTCCGTCTGTTCATCGGTCATCAATCACTGGATTCTCCCTTTACCCTCCTGCAACCGTTCAACGGCGTCATAGATGAACTCGAAATCTTTAACCGCGCCCTCTCCGCGTCCGAAATCCAGGCCATCGTCAACGCAGACAGTGCAGGCAAGTGCAAAGCAACGCCGACACCTACGACCACAGCGACTGCGACTAACACACCCACTAACACGCCCACGGCCGCGGCGACCGCGACCAGTACGCCGACCAGCACATCAACGGCCACGCCAACCGCTACCACAACACCAACGGATACGCCGACTGCTACCCCAACGAATACACCAACCGAAACCGCAACACCGACGCCTACGGACACACCGACCAACACACCGACACCCACGTTGACAAACACACCAACTCCGACGGAAACACCCACGGTCACGCCGACGCCTCCGGCCACGCCAACCCCTTCCGCGACACCAACGGATACGCCGACTAGCCCACCGACCACTACCCCGACGGATACGCCGGCGCCAACCTCCGTCGCCGACTTGGTGATCACCAAATCGGACAGTCCCGACCCGGTCACGGCAGGCGCAAACCTCATCTATACGATTAACGTGCAGAACAACGGCCCAAACACTGCCCGGAATGTGGTGGTGAGTGACACCCTGCCAAGTTACACCAGCCTCCAACAACCGTTTGTATCGCCCTTTGGCTGGCAGTGCGAGATCAATCCGGTTGGTCCGGGTGTCACACAGGTGGTCTGTACGAAAGACAACGACATGCCCAAAGACGAGACGGCCATCATCACACTGGAGGTGCAGGTGAGCGCGAGCACGCCCGACGGCACGGTGATCATCAATACGGCCAACGTCTCTTCGGACGCGACGGACCCAAATCTGGCCGACAACTCTGCCACCGCGAATACAACCGTCAGAACTCCAACGGCGACGCCGACGAATACGGCGACACCGACATCCACGCCAACTCGCACACCCACCGCCACACGGACCACTACACCAACGTCCACGCCGACGAACACGCCGACCAACACGCCAACGGCCACACCAACCGACACGCCGACATCAACACCTCACGCCGATTTGGCGATCAGCAAGGCGGACAATCCCGATCCAGTTCAAGCAGGCATGACCCTGACCTACACGATTAGCGTACAGAACAATGGTCCCAACGGCGCCCGCAACGTGGTGGTGAGTGACACACTGCCGAGTTACACCAGCAACCCGCGGTTTCTCCTGCCCTTGGGCTGGGGGTGTTTCTACAGTCCATACCTGCAACTGATGGAATGCACGAAGGACACCGACATGCCCAACGGTGACCTGGCGACCATTACCGTCGTGGTGCAGGTCAGCCTGAGTGCGCCTGATGGCTTGACGCTCGCCAACACAGCCAGCATTGCGTCTGATACTCTCGATCCGAATGTGAGC
>DATDRS010000004.1:0-12160 GCA_035291605.1 Anaerolineales bacterium | reverse complement strand
CCTTTCGGCCCGTACGCGATGCCGGAGAGGTGAATGTGGATTTGCTTGAGCGCGCCCTGACCCAGGTATTTCTTCACCAGCTTGAGCATCCTCATCCATTCCTCATAAGAGTTGGCCGAGCCGTCGCCGGGGCGCGCGTGCAGGTGGGCGAAGTCAATGCACGGCTGCACGCCCTCGATCTCGCTCGCCATCGCCAGCGTGTCTTCGAGCGAGCCGAGCATCGCGCTCTTGCCCATCGTCTCCGGGCGGAGCGTCGCCGGGTTCCCCGCGTCGCGCAGCTCTTTCACGCAATCCCGCAGGCGGGGCAGCGCCACCTGCAAGACCTCTTTGGGGTCGCGCCCGAAATACGAGCCGGGATGAAAGACGATGTCCGTCGCGCCCGCCAGGTTCCCGTAATGCGCGGCGTTCATCAACCGCTTGCGGCTGCGGGGCCACTCGTCGCCGTTCGCGTTGAGGTTGATGAAATACGGCGCGTGAATGGAGATGGCGACGGTGTGCTCCTGCGCCGTGGCCCTGATTTCCGCGCACTTGGCTTCGGTCACGGCCACCGAGCGCACCCACGCGAGTTCGAGCGCGCCGAGGCCGAGTTCCGCCGTGCGCGCAATGCCCCCCACCGTGCCCCCGGGATTTTTGGGCGTCGAGAGCGGACTGCCGACCGTGCCGAAGAGGAATTGTGTTTTAGGCATGAAAGCATCCTTGAGAGGGTAATTGCCATTGACCAATCGCTATTTACTGATTCTCCCCTCCCGGCGCGCGCACTTCGAAGTTGTCGAATACCACCCGGGCTTCGCCCGCGCTGCTGATGGCGTCCACGCCGAGGCCGATATCGCCGGGGACAAAGTCCTCGGTCACGATATACACCATCTCGCCGTTGATCTCGCACACAAAATCGGAGCCGACGCCGCGCACGGCGATGCGGTTCACCGCGTTGGGGCGGATGGCAGGGGAGGACGATAGAATCATCTGATAGATACCCGTGCCGAACACGGTGAGCACACGGAAGCTGCCGTCGGCCTGAATGCCGAAGAAGCCGTAGTCGTCGTTCAAATGCCGGAAGACGAGGCCATAGGCATAGTTGCCGCCCTCGCCGCCGCCGAGCAGTTTCACGTCCACCGCCGCGTAAAAGTCGCCGAACTGTGGCGCGTCTTTCGGAATGAAATTCAGATACGAATTGCCGCGCCGGACGTTGACCGTCCATGCATATTGCCCGTCGGGGATTTTTATATCCGCGCCGAGGGAGTTGTCTTGATGGAGGCCGACGGGCCACTGGCGATTGTTGTCCTGGAACGTCTCGCTGATGGCCACGGACCAGGCGGCCTGTGTGGCCGCGATGGACGTGGCGAGGCTTTGAGCCTGCGCGGTGGCCGCAGCCTCCGCTGCTGCCGCCCGCGTGGCTTCTACGCCTGCCGTGGCCGTGGCGTTCTGTTTGGCCTCTTCGGTGGCCGTGGACTGCGCGTCGCGCGTCGCCTGGACGGCCGCCGTCGCGCGTGAGATGGCCCCGCTCGTCGCGTCAACTTGAGCCGCGCTCAAAGTGGGCGCGGGCGTCGGCGGGGGAGTCAACTCGAGCGTCGGGCCGCTGTCCACGACCACGTAGGCGTCCAGCGTCCATGTCCCGCCGAGTCCGATGAACGAGTCTTTGGAATTAGACTCGACGACGATCTGGCCGCTTTTCTTCGCGCCGTGAATGGGGATACGATAATCGGCCAGACATCCGTTGCCCCCGCACGAGAGCGAGCCGGTGATGGGCCACCAGCTCGCCTCGACCGGCGCGCCCAGCGCTGCAACCACCTGCGGGTCGGCTTGCGCGGCGGCCAGCGCCTGCCGATACGAGCCTGAGAGGCGGAACGGGCCGCCAAAAACCATGGCCATCACAAAACCGAAGATGAGCAGGGCGCATCCGCACCCGGTGGCCGCGGCGGATCGGGGCCTGGACGTTGTCGGCCTTAGCACAGGCCTGGACGCTTTCGCTGCGGCAGCCGCCGCCTGGTGCGCCATGGCCCGCGCAGCTTCCGCCGATTGCCCGGCCGCGATGGCCTCCACGGCGTCTTTCGCTTCCTTCAGACCCGTGTCGAAGATTTCGCGGTAGAGTTTGATGGCCTCGATCTTGCGGTTGTCGTGGATCAACCGCACCATCTCGCCCACGCGGGGGTCCTGGCTGGCGTCCGTCACGGCCGGCGTTTCCAGCTTGAAGTTGGCAACCGTCACGGGTTGACCAGCTTCCATCGCCTCGACCGCATCTTTGGCTTCTTTCAACCCCACGCCGGTGATCTCACGATAGAGTTTGATGGCCTCGATCTTCTGGCCGGACTGTATCAAAGCCATGACCTCGCGCAGGCGCACGGCGGGGCTCAGATCGTCGGCGGCTTCGTATCTAGCGTTGGTCGTCGCGGCGGCGCGGGTGATGACCACCGGCCGTCCGGCCTCCATCGCCTCGACCGCGTCTTTGGCTTCTTTCAGCCCCACGCCGGTGATCTCGCGGTAAAGTTTGACGGCCTCGATCTTCTGGCCGCTGCTGATCAGGCGTTTGAGCTCGGCCAGCTTATCGAGCGGCAGACCGGTGAGCGCCTCGCCCAGTTCAAGGGCGGAAGACAGGAGGGTGGACGACGGCTCGGACGACGCCGGCGCCGCCTCCGGTTTGGGGCGCAATTCTTCGGGCACGATCACCGTCGAGCCGCAGAACTGGCACGTGATCGTTGGCTCCGCGCCGCCCTCATCACTGAGGGTCGAGCCGCAGGAAGGGCATTTAAAGACCTGGATCATATGAGCCGTCGTGATTATCCGCGCATGGACGTCTGCTTAGCGGGTCAAGAAACAGGATTCCTATCATGATTTCGCGTGAGTGCTACTTCGCTTCTTCTTGCTGCTCGCCTTTCTCGGCTTCTTCCTTCTTCCCACTTCCTTCTTCCTTCTTTTCTTCCTTGCGCCAGCGGAGGGTCACCGTGTAGTTGGCCTCGGCCCCGGCCTTGCCAATGGCGATGTGGCCGAGCTCGCCGCTGGCCTTGAGGCAGAAGTTCACCTCCATCTCGTCGGGCGGCGCGCTCAGCGCGCGCAGCTTGCTCACCAGTAGTTCGGCCGACTTGCGCACGTTCTCAAAGGACTGGTCGAGCGACTGCTGGGCTTTCTCGATGGCTTCTTTAGCGACGTCGTCGCGAGCGAAGCCGCTTGTGCCTTTCTGCGGCTCGTCCGGGGATTCGATGAGGATGGAACCGCCGCTTTCGAGGGGGAACTCGACGTATTTGGTCATGGGGACTCCTTTGGTCAACGGATGGAACGGAGGATAGTTTACATTGATTTTCGCATTACCACGTAATCGGCCAGATCGTCGGTGACGCCGTCTGAGCGGAAGATTTCTGTCGCCGCCAATCCGGCCGCTTCGGCCATCTGTTGCGCCTCGGTTTCGTCCAACAGGTGGACGTAGCGGAGGCCGCGTTGGTTGTTGCGCTCCCATGCGAGGAGGTAATCGTGGGCTTCGACCTCGGCCTCGCTGAGGCTGATCGCCGTCCACGGGACGATGCGCCTTTTGAGCCGTTCGCTGCGCGTGAATTGCCAATTCGAGATGACGACCGTCCCGCCGGGGTTGAGGCGCCCCGCGAGGGTCTGCAGGATTTGGGCGCGCGCGGCGGCGCCGGGTAGATGGTGGAAGACCGAGAAGGCCAAAACCCAGTCGAATGTGCGGGAGGCGAGACTTCGCGCCCAGTCCGGGGAGGTGAGATCGGCGAGGGCGAAAGCGAACGAGGTGCGACGCGTGACAGGTGACGGCGTGTGCAGGCCGGGTGCCGTCACGCGCTGCTCGTCACCTGTCACCTTACGAGCGCGTTCCAGCAAAGCGGGGCTGAGATCGAGGCCGAGGTACGCGGCGATCTGCGAGCCGGCAGCCAGCGCCTGGGCTGCTTTTCCATCCCCGCAGCCCAACTCCAGCACGGTTGCGCCTCCGGGGATCATCGCGAGGATGCGCCGGACGCCAGGTTGAGGTGCGGCGCGGCGGTGCGCGAAGGCAATGGCATGGTCTTCGTAGAAGCGGCGGTTGAGGTCGGCGAGTTTGCGGGCGGTTGTCAATTCCATTGAGGGCTATTATAGTGGGCGTATTCCGTATTGCGTAGACAGATACGGAATACGCAATCCGCTATGAGAACAGACGCCTGGTACGCCAAGCACGGGCAAAGCCTCACGCCCGCCGACGAAGCGCAGTTGATGAGGTTGATCCAGGAGGCAGCGGCGCTTTCGCCGTTTGGGCCGGAGGACATGACCCGGCTCCTCCGCAAGCACCCGCGCGCGCACGGTCAGTTCGCGAAGGATCAGATCGTCGCCGCTTATCGCCGGTTCTGCGACGAAGGACGGCTGGCGGTTGACCCCGAGGTCCTGCGCCGCTTGCAGATGAAGCCGGTGCGGACGATCTCCGGTGTGGCGACGGTGACGGTGCTGACCAAGCCGTTCCCGTGCCCCGGCGAGTGCATCTTTTGCCCCACCGACGTGCGGATGCCCAAGAGTTACCTGGCCGACGAGCCGGGCGCGATCCGCGCGGAGTATCACCAGTTTGACCCGTTCGAGACGACGGCCAGTCGCCTCCGGGCGCTGGAGAACATCGGCCACCCGACGGACAAGGTCGAATTGCTGATCCTGGGCGGCACCTGGTCGTACTACCCGCCGGATTATCAGGCGTGGTTCATCCAGCGCTGCCTTGACGCGCTGAACGGCGTGGAGGCAGATTCGCTCGACGAAGCGCAGAAGATCAACGAGACGGCGCGGCGGCGCAACGTGGGGTTGGTGATCGAGACCCGGCCCGATTACATAGACGCGGCGGAGGTGCGGCGGCTTCGGCGCTACGGCGTCACCAAAGTGCAGTTGGGCGCGCAAAGCCTGGACGACCGGATTTTAGACCTGAACAAGCGCGGACACTCGGTGGAGCAGACGCGGCAGGCGGTGACACTGCTGCGCGCCGCCGGGTTCAAGATTCATCTACACTGGATGCCCAACCTGCTTGGCGCGACATCCGCCGGCGACCTGGCCGACTTCGAGCGGTTATGGTCTGATTCTGGCCTGCGTCCCGACGAGCTGAAGATTTATCCCTGCTCGCTCGTGCGCGAGGCCGAACTGGTGAAGTGGTGGGAGCGCGGCGAGTACCGCCCGTACAGCGACGACGAGTTGATCTGGCTGCTCGCCGAGTGCAAGGTGCGCACGCCGAAGTACGTGCGGCTCAACCGCATCATCCGTGACATCCCGGCGGGGCACGTCGTCGCGGGCAGCACGGCCTCGAATCTGCGCGAGGTGGTGCGGCGGAAGCTGGCAGCGGAGGGGCGGGCGTGTCAGTGCATCCGCTGCCGTGAGGTGAGAGGGGAGAGGGTGAAAGAGTATAGGGGTGTGGGGGTGGTTGAATATGAGACGACGGGCGGACAGGAGTTATTCTTGAGTTTTGATACGGAGGCTGGGAAGTTACTGGGGTTTCTGCGGCTGTCGCTGCCTACGCCTGAGGCAACGGCCCTGACGGGAATTGACGAGTTGCAGAGCGCGGCGATCATCCGCGAGGTGCACGTGTACGGGCCGGTGGTGAAGATCGGCACAGCGGCCGCGCGCGGCGAAGCCCAACACCTGGGCCTGGGGACGCAGCTGATCCAGGCCGCGGAGACGCGCGCACGCGCGGCGGGCTATCGAAAACTGGTGGTGATCTCGGCGATTGGGACGAGGGAGTACTACCAGAAACAGGGGTTTGAGCGTGGAGAGTTGTACATGGGAAAGGCATTGCGCCCGTAGGAGCGGTTTGTAACCGCGATCCGCAACCGGTCTCTCCCCTTGGGAGGGGCCGGTTTTCTTTTTCCAGCCGGCTCACAAAGTTAGGCGAACCTGCATAGACGATTGTCATGTGACTGGATACAAATTGTCATATGACCTTTGGCGCGAATCACACAAAAGAGAGGCGAATTATCACTGTGGCGGGCGTAGGAAATTCATACAATCTGGGTAACAGTACGGAAATTTAGCCCGCAAGGGCCGTTCTCGAAACAATGAGGAAGGAGACACACAATCATGTCCGCTATGACCAATCGTAAGGGTGAAGTTCTGCAGGATCCGCCGTTCGTCCAGAAACTGATCAGCGATCCCCGCGCCGCCTGGCTGTGGGTGCTTCCGCGCATCTGGCTCGGCTATCAATGGTTCGACGGCGCTTTGCACAAGGTTGACAACCCCAAGTGGGTCGAGACTGGCGAGGCCCTCCAGGGCTTCTGGATGGCCGCCGTCAAGATCCCCGAGCAGGGCCGCCCGCCCATCGCCTTCGACTGGTACCGCGCGTTCATCCAGATGCTGATTGACACCCAGTCCTACACCTGGTTCGCCAAGCTCGTGGCGTATGGCGAGCTGCTCATCGGCCTCGCCTTGATCATCGGCGCGTTCACCGGCATCGCCGCCTTCTTCGGCGGGTTCATGAACTGGAACTTCATGATGGCCGGCTCCGCCAGCACCAACCCGCTGCTGTTCGCCGTCGCCGTCCTGCTCATCCTGGCCTGGAAGGTCTCGGGCTACATCGGCGCGGACTACCTGCTCCTCCGCTGGATTGGCACCCCGTGGAAGGCTGTCACCGCCGCAGAAACCCCAGTTGCCCGACCCGTCCCCTCAGCCGGTGACTGAGCAACCAAATCTAATCGAATAAGCAAAAACGCCGGGCCGCGAGTGTTCTCGCGGCCCGGCGGGCTTTTTAACGACCTGGCGCTAATGTGTAGCCCAAGACGTGCTGAACAGGACAGCTTCGGCGGTCTGCGCCGCGCACCGCCTATGTAGCCGGGAGTTTTCCCGCCCGCCCGAGATCCTCCAGCACCAGATTGTAGATCTTCCCGAAATCCGCCACGAAGCGCGCGGTTTGCGGGACGAGGCGGTAAATGTCGAAGTCGCCGAGGCCGAAGTTGCGCTCGGAATCCGGGAACTTGGCAAGATAGAGGGTTTTGGCGGCATCAAACTCCGGTGTGCCTTTAGGGATGGGAGCGGCCTGTCCCTGGATGGAGACGCGCGCCAGCGTCTGCGGGTCGCCTGAGCCAGGGTCGGGTTGGGAGATCATCAGCCCCACGCGGGGATCAACCTGGATAGCGCGAGTATGGACAGCCAACCGGCTGAGGTGCAGGTAAAACGCGGCGAGGTCGCTCGCCTCGGCGTACAACACCATCGAGACGAACGGCGTCCCCTCGCGCAGTGTGCCCAGCGCGGCGAGGCGCTGGGAGCGGATGAGCCGAGCCAGCGATTGAAGAGCAGAGGCGTCCATAGCGTTATTGGAGCTGAGGAACATTGCAGGTCTGACCTTCGATCTCGTCGGTGACGTCTATGAAATCGTATGGGCGCGCCAGGGTGGAAAAATAGCTGCGATCCTCCAGCCGGCTCAGGTTAGCGCCGAAATAGGCGTTGAGAATAACGCGGAATGAGTTCACGGGGGTGATCGAAGGATCCAGCTGTTGGGAATCGTTCCCTGGCAGGTAATAGGCGTTCAAGATGGACAGCCTCTCTCTCAGGCAGGTCTTCTCGGCCGAGGCCCAATCCAGCAATGCCCCACCCCCGTGGTCTCCCTGCAAGATGATGATCGGCGGTGTGGAGGACTTCGCCAGAATCTCGTCTATAGCTTCTTCTAATAACGTGTTCAGGTGAGTGAGTTGGTCGCGATAGAGCCTGATGTACTCCTCGGGTGGGCCTGCATATTCGCTCCCGTCGCTGATGCTGTATTCAACCTCATGCTCAATCTCCTCCCCATGGGGGCCAAAAATGAAAGGCGGATGAGGGGAAATCAGATGAGCCAGCACGAACTTCGGGCCGCTCACCGATGGCATGTTCTTTAGCTGATCCAGGGCGTACAAAATGCGTTCTCGATGAGCACGATAGGAGAGCGGGAAAAAATTATCCACGCGCGGGTGTCGCCGTATGACTGCCAGGGCTGAACTGCGCACGAGCACATCTTCAAACGAAGTGAAGGTCCTTTGCGGCGGTGGGATGAAGATATCTGCCTCGGGGATGGCCGTGAAGTCGTAGCCTGTGCCAATGGCGACCGTCCGGTAGCCGCGCGCGCTCAGAAAGTCGCGCGCCTGGCTGTGCTGGATGAGGGTTGTCAGCGGTTTTCGGTCGCCCACATGCTTCCCAATGGTTTGGGCCAGTTCCCCTAAGTATTGAAAATTCATCGAAGAGGCGAGCGACAGCGTCGTCTGTACATAGTTGCTTCGGCTATCCTGGGCGACGAAGAATCCTTTTCGCCTGAGGGAGTCGAGGAATGGTTCATTGTCGTACTGATAAATTTCCTGCAGGATATCCCCTCGGCCATATCCGTCCACGATGATATAGTAAATATCTGGCAGGGGCTGCGCGGACGAGGGCGGCGCAGCCTCAAGCCCCTCGACCGGCAGCGCCCACGCCACCTGGCTGCGCTGCCCGGCTTCGATGAGATAGCGGGCGATATAAACCGTCAGCGTGAAAATGGCGATGCTGGCGAAGATATTCAGAAAAACAGTCGGCGTACGCGGCTCCCGCAGCTTGCGGACGATCAGGTAACAGCCCAGCCATAGACCTCCAATCCACAGGATGATCGCCAGCGCCGGCCGGTCCGCTTGCATTTCAGCCGGGAGCACCAAGCCGGCAACTTGCTGGAGGCCTGTATAGTTATGGTTAAAGAAAAGAAAAAGGCCGAAGGAGACCAACAACCCGGCTCGTTGCCAGTCTTTGACCATCATTTTTGTTGCCAGCAGCAAGACGGTCGCCGTGACCACCACTGTGATGAGGGGACGCACGATGACCGTCGGCCCGATTTGCGTCAAATTGACCGCGGTCAGAAAGAGGACGGGGTAGATAGCGACGAGGAAAGGGTGCAGGAGGATAGGACGATTCATGCTGACCTTTGCATGAGATACAAAATTCGCTCGGACTCACGGATCGGCTCCACCGCCTGGATAGTGAAATACTCCTGGAATGCCCGCTCAAACCCTTCCTGGGTGTAGCTGAGAAAAATATCGTCCCGCACGACCAACAGCCGCTGCGTCTGCGGGTCGGTCTTGGGGACGAATTCGATGATCAACGCCGCCCCCAGGTCGCTGAAGAACTTTGCCACTTCCTCCAACGGCACGTTGTTGCCAATCGCCAGATGATGGACCAGTGCCAGGGCGAGCACGGCCCCGGCCGACGCCCGGCGCAGCAGCGAGAAGCGTTCCTCGTTGCGCCAGCCCAGGTTTGGGCTTGGATTCGTCAGGTCCACCCACAGCGGCAACAGGTGCTGTTCCCCCTCCGCCACGCATTGCCGGTAATTCAACTCCACCGCGCCGGGATCCAAGTCAAAAGCCACGGTGAAGACTCCCCGCTGGCTGGCCAGGCGGCTGAACTGGCCGACGTTCGCGCCCAGGTCCCACACGGTGCGTGGTTGAACGCGATCGAGGAAGGCGCTGACGAGTTGCCGTTTGTGCTCCAGGGCTTCCGGCCGGTAGTTGTGCTCCGCGGCGTAATTGGCCCAGTCGGTCTGGGTCGGCGCCCAGCGCAGGCCGCGGATGGCGGATTCCAGGCTGCCGATCAGCCACAGGAGGACCTCTTTGCTGACCGGGCGATTGTGGCTGGGCTTGTGCGCCAGTTGGCGGGCATAGCGGCGCTCGCTGGCCGCATGTAAATGGAGGTGCAGGAGGAGCGGAAAGGATAGGCGTGTCCGGGCCGGCAGCAAGCGGCTGGTCAATTCGAGCGGCAGGCCGTCAAGATAAACGCGCAGAAGCTGGTTGAGCCGCACATCGCAATAGGCCATCAGCGCTAACGGCGCCAGAAAGTGCTGGCAGAACTGGCGGTAGGCGGTCCAGGGTTCACCCTCTCGGTGCCTCTCGAAAGATAAGGTATCAATCAGCACCGGCCGGCCGCGCTGAAACTGGATGTTATACGCGCTGCCATCCTTCAACGACATGCCGGATTTCAAGGCGCGCCTCTGAATTGCCAGCGTCACCAGGGCGGCCGCTTTGAGCTGGCTGAAGCTCCACTCGTACGGATACGAAATGAACGGGACGAGCTCCGGCTGGATCACTTTGTAAGCCAGCGCCGGCTCACTTGGCGCCGTATCCGCCTCGGTGTGGGGGAGCATGAACCCCGCCTCCGTCAGGGACTGATACAGCCCGGAGCCGATCAAGCAATCATAATGCTCGCGGTAGATGGTGTTGACCTGCCGGTACAGAATGCCGTCGGCTGAAAACAGGAACCCACTGGGGTCGCGGAATGAGGCCGGCAACCGCTGGTGGGGCGTCATTCCTCGGTTTTCTTCCGTGAGAACAGCCCCTGGAGAAAGGACTTGATCTTCCCCCAATACATTCTGACGACGAAAGCCGCGCCGACGATGGCGGCGATGATGAGTTGGAGAATATAACTTCCCGAGCCGGGATCGAGATAGGCGACCGCACGCTTCAGCCACCCAAACCACAGGCCAGGCGTCAAGACCACCTCGAATGAGATCAAGCGCTCCCAATTCATAGATGCCTTTCCTTTGCCGGTGTATATTGCCGCTGAGGCCCTATGCCTCGCGGCCTTCACAGGTTCTTCCGCGCCAGCACCGCCGCGCCCACGACTCCCGAGGCATCCTTGAGCGCCGCCGGGACAATCTTCACCAACCGCGCGTTTTGCTTGTTGATGAGATTCTCATACGCTACTTTGCGGATCGGCGCGACGAACCGATCCCCGCCGCGCTCGGTCACGCCGCCGCCGAACACGATCATCTCTGGGTCGAGCGTGTTGATCACATTGGCCGCGAGCAGGCCGAGTGTTCGCTGGGCCGTGGCGAGCACCTCCTTCATCACCGCGTCGTCCTGTTTCAGCGCTTCGTAAATCACGCCGCTCGTCAGCCGACCGCCGCCGATGCTCTGCATCAGCCCCGGCGCCACGCTCTGGCGGCCCTGCGCTGTCAGCTCCCGTACCATCCGCTCCATGCCGGTGCGGCTGGCGATGGGTTCGACCGTCCCCGGCTGGCCGGTCTTGCCCACGATGCCGTTGTCCGCCGCGATGACGGTATGGCCGACTTCGCCGGCGCCGCCGCGAAACCCGATGCGGAGCTCGCCGTTCAGAATGATGCCGCCCCCGATGCCCGTGCCGACGAAGATGGCGACCATGTCCTGCACGTCCTTGCCGGCCCCGTGCGTGAACTCGCCCATCGCGCCCACGCGGACGTCGTTGTCAATGTAGGCGTTCAACCCCAGGCGGTCTTTGAGCCTGTCGGCCAGCGGCATATTGTTCCAGTCGCGCCCCAGGTTCGCCGCGAGGCGGATCACGCCTTTCTTGGTGTCCACCGGGCCGGGCACACCCACGCCGATGCCGCCGATGTCTTTCTTCTTCACGTTGGCGGCCTTGAGCGCGCGCTCAACCGTCTCTGCCAGCCGCTCGACCACTTTTGCCCCGCCCAGCTCCGGGTGCGTCTTGCGCTTCTCCATTGCCAGGAGCGCGCCGTCTTTCGCCACGACTCCGGCGCGCATGCTCGTCCCGCCCAGGTCAACGCCGACGAAGAGGATTTTAGGCATAGAGTCTCCTCCTTATACGCCTTCACGCGCTGGAACGGCCAGCGGGGCGGCTGGACGCCGACCACCGCCACTTCCTTCACTTGAGGATGCTCGTACAACACTTCTTCGACGTCGCGCGGGTAGACCTGATACACGCCCGCCAGGATCATCTCGCGCTCGTGAGCCACCCGGAGATGACGACATCACTCTAATCCTCGCTCTCACGCTCTGCCCGTCGCACCGCGAGCAAAGTAATGTCGTCCGACTGCTCCATCCCCTCCGTGTGGGCGCGCAGTTGCTTTTCAATCTTATCCAGCAGCGTGGTGGCAGAAGCAATCGGCGGTTTCAAAAGCGCCAGCAGCCGGTCTTCGGTGAAAAATCGCTTGTCGCGCCCGCGCGCTTCGGTCACGCCGTCGGTGAAGGCCACCAGCACGTCGCCCGGCTCGAACTGCGCCTGGCCGGTCTGGAATTCCAGGTCGGGGAGCATACCAACGGCCGGGCCGGTGGGATTGAGCCGCGCCTTCATCCCCGCGCCGCCCACCAGCGCCGGCGCCTCGTGCCCGCCGTTGACGTAGAGCAGAAGCCCGGTTTCCGGGTTCAACACCCCGACGAATAGCGTGGCAAACATGTTCGCGCGGCTGTGGTGAATGGCGATGTAGTTGTTCGTCAGATTAACGATGTTGAGCAGCGCGGTC
>DATDRS010000003.1:0-22332 GCA_035291605.1 Anaerolineales bacterium | reverse complement strand
GCCTTCCGGGAACCCCCAATCGTCCAGCAGCCAGAAGTGCAAGTAGAGCCACGGCGGATCTGTCAGGCGGCTCAAGATATCGGCGAACTGGCCCGTGTCGGAGTAGAGACTGGCCAGGTTATGCCGGAGCAGGATTCCCTGCCGGAACAACTCGGGCGGCAGGGCGCCGAAGCAGGCTTCCACTTCCGGCCAGTACTGCGCGCGCTTTGTCCCATACCTGGTGATCCATTCCATGTAGATCCTGCGCCTCCGCTATAAACAAAAGAACGTCATCTGAGCGCCGCTCAGATGACGTTCGGTTGGGCAAAAGCCACGGTCCTAGACCGCGGCGGCTTTGTCATCGCCAAATGCCTGAGCCAGTTTCCGGATCGCAGCCGCGTCCACGCCTTTGAGGGCCTCCAGCATCTCCGCGGTCGGTTCGATGCCCGCCTCCCGCAGCGCCTTCTCAGGGTTATTGGCGAGCGCCTCAGCAAATTTCTCGTCGGACATGGCTTTGGTCACCAGGGTTTGGAAATCCATTTTGTCTTCTCCTTTTGACAGTGAGAGTGGCAGTTCCGGTTGAGTATAGCACGAGAAAGCGTTTCAGTGTTTCGGCTGATCGGCCTTGGTTTTGATGAAGTTGGCCAGACGTTTGGCGAGGACGCCCGCCATTTGCATCAAGATGGAGGGATGCTTGAACGCAAACAAGCGCAGGTCGGAACCTTTCAAGACGAGGCATTCCGAGGGTTGAGTCGCGCGGACGGTCGCGTTGCGCGGCTCGCGCGTGAAGAACGCCATCTCCCCGAAGATCTCGCCGGGCCGGATCGTGTCGAAGCTCAGGAACTGGTCATCGCGCTTGACGCAGACTTCTAATTCACCCTCCGCCACAATGTAAACGTCGTCGTTGACCTCCCCTTCCCAAATCACGATTTCGCCGGTATCCAGCCGCATCCGGCAGAGGGTGTGCGCGATCTCCAGCATGACCTCGGCGGGCAGAGGCCGGAAGATATCGGCCTGGTCGAGCAGGGTCAGGCGCTGGAGCATGTTGGCCGCGCCGGGGTCCTCGCCGCGCAGGCAGATGCGCCGCCACAGGCGCAGATCGGTGGCGGTGGGCAGCGACTGCAGCAAGGACAGGTCCGCGTCGAGATGCTCGCTGATGACGTGGGGAAAGAGATCCCGCAACGCCGGCGGCGCCAGCTGTGCCAGATACACCAGGGTATCGGACTCTTTCTCCCGGCCGCGCCAGATTTCCAACAAGGCGCGGGCTTCCTTCTTGAGCTGCTCCCGCTGCGAAGGGGCTAACAGCACCGTGGATTGGAGTTTCGCCAGCAGCAGCATGCGATAACGCTTATAGAAATAGCGGCTGCCGACCTCCGAGAGCGGGAGCGTGTCGCGATACGCCTTAAAGCACGCTTGCAGCGCCTTGTCGTCGGGGTCCGCGTCCTCCGTCTCCACGAGAGGCAGCAATTCCACCCGCCGGCTCAGGTGGACGCGGGCGAACTCCTCGACGTATTGCGTCTCGCGCCCCATCAGCGCCAGGTAGAGCCAG
This sequence comes from Anaerolineales bacterium, assembly GCA_035291605.1. Classification (GTDB taxonomy): domain Bacteria; phylum Chloroflexota; class Anaerolineae; order Anaerolineales; family UBA6663; genus DATDRS01. Next base: position 20,804 of record DATDRS010000003.1, on the reverse strand, counting down.
CCGAAGTGGTAGTAAATGTAGCGGATCGCATCGGAGGCGTATTCGTCGTTGATCGAGTCGATGATGTCCTCGCGCTGCTCCAGACGCTCGAGCATGTCCGCCGAGAGCTGGCCGGCCTCCTTTAAAATATCTTCCGGCTTGACCGCGAAGATCTTCTGGACCATCTCGATATTTTCGAGCGCGGCGTCGCCAATCTGCCCTGACACATTCAGGGCGTAGAGGATATTGTGATAAGAGTCGGCGGCGATGTTCCGCGACTCCATTTTGGCGGCCAGGCCTTCGATGGCCCGCGGCAGAGCTTGCCGGGCAAACGCCTTCTCCTCGGGGGTCAGCCGGTGCTTGGTCACGGCCACGGCGAGCTGATTGGCCACCTGCTCCTCATACCAGAGGTTGTCGGTGAACTGGCCGTAGCGGTGACGAAAATGGTGGGCGAGCTCGTGGGCGATCACGTGCGGGATGAAGAGATAGAAGAGCTGCCACAACTCGGTCTGGCTCTCACACCGCAGCAGGGAGCGGAGAAAGAGCATATGGAGTTTGCCGACCGGGTCCGACAAATTGGGAAGCGAGAGATAGATTTGCCGGTCCTTGATGTCGTAATAACACAGGATGCCGCTCCCCTGGCGCAGCTCGAGGCTGGGGTCGGCTTCAATCCCATAGTGGGCGAACTCCTCCAGGAAGTTGCGAAAGCTCAGTTGCGCGAATGCGAAGAGGCCAGGATCGGAAAGTGTTTCAGACATAAGACCAGATCATCGCCTCAAGTCATGACGGCGGCCAGTCCCGCCAGCTGCCGGAGCGCCTCCGCGACCTCAGCCTGTTGTTCCCTCAGCATCGCCTCCCGCCGATCGAGATAGGACAAGAGATCCGGGCTGTTGAGCGGCGTGGCCAGCGCCCGGGCGTTGGCTATCCAGGCCTGCAGCGTGACCATGCCCCAGTCAAAACCCTCCCGCACGACCCAGGCGGCGGCGGACTCGCCCGGGCGTTTGCGCCGTTTGGCCTCCGAGAGAAAATAGGTGCGCGTCCCGTGTCGCAGGTCTTTGTTCCAATCGAAGACGTCGTTCCACATCTGGTGCCACAGGCCGAGCGCGTCCACAAACAGCGACCAGGGCTCAAGCAGGTCAACGCGGTCGTAACGATGGCACACGGCCGCCAGCGGAATTTTCACCGCGCAAACTTTTTGGCCGGCGCACTGGCAAAACGCCTCGAGGCCGACTTCGGACAGGCTGGCGTCCCGGGCGGTGACGTTGGCGGCGTGAAACCAGACTCGCGCAAAATGCTTCCAGAAAGGATGGGCCGCGTCAAAATAGCGCTGATAGGCCGTCTGAAACTGGGTGTGAAAGAACGCCGCCGCCGGCAGCAGCTTCACTTCAATCGTCGCGTGCCCGTCCATCACGTTGTCCAGCAGGCGGAGGTAGTAGTAACCGTTCACCGTCGAATAGACCAGGTCGGCCTGGAAGGCCAGGGCTGGCTCGGAACGGATGGATTTCTCCAGCCACCAGGGTAAGAGGAGCAGTGGAAAGCCGATCGGATTTTCGAAGTAGTCTTCGGGGCGCGGCGTGCCCGCCAGGCGCTTCATCCACGCGGCCACGTGCCCGGCCAGGAAGGGCGCCGATGGTCCTAACTCGGTTGGCAGGCGCTCCAGGGCGGCCGTCAACAGACGGCCGAGTGAGGCTTCGTCCGCGATCACATCAGCACCTACAAACGCGCCAGATCATCGCTGGCGCCCAGTTGGGTGAAGATGTCGCGCGCCCGACGGAGATGGTTTTCGCGTCCGGGGTCGTCGGCGTTTGCATGCCGTCCCAGTTCTGCATGGGCGAGCGCCGCCGCGTAGGGCATCATCAATTTTTCGGCGGAGGCCAGACACTTCCGCCACGCTTGCCGGGCCTGGGCGCGGTTCCCGGTCAGCCATTCATAGCGACCCTGCCAGAGCCAGGCGCGCGGCCAGCCGATGGGAAAGACGCCGGCGAATTTATGCAGAGTCTTGACGGCCCGGCGCGCCGCCGCTTGCAGCGAGGCTTTAGGCTTCAGGTTTGGGGACTTGCTGACCTCTTCGTCCCATAAGGTCAAATAGACGTCAGCCACGCTGGCATATCCCATTAGAGTCGGGTAGGAGGTGGGCGTCGAGCGGGCGACGAGCTGGTCGGCCTGGTCGGCGGCCCGGCGGGCGAGGTCCAGTTGCCCCCGGCGCAGGCGCACACTGGCGACTGCACCATAGCCGCTGAACTTCAGCGGCTCATCCAGATTCTTGGCGCTGCCCTCGAACAGAGCCTGCAATTCGTCGGCGCACCCGGCGGCGACTTCCAGCTTGCCCAGGGCCAGCGCGCAGAAAACCTTCTCCATCAGCGCCCAGGCCTGATTATCGGCGTCGCCCCGCTGACTGGCGGAAGCGTAAAGATCATCCGCGAATTTTTCGGCGCGGGCGAATTCGCCCTGGAAGTAGTTCACCATGACCAGATTGGTGACGCCGTCGTCCCAGCGGCGGCGGTCTCCGATCTGTTTGGAGATCTCAACGACTTCGTCGAACAAGCCGCGGGCCGTGGCCCAGTGGCCCAGACCGGCATAATAAACGCCGGTCACCAGCGAGACCCAGGCCCGAGCCGAGAGGTCGTTCATCGGTCGCACGATCTCCAACGCACGGCGGCAGTACATCTGCGCGAGGCGATGAACCGGGATAAAGCCCAGGATGGTGCCGACCGGGGCATAGGCGCGCGCGAGTTCGGGCGAGGGGCCAGCGGCTTCAGCCAGATTGAGTGAGCGGATCGCCGCATAGAGCGCCAGCAGAGTCTCGTTGGCGAAGAAATACACCTCGGTCAGCCGTTCGTAAGTGCGGGCTGCTTCCAGAAATGTTGCGCGTTCTTTGTCCGCGCGCCCGATGAACTGCCTGGGCGCCAGGCGGTGCAGCACTTGCTGACCCATCTGACCCAACAGGCTCATGGCAGTCTGGAAGGGGGTCGCTGGAGCGGGTTGTCCTAACAGTTCTAATCCTTTCTCCAGATGCGCCCGCCCTTCGCCGTGTTGGGCGGCGTTAGCGTAGGCTTCGCCTGACCGCAGCTCCAGGCGAGCGCGGCGGGCCGCGTCGCCGCGCTGGTCCGCTTTATCGGCCAGTTCCAGGGCCTGCTCGTACAGCCGGATCGCCTCCTCGTTGGCGTAGTTTTCCAGCGCCTGGTCGCCCGCTTTTTCCAGGTAGTGGAGCGCTTTCGCCGGGACATCGGCCATGCGCCAGTGATGGGCCAAGAACTCGTAGAACAGCGCCAGTCCATCCTGGTAGGCCGTCTCGTACCACTCGGCAATGGCTTGATGCAACCGCTGGCGCTGGGCAAACAACATCAGGTTGTACGCCGCGTCGCGGGTGATGATGTGTTTGAAACCATACGTCAAGTCCGGCTCCGGAGTCGCGAGGGTGACGAGTTCCAGGCGGTCCAGGGACTGGAGATGGCCTGGCAATTCATCTCTATCCACGTCCACCGGGTAGATCGAGTGCAGGGTCAGGAATGCGAAGGTGTGCCCGATGACGCTGGCGACCTTGAGCGTGAGTTGCTGGGGAGGCGGCAGGCGGTCAATCCGGCTGGTGATTACGCCCTGTACGGTGTCGGGAAGGTGGATGGCGCTGAGGTCGCCCCGCCCCTCAGCGAGGCGGCATTCACCCTCGGCGATGCGGATGACGCCGGTATCCCGCAGCGCGTACGCCAATTCTTCGCTATAGAATGGATTGCCCTCCGCTTTCGCGTAGATGAGGTCCGCCACCGGCTTGGGCACGGCGGCGACGCCGAGGCGCTGGCACACCAGCTTCAGGATAGCCTCCGCGGACAGGGCTTCGAGTTTCAAGTGTTGTGTGTCCGGCGCCTTGCGCAGGTGGGTGTACTCCGCCGGCTGGGCCTCGGCCAGAGGCCGGGCAGTGATGACAAGCAGGAGCGCCTTAATCTGCTGGCTGACCAGCAGCGCCAGCGCCCAGGAGGCGGAATCCAACCAGTGCGCGTCCTCGAGCACGATCAGCTTGGGAGATTGGCTGGCCACCGCGCCCAGCACCCGCAGTAGGAAATCGCGCGTATTGTCGGCGCGCACCTGCCCCGTCATCTGCGTGGTCACTTCGTTATCCGGTATCTCCAGCGGCAGAACGGCATTCAGCAGAGGCGTTAATTGAAGCCCGTGCGCATCCAACCCCAGCTTCTTGAGCGACTGCCGGCGGGCGTTGGAGTCGCGCAATGCCTCTCCGCCCAGGAGCTGGCTGAACACCGGCCGCCAGGCATGATACGGCGTCAGTGTTTCGACGGCGTCGCCGGTCTGGGTGATGGCCAGCGCGTCGCCCGCCCCGACAAAAGCCTCAATGCCCAGAGTGCGGGCTTGCCCCAGCAAGTCTTCGACCAGGCGTGACTTGCCCAGCCCGGCTTCGCCTTCGACGAGGATGACGCCGCCCTGACCGCCCAGCAAAAGCTGCAGCCGCCCCACCATGGCCATCCGTTCAGCGGTTCGCCCGACCAGGAGCGCCTGGGAATCCGCTTCCACCAGGCGGGCGCGCAGTGCTTCGCCGCGCGGCCGGTAGATGGCCACCGGCTCGGCGCGCCCCTTGACCATGATGGCCGGCAGCGCTTCAAAGTCAATGACGCGCTGCGCCGCCTGATTGGTCGCCTCGTCACACAGGATGGTGTCCGGCGCGGCCTGCATCAACCGCGCGGCGAGGTTCACCACGTCGCCGATCATGGTGTACTCGCGCCGCTGGGCGTTGCCGACAGACCCGCAGAACGCGCGCCCGGTCGTCACGCCAAAGGCGCTCGGCACGGCCAATTTGCGCAGTTCGTTCTGCATGGTCAGCGCCACCTGCACGCCGCGGGCGGGGTCATCCTCATGGGCCAGCGGAGGCCACCCCAGGACGGCCAGCAAGGACACCCCTTTTTCATCCACACTCAGCTTGTCCACGCTCCCTTCATAGCGGTAGATGGCCGTCTGTAACGTGCGGACGATGTGATGCGCATGGTCCACCGAGGTGCGGTGGTCGAGGGTGGGGAGGTGGGCAAAGATCACTGTGACCCGCCGCAGTTCGGCCAGCCAGCCCGTCTGTCCCGCAATGAGCCGGGTCCGAATAGCGCCGGGGACGTAGGCCTGCACCGCCGGAATCGTCTCCGCCGTAAGAGGGGCGCGATGCAGCGGAAAGGGCGGGATGGGCGCACGCACCGAGGTGAGACGGATGCCGCCCAGGGGAAGGACTTCACCCGTGCAGGCCCCCTGCACCAGGCCCCACGCCTGCGGCGAGACAATCACCTCGCCCGGCTCGGCCTGCCGCTCAAGCGCGGTGACTTCCGGCAGAAGGTCGCCGGCCACCAAGAGATGCCAGCGTCCATACTCGCCGCCGAGGTGCTCCAGAAGGACTTCTCCCATGCCCACCCCCATCCGCAGGGCCAGGCGCGCCTCGGTGGCGTCGAAGCCCTGCAGCGCCCGCTGCGCGGTGGAGGCGCATTGCACCGCGCTCAAGACCGCCGCATACGCCGCGGCCGTCGGCTGGGCAAACCCGTCGCCCGGCAGGTCAGCCACTGGCCATAATGCCAACAGCGCGTCGCCCGCGAACTTGACGATGTCACCCCCATGGGCCGTGATGAGGTCAATCAACTGCCCGAAGTAAGTGTTCAGCAGACGCGATAACTCTTCAATGCCTTGCGGGCCGCGTTGCGAGAGACGTTCGGCCAGCGGGGTGAAGCCCGAGACATCGGCGAAGAGCGCCACCGCCGGCGAGCGTTCCAGCAAGGGCGCGGTGATGGGGGCGGGGTCTGTAGTCAGGCGGCGCGTGACCAGCGCCGGCACGTAGCTGACGAGGGTATCCAGAATCGGTAACATGCCTGAGCTCACTCAGGGAGACTAAGAGAGTGCAAGAGTCGTTCCAGTCAATGGCGCCTAGAGGGGATAGTTTAGCACTGGTTGGGCATTTGGGCGACCAATCAGACCTTGATCTTAGCTTGGATGGCGATGACTATCTCAGCCCGGCGGCCTGATCAAACGCCGGCAGGAGGGAGAAGTAGACCTGCCGGTACAGGGCGTACAGGTCATTGTAGACGGCCTGGCTTTTCGGCTGGGGGTCAAGTCGTTCGCGGATCGAGACGGCCGCCGCGCTGGCCTCGGCCGTCGTGGCGCACGCCCCGACGCCGACGAGCGCCAGCAGCGCCGCGCCCAGCGCCGTCGTCTCCGTCGTGTGCGGCACGGCCACCGGCAGGCCGGTCACGTCGGCCTTGATTTGGTTCCACAGGCGGCTCTTCGCCCCGCCGCCCATGACACGCAGCTCGCTCAATGCGACGCCGATGGCCTGCATGTGGTTGGTGATGTCGCGCACGGCGTAGGCCGAGCCTTCCAGGATGGCGCGGGCAAAATGGTCGCGGGTGTGCGCGAGCGTGAAGCCGAACAGCGTCCCCCGCGCCGATTCGTTCCAGGTGGGCGTCGTCGCTCCCATCAGGCACGGCAGGAAGATCAGCCCGTCTGCGCCGGGCGGGACGCGCGCCGCCGCGTCGTCCAACAGCGCGTAGGCGCTTCTCCCGCTGTGAGCAGCCGCCTCGGCCTCCGCGCGGCCAAAATGATCCCGAAACCAGCGGTAATTCCCGCCCGAGACGAACCCCGGATTCTCCAACAGCCACAGGTCAGGATCGGCGTGGCAATGCGTTTCGACGAGGCCGGCGGCGTCGAAAACTGGCGCGCGGGTGGCAGCACACACGGGTTCCGCCGTCCCGACGATGTCGCCGACCAGGCCGGGGCCGACGACGCCCGCGCCCAGGCAGGCCGCGTGCTCATCGCCGCTGCCCACGACAACGAGCGTCTTCGCGCTCAATCCAAGCGCCGAGGCGACCGCCGGGCGGAGGGGGGCCAGCGGCGCGGTGGCCGCGCGGACCGGAGGCAGCCGGGCCAGATCAATCCCGAACTGGGCGCACATCTCCGGCGACCAATCTCTGGCGCGGATGTCCAACAGCAGAGTCGCGGAGGCGTTCGAGTAGTCCACCGCCAGCTCGCCGGTGAGGTCGTAGGCCACATAACTGCCAGGTTGGAGGAAACAAGCGGCCTGCTCGTAGATCTCGGGCTGATGATCGGCGATCCAGCGGATCTTCGGCGCTACATGGCTGGGGTCCAGGTTCAGGCCGGTGAGATCGAGGACGGCCTCCGGGCGCATCGTCTGCCGCACACGCTCGCATTGTGCAGTCGCCCGGCGATCCATCCAGAGGATGGCGGGGCGCAGCGGCTGCCCGACGGCGTCAATCGGCACGACCCCTTCCACCTGGCTGGCCAGCCCGATCCCGCGCACGCACTCCGGCGGCGCGCCGGTCTCGGCCAGCAGCCGCCGGATTGAGTTGGCGAGCGCCGTCGTCCAGCGCTCCACCGGCTGCTCGGCCCACACGGGCCGGGGATAGTCTATCGCGTAGCCTTCGGAAGCCTCGCCGAGCAGCGCGCCCTCGAAGGATAGCAAGACAGCCTTGGTGCTCTGCGATCCGACATCGCAACCGATCACGTAATCCATATCTCTGCGCTGGCGCTCACGCCTTGCCCTGCGCCGGACGCATCCGGTTCAGGACCTCCAGCATGAGTTTCACGTCGTCTCCCATCAGCGCATCGGCGCCGGCCTCGATGCTGAACACCAGGCTCGCCTCGTCGTTCGTAGACCACGACCAGAGCGCCACATCCATTTCGTGCAGGGCGCGGACGACCTCCGGCGTGAGCACGGTGTGCTGGTACTGGAGCACCGGGGCGCCGAGCGCCTGGACCTGCCGCCGGGCCTCGGGCAGGTCGGGCGGCGCATCGTCCGGCAGCCGTTCCGGGGCAAGCATCAGGTCCGGGACCTTGGCCTTGGCCAGGGCCATGGCCTCGTGGAAATAGGAGCTCATGAAGTTCGTTTCGAGGGCGTTCTGCTGGACAAGAAAGTCTACCAGCGCCTCGGCGATCCGGTTTGCCATGCCCGGCTCCCCTCCCTTGACCTCGAAGCAGCCGTAGATCCCCGCCTCGCGGAAGAGTCTCAGCGTCGCCTCGGTGGACGGCACGCGAGCGCCGGCAAACTCGGGCCTGAACTTCGCGCCGGCGTCGAGGCGCTGGATCTCGTCCCACGTGGCGTCGCTCACCCGCCCAGTGCCGCTGGTCGTCCGATCCAGAGTCCAGTCGTGCATCATGACGAGTCGCCTATCGCGGGTGAGATTGACATCGCACTCGATCATCTCGACGCCCAGCTCGATGGCCCTGCGGTAGGCTTCGAGCGTGTTCTCTGGATATTCCATCGAATAGCCCCGGTGGGCAATAGCCAGCGGACGACTGTCCCGGCGCCAGGGGTTTGCAGACATCAGTGTCAATCCTTTCTTGTCTGTTTGGGTGAAGTGGGTTGTTTTGGGTGGCTGTTCTGTGTACAGCGCGCTGGGTCGTTCAATTGGCGCTGGCGGCCGCGCCGCTCTTGATCGCACCCTTGAGCTCCAGTTGATCGGCGAAATGGCAGAGGGCGAAGTGTCCGGGGCGATATTCTTTCCATTCGGGCGTTTCCTGCTTGCAGACGTCCTGCGCGTACGGGCAGCGGGGGTGAAAGTGGCAGCCGGACGGCGGGTTGGCCGGGCTGGGGATCTCGCCCTCCAGCATGACCGGCTTCATCACCTCGTCCGGGTCCAGGTCGGGGATGGCCGACATCAGCGCTTCGGCGTAGGGGTGCAGCGGCTTGTAGAATAGCGCCTGGGTGGGCGCCAGCTCCACCAGCCGTCCCAGGTACATCACTGCCACGCGGTCGCTCACGTGCTCGACCACGCTCAGGTCGTGGGCGATGAACAGGTAGGTCAAGCCCAGTTCCTTCTGCATATCCATCAGCAGGTTGAGAATCTGGGCCTGAATGGACACGTCGAGCGCCGACACTGGCTCATCGCAGACGACGAACTGAGGCCGGACGACGAGGGCGCGGGCGATGCCGATGCGCTGGCGCTGGCCGCCGCTGAAGGCGTGCGGATAACGCCGTAGATGCTCCAGGCTGAGCTGGCACCGCATCGCGGTTTCGCGCACCCGGTCGTCCACCTCCGCGCCCCGGGCCACCCCCCCCGCCACCAGCGGCTCGGCGATGATGTCGCGCACGGTCATGCGCGGGTTCAGCGATGAATACGGGTCCTGGAAGATCATCTGGGCGTGCCGCCGCATCGCCCGCAGATCGTCCTTGGAAAGTTTGGCCAGGTCCACGTTCTCGCCTGTCGGCAGGCGAAAGATGATCTCGCCCTCGGTGGGGTTGAAGGCGCGCAGCACGGTGCGGCCGGCCGTCGTTTTGCCCGATCCACTCTCGCCGACCAGCCCCAGCGTCTCGCCCCGCTGGATGTGGAAAGTCAGGCCGTCCACGGCCTTCACCGTTCCCCCTCCCCGGCCAAACAGGCCGTGGCGCAGGGGGAAATACTTCTTGAGATTATTGACTTCAAGCAATACGGGCTGCTCCGGGGGCATGACGCTCTCCTGACTGGCTGCGCTCACTCCGGCTCGTACAAAAAGCACCGGACCATGTGATCCTCGGCGACCGGCGTGATGCCGGGCATGGCGGCGTCGCACCGGCCGGCCATGAACTTGCTGCAGCGCGGGTGGAACGGACACCCGCCGGGCCGCTGGAAGGGGCTGGGGATGTTGCCCTCAATCGCCACCAGCCGCTGCCCCATGGTCTTGCCCAGCCGGGGCACCGCCCGCAGCAGGTCGGCGGTGTAGGGGTGCTTGGGGTTGCGCAGAATTTCGCGCACCGGCCCGTATTCGACCACCTGGCCGAGATACATGATGGCGACGTTGTCGGCGATCTGCGCGATGACCCCCAGGTTGTGAGTGATGAACATGACCGCCATGCCGATGCGCTGCTGCAAGCCTCGCATGAGGTCCAGGATCTGCGCCTGGATGGTCACGTCGAGCGCGGTCGTCGGTTCGTCGGCGATCAGCAGCGACGGGTTGCACGACAGGGCCGTCGCGATCATCGCCCGCTGGCGCATGCCGCCCGAGAACTGGTGGGGGTAGTTGTCCACCCGCTGCTCGGCCCCCGAGATGCCCACCAGGCGCAGCAGCTCGATAGCCTTCTGCCGGGCCTGCTCGCGGGTCACCGTCTGGTGCAACTGGATGGCCTCCATCACCTGGCTGCCGACGGTGTGCACCGGCGAGAAGGAGCTCATTGGCTCCTGGAAGATCATGGCGATATCTTTTCCGCGGATCTGGCGGATCTGCCGGCCGGTCGGGCTAAGCCGCGCGATGTCAATCGCCCCGTTCGCGCCGGCCGGGGTCGAAGTCGCCGTGGGGCGAAAGAGGATTTGCCCGGATTCGATGCGGCCGGGGGGCGGAATGATCCGCAAGATAGACTGCGCCGTGACGGTCTTGCCGCAGCCGCTCTCGCCGACCACGCCCAGCACTTCGCCGCGCCGCACGGTGAGGTTCACGCCTTCGACCGCCCGGACGACCCCCTCGTCCAGCGGGAAGGATATCTTGAGGTCTTTGATCTCCAAAAGCACGTCGTCGTTCATATTGAAATGTCACCCTGAGTAACCCACGGGGCGGGCCCCCGTGCCCGTTGGTAGAAACAGGCATGCCGCAGTGGGTGTAGGATTCCGGATGAATGCCCGACAAGCTAAGACCGGCAGCGCAGTGGTGCGATTGAGCCCGCCCCTGAGTTTGGTTCTGGTCAAGCATGATGCGGTCACTGGCGGCAGCGCAGCCCACCGCGCTGACCCCGATGAGCAGCTTATACCCGTGGGCTTGACCGGGTCTGGGCATTTAGAGGAGAAGCCCAGATGAAGCCGAAAGACACACCCGACAGCCGTAGCGAAGCCTGGCCCATGGTTTGCCCGGATGCCGCCGGGCTGGACATTGGCGCCAGTGAGATTTGGGCGTGTGTGCCCGCGGACCGGGCGACGCCCGCGGTGCGCAGTTTCACCACGTTCACACCGGATTTGCAGGCCTTGGCCGATTGGCTGAGCGCGTGCCGGGTGCGAACTGTGGCGATGGAGTCGACCGGCGTGTATTGGGTGCCGGTGTTCGAAGTGCTGGAGGCGCATGGCCTCGAGGTGGATCTGGTGAACGCGCGGCACATCAAGAACGTCCCCGGACGCAAGAGCGACGTGCAGGATTGTCAATGGATCCAGCGGTTGCACAGTTATGGGTTCCTGCGCGCGTCGTTTCGCCCGGAGGCAGAGATGGTTGTGTTGCGAGCCTACCTGCGCCACCGAGCGATGTTGATCGAGCATCGGGCGGCACATATTCAGCACATGCAGAAAGCGTTGCCGTTGATGAACGTGCAACTGCCACGGGTGCTGAGCGACATCACCGGCGTCACGGGGATGCAGATCATCCGGGCGATTGTGGCCGGCGAGCGAAACCCGCAGGTGTTGGCCACCTTTCGGAATGGCCGGTGTCAGCGGAGCGAGGCGGAGATCGCCAAAGCGCTGACCGGGAACTATCGGGCGGAGCCCGTGTTCGCGCTCAAGCAGGCGCTGGCGCTGGACGACGCTTACTCGGGCCAACTGCAGGAGTGCGATGAAGAAATCGAGCGGCAGTATGCGGCCACCCGGCTGCGGTTCGATCCGGAGGACCCGGACGAACCGCTGGGGCCGGACACCAAGACCAACACGCACAGCAAGAACGCGCCCGACTTCGATGTGCGCCGCCGGTTGTTCCAATTGACCGGTGTGGATCTGACGGCCGTGGATGGCCTGGACGAGTCGGCGGCCCAGCTCCTGGTGTCGGAGATCGGGACGGATATGAGCAAGTGGCCCACCGAGAAGCATTTTTGTTCCTGGCTCGGCCTGGCGCCGCACAACGACATTACCGGGGGCCGCGTGGTTCGTAGTCACACGTTGCCTGTGCACAACCGGGCGGCACAGGTCTTGCGCATGGCGGCTCAATCGGTGGGACGGGGCAAGAGCGCCTTGGGTGCCTTCTATCGCCGCTTGCGAGCCCGGCAGGGTCCCGAACAGGCCACCACCGCCACGGCTCACAAAATCGCACGCATCGTTTATTACATGCTCAAACATCGCCAACCTTATCGCACTCTATCCGCCGCTGATTATGATGAGCAACAGCATCACCGTGAACTCAAATCGCTACAACGCCGCGCCGCCAAGCTCGGCCTGACCCTGGCACCGGCTTAAGTTTCTGAGCAGCAACGCGAAGGGTCTCTACCCCAATCAGGCGCAAAACACGATTAGCCGGAGATGCTTCGCGCCTGCCCTGAGCGAAGTCGAAGGGTCGCTCAGCATGACAGACGAACTTCATCAGATAAATGACCAGGCGCCTCACCGTGAATAGGGGTCGGCCGCGTCGCGCATGCCGTCGCCGACGAAACTGAAGGCCATGACCGACAGAATGACGAACGCCACGGGCGTGAACAGCCAGGGGTACAGCGCGATGGCCGCGACGTTTTGCGCGTCCTGCAGCAGCACCCCCCACGAGACGACCGGCGCCCGCAGGCCCAGGCCGATGAAGGACAGCGAGGTCTCGGCCAGGATCATGTACGGGAACGAGATCGAAAGGTCCACGATGATGTAACTCAAGAACGACGGCAGCAGGTGCCTGGCGATGATGCGCGCGTCGCTGCTGCCGGCGATGCGCGCGGCCACGACGAAGTCCTCCTCGCGCAGCGACAGCAGCTTGCCGCGAACCCGCCGGGCCAGGTGCGTCCAGCCCAGCAGGCCCAGGAGAATCGTGATGGTAAAGTACACCTGTTGCGGCGACCATTCCCTGGGTAGGGCCGCGGCCAGGGCCATCCACAAAGGCAGCGTCGGGATCGAGCGGATGAACTCGATGAAGCGCTGGATGGCATCGTCAATCCCGCCGCCGAAGAAGCCCGAGACGCCGCCGATGATCAGGCCCAGGAAGAACGAGATGAACAGGCCGGCCACGCCGATGGTGAGCGAGGTGCGGGTGGCGTAGAACAGCCGAGAAAGGATGTCGCGCCCTAACTGGTCGGTTCCCAGCAGGTGCAGGTGGCCCTCTGCGACGCCGAACAAATGCAGGTCCGCTTCAATGAAGCCCCACATCTTGTATTTGTCGCCGTGGACGAAGAAGCGCACCGGCCAGGGGTTGTCAGGATCCTCCCTGGTCTCGAGCAGGAAGGTTTTGGGGTCCATGAGGGCGGCCAGAGCGTAGGTGAACGGCCGCCAATGAAACTTGCCCTCGGCATCCACAAAGTGGAGTGTTTGGGGCCGGCCATGCAGGTAATCGGGGGTGCGCGCGGTGGAGCCGTACGGTGACAGGAATTCGGCGAACACGGCAACGATCACAAACAGCCCCAGAATCGTCGTGCCGATCAGCGCCAGGCGATGCTTCTTGAACTTCCACCACATCAACTGGAACTGCGATGCGGTGTAGTAGCGGATCTCGGCTTCGCCGGCGACCGCTGCGACCGGCAGCCCGGTCGGGCGTGGGGCAACCGTAATCGCTTCGGTGATTTGCGCCATATCAGACCCTCTCGCCGTACCGAATACGCGGATCCAGCGCGGCCAGCAGCACGTCCGACAGGAACGTGCCCAGGATGGTCAATGTGGCATACATGAGCAGGATCGCCCCGGACAGGTAGGTGTCCTGGTCGAGCAGGGCCCGGAGAAACAATGGGCCGGTGTCGGGCAGGGCCAGCACGAACGAGACGAGCGGCGCGCCGGCGATGATCGCCGTGAGCTCCCAGCCAATCGTGCTGGCGATGGGGTTCAGGGCGACGCGCACCGGGTACTTGAGCAGCAGTTTCCACTCGGGCAGGCCCCTGGCGCGCGCAGCGGTGACGTATAGCTTGTTCTTTTCGTCGAGCAGGGTGGCGCGCATGGTGCGGATCTCGAACGCCGTGCCGGCCAGCCCCAGCACCAGCGCAGGCACCCACAGGTGCCGGAGCAGGTCAACGAATTTTCCCCAACTCCAGGCCGCTTCGGCGTACTGAGCCGAGAACAAGCCGCCGACACTATTGTTGAACAGGATGACGCTGATATATAAGAGAATGAGAGCCAGCATGAAGCTCGGCGTCGCCATGCCGAAATAGCCGATCATCGTGGCCGCATAGTCGCCGACTGAATACTGCCGGATGGCCGAGTAGATGCCGATGGGAATGGCGAGGCCGTAGGTGAAGATGATGGTGGCCACCGCGAGCATGACCGTTAAGCCCACTCGCTCGCCGAGCACCTGGGTGACCGGCAGGTGCACGGTCATCGAGACGCCGAAGTTGCCGCGCAGGACGATGTTGGTGATCCAGACCACGTAGCGCACATACCACGGGCGGTCCAGGCCCAGCGTGTGGCGCAGCGAGTTCAAGTCTTCCTGGGTGAACTGTATGCCCTGCGAGCGCAGTTCGAGCGCGTGCCGGTCGGCGAAGTCGCCCGGCGGGAGCTCGATGGTGAGGAAGACGATGAACGAAAGCGCCGCCAGCATGACGATCATGATGATAAATCGCTGAAGCAGATATTTCGCCACCTCGACCTCCTCCTGCCAGAAGGCGCCAGATGGGCGGGAGCAGGCTCCCACCCATCCGGCGCTGAACATCATGCGTTCAATTCCGATCGCTGCAAGGCAACCGGCGCCCGGCTAGTTCCCGGCCGCCGCATCCTTGCGGAACCACTGATCGGTTCGGTACGGATAGGTGCGGTAGTACTCGAAGGCGTTGACCGATTCCTGCGGCACGTTGCCCAGGGCCCTAGACACGATCGTGACCGCCGGCGTCGTGGTGACCGTGCCGATGATGAAGAAGTGCGCCATCTGGACCTCGACGAGTTGCTGCCCGAGGCTGATGTACTCCGGGCTGCCGGGCAGGCTCGACTTCCATTTATCGGTCATGTCCCAGAGCGGCTTGATGTCGGCGGGCGGCTCGATGCCTTGCGCACCGTTGGTGTTGTGCCAGTCCGCCCACGGGCCGCCAGTGAGAGGCTCCAGCGCGGCGTCGCCGAAGGGCGGGTAGAGCCGGAAGGGGTTGGAGTAGAGGGGCGCTTCGACCTCGGTGCCGCTGTTGGTCACCTGGATGTCGTGGTCGTTGCTGGCAGCCATGGCCCGGTAGGCCTCGGTGCTGATCTCTTTCAACTCGACCCTGACGCCGACCGCCTCCCAGTACTCCTTGGCCAGCTCATGCAGAGCGGGATCGCCCCACTGGATGGCATAGATGAGATTGATGAGCAGCGGTTTGCCATCGGATCTCAGCCGGAAGCCGTCGGCCCCCTTCGTCAGGCCGATCTCATCCAGCAGCGCGTTGGCCGCGTCCGGATCGTACTCGATGTCTTTGGTGTACCACTCGGGCTTGGCGAACGACACCGTCCGGTGGACGGGGGAGCCCTGGGTCGGCTGGCACAGGCCGAAGCACAGGGCCTGGTTGATCTCGTCGCGGTTCAGGGCCAGCGACATGGCCTTGCTGAAGCGCGGGTCAGAGAAGATGGTGGCCAACACGGGGTCTTTGTGTGTGGCGTTGAAGGTGTAGGTGCGGCCGTTGCTGGCGCCCTCGGCCATCTGGATGTCGTAGTTGCCCTTGTCCTGGTTCTGCTGGTAGAGCGGCAGGCTGCCGATCTGGAGTGACTGGGCTTTGTACTGGATCTCGCCGTTGATGATCTTCAGCTCGATCAGCTCCGCGTCTGGCGCATACACTTCCTCGACCTCGTCCATGTACGGCAACTGCTGCCCGGCGGTGTCAACCTTGTAGTAGTAAGGGTTGACCACGTAGAGCTGGTGCTCGGGCGTCTCGTCAACCTTGATCCAGGCCTCCAGCTTGGGCAGGCCGTAGATGTGGTTGGCGTCTTCCCAGTCGCTGTAGTACAGGGGGATGAAGCGCTTCGCCCAGGAATCGTAGCCTTCGGCTTTCGCTTCCTCATCGGCATTCGGGTTGTATTTGATCATCTTGTCCATCAGGTAGTGCTTGGGCGCCCACTCGTGGGTATAGGTGGTGGCCAGCAGGGTGGTGAAGGCCGGCGCCGGCGCGGCGAACTTGAACTTGACGGTCACGTCGTCCACCGCCTCGACTTGCATCGGCTCACCGCCGTAGACCCAGACGCTCGGCGGGGTGGGGTACAGCTCCTCGTTGAGGACGATATCCTCATACCAGAAGACAATGTCCTCGGTGGTGAAGGGCTGGCCGTCAGACCACTTGTGGCCCTTGCGCAGCACGATGGTGAGTTCGGTGTAGTCGTCGTTCCACTCGTAGGATTTGGCCATGTTGGGCACGATGGTCTGCAGATCGTCCGTAAATCGCAGCAGGTTGACGTGCCGCACGCTGAGCCATTCTGAGTTGCCGGCTTCGGGGGCGATGGAGGCCCCGGTGATCCGGCCGCCGTAGTGGCCGATCTCGTCGTAGGGCACGACGACCAGCGGCTCTTCGGGCAGGCGTTCCTCCAGCGGAGGCAGGCCGCCGCTCGGCAAGAACCCGTACTCGACCAGCCGGGCATCGAACTCCGAGCGGCCTGAGAGTGCCATTTCGCAGTTGGCCAGTTCTTCAAATTCGGCCAGTTCATACTGCTGCGGCCAGGCCCCCGCCTGCACACCGCCCGGGTTGGCGACGGTGATCGCCGGGCATTCGGCGGGGCCGACGGTCGGCGCAGGCCCGGCCTCAGTGGCCGGCGGTTGGGTTGGGGGCGGCGCCGCCTCGGTGGGGGGCGGCACGGCCTGCGTGGGCGCCGGGGTGGGTTGGCCACACGCGCCCAGCACGGTCGCCATGACGACGAGGTATGCAGCTAAAGCGTAAAGCCGATTTCTGGACATCTTAATCTCCTCCAAAAACACGGTGGGGTTTACGGGTAAGCGGTTGAGAATTGCGCCTCACTGCATAGGGACACACCCTCCTTTCGGGTGACAATACCTTTCAGTTAGTTGCCCTTCGGCAACCGCGAGGACGCGGGCTGAGAGCCTATCTAAAAGGTATGGTTTCATGTGAACGAGTGTGGGATCATGGCTGCGGAGCATCCGGCTGAGCGCGGAACCGCTGATCTAGTTTTTTGATTTTCTCGACTTTGCTCGTGGACCGCCCTCCAGCAAACTCCGAAGCCAGCCAGTGATCCAGGAGCTGCCGGCCGAGCGCGGGGCCGACGATCTGGGCCCCCATCGTCAGAATCTGCGCATCGTTGCTCTTCCGGGCGCGTTCGGCCGAGTAGGGGTCGTGACAGCAGGCGGCGCGCACGCCCGGGATCTTGTTAGCGACGATCGCCATACCGATCCCGGTGCCGCAGATCAGGATGCCGCGCGCATACTCGCCCCGGGCGATCTTTTCCGCGACCTCGACGGCTACATCCGGGTAGTCCACCGGTTCCGCAGCGCCGTGACAGCCCAGGTCCACCGGCTCGTGGCCCAGTTCTTCAAGGTAAGCCTTCAAGTCCTCCTTGAGGGAATAACCGTAGTGGTCGCTGCCCATGATGATCTTCATCTCTGTCTCTAGCCAGGCGCGAAGCTCGCCCGATACACGGTGAAGGTAAATACCCCAGCCACGTGGTACTCGTCGGCCAGCACAAGCGGATCCCCGCTCGGGTCATAATCCACCTGCTCGATATATAGGATGCTGCTGCCCACGGCGATCTGGAGCTTCTCGGCCACAGAGCGATCCGCCGTCATCGGTTTCAGCCAGGACACCGCGTGATGGATTTCCAGGTGGAGCTTTTCCTTCACGAAGGCGTAAAGCGATTGATGGGTGAGCAGGAACTGTTCGAGCTCGGCCAGGGAGAACTCGTGCTCAGGCGTCTGCATCAGATTGAGCGGGAGGACATCGCGGGAGAACACCACCCGGCGGCTGTCGGCCAGCCGGACCCGGTCAATCAAGACGGTCGGCGCTCCGACGGCGAGGTCGAGGCGCTCCGCCACGCGGTGGCTCGCGGTCTCCAGCGAGACCTGCAGATCAGCGGTGCCGGGCGTCGCTCCCATCGAGCGGATGACGTCGGTGACGCCCCAGTTGAGGTTCAGGTTGTTGATGACGGGCGGCTGCTCGGCCACGAACGTCCCGACCCCGCGCCGACGAATGATCACGCCTTCATACGCCAGGCGATCCAGGGCAGCGCGCAAAGTGCCCCGGCTCACATTGAGCGCCACGGAAAGTTCAGGTTCGGTTGGCAGTTGAACACCTGGTTTTAGTTCGCCCTTGATGATCATCGAGCGCAGCTGCTCCGCAACCCGTTCGGGTAATGTCACACTATCCTTGACTTGTGGGATGCGGGTGAGCATAGCGTGATCAGATGGCGTATTGTTTCTTGTCAGTTGTTAGACAGTAAACATTATGAGTATAGTCCATTTATTTAGCGAGAGTCAAGAAAATCGGGTAAACTTGACACTTTTCATCTGACCCTAGTATACTCCATAGTTGTACAATGTCTAACAACTATATACCTAGCAGAGACGTTCCGCCGGAACGCCCCTGCTCGACTTAGCCTGCTTTCCGCTTGAACAAGCAGTCCCAACCCAAATTCCCCGAAGGAGGCGCGATGATGTCTGCGTTAGCGATTGACGGTGGAACTCCCGTGCGCTCGACCAAACCCCCCATCGTTGAAACGGACGTCTTTGAAGAGGAGGAGCTTCAGGCGCTTCTCGCGGTCGCCAGGCAGAAGAAACTACGCCGGGCGGAAGCGGCCGCGGAGTATGAAAGGGCGCTCGCCGAGTGGTTCGGCGTCAAGCATGCCATTGCCGTCTCCAGCGGGACGACGTCCCTGCACATCGCGCTGGCCGCCTTCGGCGTCGGGCCTGGCGACGAGGTGATCGTCTCGCCGTACACGTTCATCGCTTCAGACAGCTGCGTCCTCGAGCAGAACGCCATTCCCATATTTGCCGACGTGGACCCAGAGTACCTGACGCTCGACCCGGCTGACGTCGAGCGTAAGATCACCAAACACACCAAAGCCATCATCCCGGTGAGCATCACAGGCACGCCGGTGGATTTGGGGCCGATCATGGAGCTGGCCGCCCGGCACAAGCTCTGGGTGCTGGAGGACGCCGCTCAGTCGCCGGGGGCCGTTTACAAAGGCCGGAAGGTCGGCGCCATCGGCCACGTCGGCTCGTTCAGCACCATCGCCGGGAAGATCACCAGCACCGGCGAGGGGGGCTTTGTCATCACGAACGACGATGACCTGTATGAAAAGATGTGGGGCTATATGGACTTCGCGCGGAAGAAATCGTTGGGGACCGCCTCGAAATACCACTGGGGCTTGCCATGCACCAATTACCGGATTACCAACATGCAGGCTGCGATCGGATTAGAACAGGTAAAGAAGCTGGACCAACTGATCGCCACGCGCGCCGAGAACGCCCGCTACCTGACCGAGCGGCTCAAGGATGCGCCCGGAATCCGGACGCCGCAAGACCCTCCGTGGGGAGAGCGTGTTTACTACTATTACGCCATCCGGCTCCAACCCGAGGTCTTGGGCGCCGACATGCTGAATTTCGCGCTGGCGCTGGCGGCGGAGGGCATCTATGACTCAGGCTACGTGAGCACGACCCGTTGGCTGATCCCGCAGCACCTGCAGCCGCTCTTTGTGAACAAAGTCGGCTACGGGGGGACAAAGTGCCCCTTTGAGTGTCCCTGGTACGAGGGATACGTCGAATACGGCCCGGGGCTGTGCCCAGCAGCCGAGCGCGCCTGCGAGGAAGTTTTCTGGTTGTCCAGTGTGCACCCGCTGTTGGCGAAGGAGGATCTGGATGACATTGCCGCGGCGGTGACGAAAGTCGCGACGGCGTTCGCGGAGAAGAAGGCCGCCGGCACCCCGATCGAATATGCTACGGCGGAGATGCGAGCCAGGGTCAACGTGATAAGTTCTGTCTGATTACCTGGCTCTGGGCGGATGGTACAGAAGCAAATGATGCAGCACACGCTGTCACCCGTTCCGTTTACCAACGTAAAACTGGCGGATGGCTTTTGGAAGCCGCGGATGGACGTCAATCGTGAGGTGACGCTCAGGCGCGAGTATGAGTTGTGCGAGAGCACTGGGCGCATCGCCGCGTGGGACCTGGCCTGGACGCCGGACCAGCCCAACCCGCCGCACATCTTCTGGGACTCCGACGTCGCCAAGTGGATCGAAGCGGCCAGCTATTCGCTGGCGACTCACCCCGACCCCGAACTCGACGCGCGGTTGGAGGAGTTGAGCGCCAGGATTGCTGCGGCCCAGGCCGAGGACGGTTACCTCAACACGCACTTTCTGGTCTACGAAAAACACGGGTTGGGCCGGCGCTTCGCCAACCTGCGGGATGAGCACGAACTCTACTGCGCCGGGCATCTCGTCGAAGCCGCCGTCGCGCACTACCAGGCCACCGGCAGGCGGACGCTGCTGGACGCGCTCGGCCGCTATGCCGATTACATCGGCTCGGTCTTCGGGCGCGAGGCGGGCCAGCGCCGCGGCTATTGCGGCCACGAGGAAATTGAGCTGGCGCTGGTCAAGCTCTACCGGGCGACGGGCGAGCCGCGTTATCTGAAGCTGGCCCAATATTTCATAGATGAACGCGGGCGACCACCGCATTACTTCGACCTCGAAGCCCAGGCGCGCGGCGCGGACCCGCGCGCTTACCGCTTTGGAGGCTACGATTACATGCAGGCGCATCTGCCCGTGCGCGAACAGGCGGTGGTAACCGGGCACGCCGTGCGCGCGATGTACCTCTATTCGGCCATGGCCGACCTGGCGGGGGAGACGAGCGACGAGGCGCTCCGGGCGGCGTGCGAGCGGCTGTGGCGCAGTGTGTGTGAGGAGCGCATGTACCTCACCGGCGGCATTGGGCCATCCGCGAGCAATGAAGGCTTCACCTTTGCCTATGATCTGCCCGACGAAACGGCCTACGCCGAGACCTGCGCCGCCGTCGGCATGGTCTTTTGGAATCACCGCATGTCCCAGTTGACCGGCGACGGCAAGTACGCCGACGTGATGGAGCGCGCGCTCTACAACGGCGCC
>DATDRS010000002.1:0-6841 GCA_035291605.1 Anaerolineales bacterium | reverse complement strand
GCTCAATTGGGCGATCTGCAAAGGCGCATTGCCCATCCCCGGCGCGAAGAACGCCGAGCAGGCCCGGCAAAACGCGGGGGCGCTGGGCTGGCGGCTGACTTCCGGCGAAGTCGCGTCCCTGGACGCGGCGAGTGAGCAAGTGGTGAAGTGATTGGTGATTGTAGATTGGTGACTGCTGATTGAAATCGGGCAGCGGTCGCCGATCCGGTTTCTCAGCCGCGCTATTGGCTGATCCCCGTGAAAACGGAGGCCGTGCGGGCGACGAGAGGCAACAGCCATTGCGGAAAAGCGCCGAGGACGAGGACGGCGAGCACGCCCAGGCTATAGACGACGACTGCCGAAGGTTTCTCGGACCATCTCGGCGCCAGTTCAAGGTCTTCGTCGCCGCTCTCGACCGGGGCCAGAAGGGCGCCGAGGCCGCGCACGCACACGAGCGCCACGCTGACCATGCCCAACAAGAGCAAGATCGCCCCGGTCGGGTGAATCTGGGTGAGCAAGCGGAGCAAAGCCCAGCGCGCCGGGAAACCGGCCGTCAGCGGGAAGCCCACCAGCGAGAGCAGGCTCAGGATCAGGGCCGTCGAGGCAAAGGGATAACGGCGCGCGAGGCCGCGCAGCGCGTCAAAGTCGTCGTCGCCGCCGCCCGCGCGGCGCAGTTGGTCGAGGCTAACCCCCCACAGGGACAGCGCCAGTCCGCGCAAAGCCAGCGCCCCCAAAGCAGCCTCCGCACCCGCCGGCGTGCCGAGGCCGATCGCCAGCAGCACCGCGCCGATGTCCACCATCATCGCGTACCCCATGCTTCGCCGGAAGTTGCGCTGGCCGAAGGCGAAGAGCGCGCCGACCAGCGCCATGCCGCCCCCCGCCACCGTCAAGGCGCGGTAAACGGCCGGGTTCTGCCCCAGCCAGGTGTACGCGCCGAGAAAACTCAACAGCAGGAAGAGCGGGATAAAGCTCATCACGGTGAAAACAAACGCAGCGGCGAGCGGCGGCGAGTGCTCGGCCACGGCTGGGAGCCAGGTGTGGAACGGCGCGACCGCCAGCAGCACGGCGAAGCCGGCCGCCAGCAGGAGGGTGGCCTTGGCGACGAACGAGACATCTTCAGGGCTGGCCGCGCTGCCTTCGATGAGCCAGCCGGTGAGCAGGATGAACGGCATGCCCAGCGTCATGAAGACGAGGAAGCGCAGCGCACCGCGCGTGACCGGCCGGGCCTCGTCGCCGAGCATGAACACCGCGAGGGCGGCGGCGATTTCGAGGAACAGCGCCGCGAACAGAAACGGGCGCACAAACGCCGCCGCCGCGAGCAAGCCCAGGATCGCCTGCCCGGCAGGCAGGTAGTAACGCCCGGCCCCGTGCAAACCCGCGCCGAGGAAGAGCGCGGCGGCTTGCGAGAAGACGAACGCGAGCGCCAGGCGGTCCACCGGGTCAATCTCAAAGGCGCGCCCCAGCACCGTCATAGAGCTTCTGATGATCGTCCCGCCCAAGAGGGCCAGCGGTTGATCCAGCGGAAGGCCCAGGGCCAGCAGCGTGAGGCACAGCGCCAGGCCAGCGGCCAGCACGGTCCCGACTCTGCGCCAGCGGCGGAGCAGGTAAAGGAGAGGCGCAGCCGCCAGCGGGAGGGCGACGAAGAGGATCGGCGCGGCCATCAGCCGGGCGGCTCCTTCTCGGTCGCAGCATAGCGGAGCAGCGCCAGGTAGCTCGTCGCCATGGCGACGCCAAAATTGACGGCGGCGAGCAGGGCCACAATCGCCAGCGAGGGCTCTACCGCGGCGTACATCAACTCGAACCCCATCAATCCGGTCAGCAATCCCATGCCGGCGTTCATCGGCTCTTCGGTGAGGCCGAGATTGAGCAGGCCCAGGGCGAGGAGGGCATAGGACGCCACGTTCAACGTCGGCGGCAGGCCGGGAAAGGCAAAGCCCGGCTGGCTCGCGGTGTACGCTGCGGCGACGATGGTCATCACCGCCGCGAGGAAGCGAAACGGCAGGCCGGTGGGGAACTCGAAACGGACGAAGGAGCGCAGAGATCCTGACAGCAGCAAATCCACCCCGGCGCGGCGGCCAAAATTCGCCTGCCGCCCCGTGAGGCTGAAAATGCCGACGACGAACACGCCGACGAGGGCTTTGACCACTGCCACCTGCCACAGGACGATCTGCGCGATGAGCGCCGCCATCAGCACGTACTGGACCACCAGGGCGGCGAAGCTCAGCCGCCAGTCATTCGTGATGACCAGCAAGGCCGCCGTGATCAAAATGCCGACGAGGGCCGGAGTTGCGAATTGAGACATCTGAAGCCTACCGTCTGAATAACAACACCAGGAGCAAGGCGGCGACCAGCGTCCACAGCACCGCCCCCTCGCCTTCCAGGATGGCGGCCAGGGTATTAATCATCCAGCTCGCGCCGCGAATCACGCCCCAGGCGAGGCGGTAGAGCCGGTCGAGGCGGATGAATGCGGTCAATGTCCCGGCGGCGACCTCCGCTCGCTCGCGGATCGCCGCCTCAAATCGCCACAGGCCAAAGCCGAGCGCGCTTGTCGCAGCCACAAACCCCAGCGGCGCTAAACTCGACCATCCTGAAAGACCAAACAGACCCGCGGCCGGCCTGTCCATCCACCCGCTGGTCGTCAACCCTCCAGCGAGGATTGACGCGCCGGCCAGCAAGAGCAGCCCGGCAAGATAGGATGTCCGCACGAGCGGCTCGCCTTCCAGCAGCTGCCCCGGCCAGAATGTCGTCCGGAGCAAACCGCCGGCCAGGATGATGTGCGCGAGCACGACGCCGACTAACGTAGGCCAACTGCGCGCTTCCAGCAGGCCGTTGTAGAGACCGGCCCACCCCACGAAGCCAACGGTCAAAGGCGCACCCAGCAGCGCCGCCGCGCCCAACAACGGGAAGAGCGTCAGGCGAGGATGCTGCTCGTCATGCCCGTTGAAGAGAAACAGCAGCGCCCCGCCAAGCAGGAGGGTGAGCGAGTGAGCGGCAAGCGCGAGGCTGGCTTGAGCGCCGCCCGTCATACCGGCCAGCAAGGCAACTCCGGAGTAAGCGATGACCACGTAGGTGAGTCCCTGCCGGGGATCGTCCATGCTCCAGAGTTGAATCGCGCCGGCGAGCGCCGCCGCCGCCCCGAACAGGGTCAGCCAGGGCTGCACCGCCTCCGCGAACCCGAACACGGCCAGCCGCGCCATCGTTTCGAGCGCCACCGCCGCCGGGATCAGGCGCAAGACCGTCCCCAGCCCCTGCCGGATGGTGGCCTCCGCCGGCAGGCCCAGGTGCAGCGGGAACAGGCCCAGTCGGAAGGCCGCCGCCAGGGTGATGAGCACGGTGGATTGCGGCGTGAGCGCCGCATCGCGGAGCGACAGCGCCGGACTCTCGCGGCTGATCAGCATGGCGGCCGCCAGCGCGAGGAGTGTGCCGATAGAATTGAAGGAGAGATTCAGGACGGCTTGCGGCTCCATCCCCTCGCTGCGGGCGAGGACGACGAGCGCGAGGAAATAGATCAGGTCCAACCCGGCCCACGCCATGACGCGCGTGATCAGGTTGTCAGCAAAGACCGCGGCCACGCTGGCAAACGCCATGAGCAGCATCGCGCCGCGCACGACGACGCGCCTCCCGCCGGGTCGCGCGACCCCGGTGAGGAGCGTCGCCAGCGTCACCGTGAGGATCCCGGCGGCAAACAGCCACGCCAGACGATCTACCGCCAGGACCAACCCCAGTGGCAGGAGCGAGGCCGGACCCCAGTAGGACAGAGTCGCCTCCGAGGGCAGGCGAAACGCCAGGAACAGCAGGGAGAGCAGCGCCCCCGAGGTCGCGCCGATCGCAACCAGCCCGGCGAAGCGGAAGCGGGGCAGGACGCCGGAGACCAGCAACCCAACGCCGAGGGCCAGGAGGATGAGCGGGAGCAGAGGCGACATAGGCGGACAAAACGCGAGCGAACCCGCTGGTTCGCCCACACGGCGAAATTCTAGCACACCTGAGGGGGAGGGTAAACCTGGGCGTTTTCCCCTTTCCCCTTGCCAGTCCTTTCGCCAGACATTACAATCCGCGCATGACTTCCGCGCTCCCTCTCGACCCCGAACGCCAGAGGCAGGCCAAAGGGTACGCGCGCCTCCGCCGCCGGTTATTCTTCGTGGGCCTGGGCTACAGCGGCCTGATCACGCTCGCGTGGCTGGCCTTCGGCTGGGCGTTGGCGCTTAAAAACTGGCTGCTTACGTTTACCCAGAATGATTGGCTGTTGGTTGCCGCGTTCGGCGCGGTCTTCTATCTCACGTTTGAGGTTCTCGATCTCCCGCTGGCTTACTATTCCGGCTTCGCCCTGCCCCACCGCTACGACCAATCCACGCAGACACTCGGCGGTTGGGTCAAAGACCAACTCCTGGGCCTCCTGCTGGCGGCGGTCATTGGCCTGCCGGTGCTGGAAGGGGTGTACTGGCTCCTGCGCGTCACCGGCCCGCTGTGGTGGCTGTGGGCGGCGGGCGGTTACGTCGTCTTCGTTGTCCTGCTCACCAACCTCGCCCCGGTGCTCATCATGCCGCTGTTTAACAAGTACGTCCCGCTGGGCGAGGAGTATGCCGAACTCGCGGCCCGGCTCAAGGCGCTGGCCGGGCGCGCCGGGACAAAAGTCAGCGGCGTGTTCCGCTTTGATATGAGCCAGCGCACCAAAGCGGCGAACGCCGCGCTCAGCGGGCTGGGCAACACGCGGCGCATCATCCTCGGCGATACGCTGCTCAACGAATTCACCGCCGACGAGGTTGAGACGGTGATCGCGCACGAACTCGGCCACCACGTCAACCGCGATATTCCCTTCGGCATTGCCGTCAGCGCAGCGGTCACGCTCGCCGGACTCTACCTGGCCTCGCTCGCGCTCAAGTGGGGCGCGCAGGCCTTCGGCTTCACCGGCCCGGCGGACATCGGCGCGCTGCCGCTCTTCGCACTGACGCTGGGCGTCTTCGGCGTCGTGACGATGCCGGTCAACAACGCCTACTCGCGCTGGCGCGAAGTCCGCGCGGACGCTTACGCCCTCCAGGCCACGCGCAAACCGCAGGCGTTCATCAATGCGATGACGCGCCTCGCCAACCAGAACCTCGCGGAGGCCGATCCCGAACCCTGGGTGGTGTTCCTGTTGTATTCGCACCCGCCCATCCGCGACCGCGTGGCGCGCGCCGAAAAATTCCAGGCCTGACACCTTCCAATGAAACCTGCCCCCAAGAAACCCTCTCTGCAGAAAACCCCTGCGAGGAAAAAGCCTGCCCGGAAATCGGCCGCGACGTGGGACATCCTCACGGCGCTCCTGCTCGGCCTGACGGGGTTGAGTTGCCTGTGCTTCGGCCTGATCTTCGTCAACCCCAACCTGCCGCTGAATCCGTTTCCGCCCGGGACGCCCGTCGCGCCCCTCGCCGTCTCCCTCCCGACCGCCACGGCCATCGGCGCTGCAAGCCCGACCTCGGCCGTCCCCACCTTCCCACCCGAGTGGACGGCGACTTTCACGCCCAATCCGAATGAAACGCCGACCGCACAGCCGCAGGCCTCGGCTACCGAGACTGTCGGCGCGCCTCCGGCAACCGCAGCGGCGGCCAGCGCGACGATCACGACCACGCTGGCCGCAACCAGTGCGACGCCCACGAACACCAACACCCCGCCCCCCCGGACCCTGCCGACTTCGACCCGGACGCCGACATCCACTCCCTCCCCACGTCGAGGCACGGCCACGCCGACCTCGACGCCGCAGCCGCCAGCCACGCCGACCACTCGGAGCGGCTATCCAGACAGCACGCCGACCGGCTATCCATAACTTTATACGGCAAAGCGCGTTGCGGTGCTACAATGGAGACCATGGCGCAGCCGCCGCTCGTCCTCAGCCTGGTGTCCGATCTCTTCTTCGCCGTGCAGATTGAAAACGCGGTGAAGGCGCTTGGCTTTCGCGTGCAATGGATCGAGAAGGGTGAGGCGCTCGAACCGGGGATGTCCGAAACCGCCGTGAACTTCGGGCGCACTGGCGAACCTCTCACGGGGCGCGGCTCGGTCTTCATCGCCCGCGTGGTCGAGTGGCAGCCCGCACTGGTGATCGTCGAGCTGAGCAGCACGGTCCTCCCGTGGCCCGAGTGGGTGGCCGCGCTCAAGTCCTCGGCGGCCACGCGGCGCATCCCCGTGATCGCCTTTGGCCCGCACACCGACCTCGACCTGCGCGCCCGCGCCATTGACGTGGGATGCGAAGCGGTGGTCGCCAAGAGCCGGTTGGTCACCGCGCTCCCCGAACTGATCGAAAAGTATGCGCGCGTCGTGGACGCCGAAACCCTTGCCGGCGACTGCGCGGGCGCGCTCTCGGCGCTGGCGAAAGAGGGCATCGCCTTATTCAACCAAAGGGAGTATTTCGAGGCGCACGAGGTGCTGGAGCACGCCTGGAACGAGGAAAGCGGCCCGGCCCGCGAACTCTATCGCGGCATATTGCAGGTGGCGGTGGCCTACCTGCAGATCGAGCGCGGGAACTACAACGGCGCGATGAAGATGTTCTTCCGCCTGCGGCAGTGGCTCGACCCCCTGCCCGACGAGTGCCGGGGCGTCAACGTGGCCCAACTCCGCGCCGATGCGCTTGCGGCCCGGCAGGAACTAGAACGGCTGGGGCCGGAGAGGATTGCAGAGTTCAATCGCGCCCTTTTCAAGCCGCTGCTGATGACGGGTAAAAGTTGACGCTGATGGGTCATCGGCGCGGACTGCAGTACGGCATCTACTTACCCCTGGCAGGCGACGTGGAGATTCAATTCACGCTTGAACTCAAGCAATTCCTGTCGCCCAACGACAAATCGAATCTCTCATTCGGCGTCTTGAACGTCAAGGACGGTTTCTCCTACGTTAA
>DATDRS010000001.1:0-4795 GCA_035291605.1 Anaerolineales bacterium | reverse complement strand
CCCCCGCCTCCCGGCTGTGCTGGAGGGCCGTGTCGTAGTCCTCTCTTATCTGGTAGAGCATCGAGAGTTGGTGCAGGCTGATGGCCTGGCCTTCTTCGTTCCCTATCTCGCGCTCTATTTTCAGCGACTCCGACTGCTTTTCGATGGCCCGGTCATAGTTGCCCATGACCTGATACACAATACCCATTTGCCCCAAGGCCGTTGCCATCTGCCCTCTGGCATCCAGCGCGGCAAAGGTCTGGTACACCTGCTCGTAAGTCGCCAGCGCCTCGGCCAGGCGGCCCTCGTCCATGAGCAGGGTCGCCAGGTTCATCTCAGCGACGGCGCGATCGAAGCCCTCCAGCGAGTCAATACTGCGGCGCAGGAGGGCTTTCGCCGCGTCGCGTTGCCCCCAGCGAGCCAGGACATCGTGCACAGCGGTAACGACTTGTCCGGCGGGGTCCGCGTACGCGTGCCCGGCGAGGAAGAGGTGGTTTTGCCACGCCAGCGCGCGCTTCATAGAGTCGCGGGCATGTTCTACGTCCTGCGTCTGCCCCACCCACGCGCCGACGACGCCAACCCTGCTGCGGGCCAGCGATTCAATTTGCTCTTCGGTCGCCGTTTGGTCACTCTGCGCCACGACCTGCTGTGCGGCTTCCACAAACGGTTTGCCGTAGTATTCGGCGGCGCGGAGGTGCAGGGCGCGGCGTGTGCCATCGGCGGTGAGGCGGCCCAGCAGGTAGTCGCGCACGACGGGGTGGAGGGTGTACCAGGGCGCTTTTGTTCCCGGCGCGTGGAATTGGATGAGGGAGAGGTCGAGGAAATGGGAGAGGAGCAATTGGGTTTCTCCCTCGCCCCGGCCCTCTCCCGCTGGGAGAGGGAGTAAGTCGCGCGCCATTTCCCACCAGAAGGGTTCTTCGAGGATGGCGAGTGCCGTCAGGGCGTCACGCTCGGCGGGGGCGAGGCGGGCGAGGAGGTCGTCGAGGAAATAGCGTTCCCATTCTTCGGCCAGCATCCGGCCCAGCGCGGGGTCGTCGAGCAGGGCGCGCAGGGTGCGGCCGTCGGAGAGCCAGCTGTCCAGCAGCTCAATCGTCTTGGGGTGGCCGCCCACGCGCTGATAGGCGGCGAGCTTGTCCTTCAGCGGCTCGTCCTTCAGGCGCGGGAGGGCGTTCATGAGCAGCACCGCCTGCCGCAGGGTGAGGGAGGGCAGTTGGACTTCCCGCCGGTTGCTGGCGGGCAGGCTCTCCACCTCCGCCCAGGGGTGGCGCGAGGTGAAGAGGAAGGTTGTGCTGGCGCGGGCGGTGAGGAGGCCGTGGAGGATGGCCCGGAGGGCCGGGTCGGCGATGTGGGGAGCGTGGGCAGTGAGGCGTGATGCGTCGGGGGGAGGTTCGAGCCAGGTTTCGAGGTTGTCGAAGACGACGAGGTAGCGGCGGTCCGCAATCATCTGCAAAGCCTGCCGCGCGCGGTCGGCGGGGTCGTGGCGGGAATCGAGCAGGAGGGCGGCGGCCTCGGCGTGGCCCGCGATGCCCTGCGCCTGCCAGAAGTTTGCCAGCTTGGTCAGCGCGTCGGCGGGCAGGGAGAGTTCGTGGCAGCGGATGACGAGCGCGCCATCCAGCTGCGCGCCGGGCCGCTCCAGCAGTTTGGCCGCGAGCGTGCTCTTGCCCACGCCGCCGATGCCGCGCACGAAGAGGGCGGGGAGGCGGCCGCGCAGGGCGCGGCGCAGTCCGCGCAGTTCGGGCCGCCGCCCCACGAACACGCGCGGGAGGGGCAGGCCGCCGAAATCGCGCCGGGGCATCCCGCCGAGATCCCGTAGGGGCATCCCTTGCGGATGCCCCAGGGCAGGCGCAGGGCCTGCCCCGACGGTGGCAGGATCAATCAGCCGCATCGCGGGCGCGCGGAGGTAAAGGGCGGGCACGCCCCAATCGAAGCGCCGCGCTTCCGGCGGGCGTTTTTCGTCGTGGTGGCGCATGGCCTGGCGGGCCTGGTGCAGGGCCTCGACGGGCGAGCGCCCGCGCGCGAGTTCGGTGTAAAACACGCGCGCCATCTCAATCGCCGAATCGTCCAGCACGCCGAACTGCATCGCCAGGGCCGCCGGGAGGTCGGCCTGCAGCAGGCCGGTCGCCACGCTGTCGAAGGCCTCGAGCCCGCTGGTCTTCGCGCTCTGGCAGGCGGAGAGCACGACGAGCCGCAAATCGCGCCCCACCAACAGCGGGCGCAACTTGTCCGCGCCGACGCGGTCGGTCTTGCCCTCGTCGTCTTCAAAGCACAGCACGCCACGCTTCTCTTTTTCCACATACGCGCCGTGCCCGGTGTAGTGCAGAACGTGATAGGGCTTGCGGCTGAGGGCGTCCTGCAAGGCAGGGAAGGTGGCGTCGTCGAGGAAATCCACCTCCACCTGTCCGGCGCGCATGGCGTCGTCCAGCGCGTCTTGAATCACGGCCAGCTCGCGCTCGAAGTCCAGCTCGTGCTGGTCGTCCGGCCCGGCGATGACGACGAGGAGGCGCAGGGGCGGCGCGGCCCCGGCGGGCGAGAGTTCTCCCAGTTTGAGCGGCAGGCGGCTGAGGAGCAGCCTGCCGTCCAGGCACAAAAACTCCTGACCGTCGTGCAGATATTCCCACGGCAGGCTCCACAGTTCGGCGGCGTCGGGGTGCAGGCAGAGGGTGAGGCGGGCCTGCGGGCGGTAGGCGTCGTTGAACTCCAGAAAACTCTTGAGCTTCTGCCCATCCCCGAAGAGATAACCGTACAGGCGCTGGCCGTATTGAATCAGCAGGCGGTCGTCGGGAGGCCGCGCCGTATTATCCGCGCCCGCGTCCTGCCGCAGGGCCTCGGCGGGCAGGCGCGCGCCCTTCTCCAGCATCCACTGCGGCTCGAAGTGAATCAACTTGCCGGGGTCGTGGTCGAAGGTGTTGGCGCAAACTTCCCCGCCGCTGGCGCGCTCGGTCACGGCGTGGAACTTGTCGCCGACTTTGCGGATTTCGACGCGGAGTTCGGGCGGCAGTGGCATCGCTTCCCCTATTCTCCCAACGGCGGGCACTCGCAGAACGCATCCAGCCCGCGCTTGACGAGGATGACGGCGAGGAGGGCGGCGGGGACCTGCCACCGCAGCGCGTCGGGCGCGAGGAGGGTGACGAGGAGCGCGGCGATGTTCACGGGGTCGTCAAAGCGGGCGTCCTGCCGCTTGTCGCACCACTTCCACTCGGCGCACACGCGCTGGCGCAGCGCGGGGACGAGGTCTTGCAATGCGTCGCCGGGGCCGCGCCGTGCGCCCGCGGCCTGCTCGCGGTACACTGCCAACTCCTCTTCCAATTCAGGCAGGGCGCGTTCCAGGTAGCGCTGGAGTTCTGGCGAAGAATCGGGCATAGCGAAACCTCCCGAGGATTGATGATTGACGATTGTTGATTGCTGATATGGAAGCGCATCCTTCGACTACAGCCCGCAATCCTTCGACTTCGGTCAGGACGCGGGCTTCCGCTCAGGATGCTGGCCCCGGTGAGTAGTCATCAGCAATCTACAATTCCAATCCCGCCATCACGTCTATGATCGGCTGAATATTGTGGCCGTGGTCGGGGTTCTTCAGCTCGCGCACGATCTGACCGTCCTTGAGGAACACCACGCGGTCGGCGAAGGAGGCGGCGCGCGGGTCGTGCGTGACCATCACAATCGTCGCGCCCAGTTCGTCGCACGTCTTCCGCAGGAGCTCGAGGATCGCCGTGCCGGACCTGGAGTCGAGGTTGCCGGTCGGCTCGTCGGCGAGGACGATTTCGGGGTCGTTGACGAAGGCGCGGGCGATGGCGACGCGCTGCTGCTGGCCGCCGGAGAGTTGGTCGGGCTTGTGGTGCTTGCGGTCGGTGAGGCTCACCAGGGCGAGCAGGCGGTCAATCTTGTCTTTGTGCTTGTCGAGGCTCTGGCCGTCAATCAGCAGCGGCAGGCTGACGTTTTCCTCGGCGGTGAGCGTCGGGAGCAGGTTATAGAACTGGAAGATGAACCCGACCTTGCGGCGGCGCACGACCGTGATCTCGTTGTCGCTCAGCCTGGAGAGCGGCTGACCCGCGAGGGTGATCTCCCCGTCGCTGGGGACGTCCAGCCCGCCCAGCAGGTGCAGGAGCGTGGACTTGCCCGACCCCGACGGCCCCATGATGGCGACGAACTCGCCCTTGTTGACCACCAGGCTCACCCCGCCGAGGGCGCTCACGGTGACCTCGCCCATCTGGTATTGCTTCTTGACTTGTTTGGCTTCGAGAACGGTCATGAGTGTGTCTCCTTCTCTGCAATCGAAAATCGGATAGGAGTATAATCCATTTAGCGAGGTGCGCCATGACGAGACAAACGCTACGCGAAGTGAACGCGCCGTACACCGTGGACCCTGACGACGAATCCGTCGGGCGCGAGACCATCATCATCCGTAAAAACGGCGAGCCGGTGGCGGCGATCGTGCCGTATGCCGAGTATCAGGAGTGGCTGGCGTTGAAGCCTCAGCTTGCGTCAGTCCGTCAGCCGTCAGAGCCGCCTGTTTACGCCCCTTTGCCAGTTGACCCGGAATTTGAAAAGCAGTGGGCGGCGTTTCAGCGCCTGCGGCCCGAATTGTTGCAAAATTACCCCAGTCAATGGGTAGCCATTGTCAACGAGCAAGTTGGCGCTGTAGGCCCTAACTTCGACGCGGTAGCTGAAGCCGTGTACACCAAATACGGAAATGTGCCGCGTTGTATCGGACAGGTGCGCGAGCAACAACGAGTGTACCATTTCCCCTATCGAAAAGTCATTCGCCGTGAAAATTGAGTACAACCGCTCGGCTGAACCACCTGCGCCCTTTCTCGAC